>JANQJM010000194.1 GCA_028281635.1 Pseudomonadales bacterium | reverse complement strand
GGGACGATGAAGCGGCAAGGGCTGCTGCCGACCGATTTATACGACTGCATCCGGAAAATGAAAATGTTGACTACGCCTACTACATGCGTGGTCTGTCTTCCTTTACTGGGGAGTCAGGATTCTTTAGTAGATTCGTACCAACCGACCACACCAAACGTGACCCCGGGATGGCACGCGAGTCTTTTAATGATTTTGCTCAACTCCTGGCCCTGTACCCCGATAGTGCCTATGCTGCAGATGCCCGATCTAGAATGGTCTATCTGCGCAACAATCTCGCGGCCTATGAAATTCACGTCGCCAACTACTATCTGGAACGTCGCGCTTATATTGCAGCTCTACGACGCGGCCAATACGTAGTTGAAAATTTTCAGGGCACACCAGCTGTCGCCGATGGAGTGGCCATCATGGTGGAATGCTATCTAAGACTGGGGCTTAATGAGCTTGCGGATACTTCACTGGCCTTGCTCAAAGAAAACTACCCTGAGCATCCAGCCATCGATGATGATGGTGACTTTGTGGTTCGCACTGAAATCACTGATCCGTCCCTGCTATACACCGTTAGCTTTGGCTTGCTTGGTGACAATCGCGGCAACCCTCCATTGGCACCCACCCAGAGACCTTTCACGTCCGGTAGCCAGCAAATAATCGACTCCCAAACCGGTGCTGAGCAGGAACAGGGCCGCTCATTCCTCAGTATCATCACTTTCGGCATCTTCAACTAGCCACATTCCCCATTCTTACTGACCTCCAGCCAATCAAACTGCACTCCACATAGCCGTGTAAACCGATTCCCCGGCAATGCGTTATAGCAATTGGGAAGACGCAACTTTGGAGAGAGTAGCCGATATACTGCTCAAGCGCCGCAGATGAATCAGCCGGCCCTCATAACGACCGCACTCCAAGGGAGCACGATCCTGGACAAGTCGAGATTAATGGATGCATTCCTGAAATCGGTGCAGAGCCGTGCATTTCGTATAGCTCAGTTAGCCACAGGAAATCAGGAAGATGCTTTGGATCTGGTGCAGGAAGCCATGTTCAAACTGGTGGAAAAGTACACGGATCGAGAGGAAGCAGAATGGACACCCTTGTTCTACCGAATTCTCACCAGCCGCATAAATGACTGGTATCGCCGCACTGGTGTGCGCAACAAGTATCGCGGCTGGCTCAGCGGTGACGATGAAGTGGGTGAGGATCCGATTCAGACCGCACCGGATCGATTCGGTCAACAGCCGGAAAAAGAGTCGGAACTAGATGAAGGGATGGTGAAATTGCAGTCCGCATTGCAGAAACTACCCCAACGGCAACAACAGGCTTTCTTGTTGCGTGCCTGGGAGGGCCTGGATGTGAAGCAAACCGCGGCTGCCATGTCCTGTGCGGAAGGCAGTGTCAAAACTCACTATTCAAGAGCCATCCATTTCCTGCGTGAGGAATTGGGAGAGCATTGGCCATGAACAAACTTGACGAAGCAGTGCTGGTTGCAAAAATCTGCGAACAGCTGGACCGCAGCGTCGATCAGCTCGATCAAACGGTCCTAAGCAAGCTCGACGCTGCACGTGCCCATGCTCTATCTGCAAAACCGGAAGCGGCGAACCTTGAATCGCTAGCGGATGAACTCCTGATTGACAGCGTGTTGAGCACGCTGGAAGAACAGGCTGAGCTGCCCCCCAGCATCGAGCAGCGGCTCAACCGTATGCGTAACGAAGCACTATCGCGCCTGAGTGATAAACCTACTGCGCAATCACCACTTAGCGGCGTCACAGATTGGCTGCAAGAGTTTTTTGGCGACAACCTCTCACTATCTGCAAGCATGATCGCTACTGCCTGTCTGGTTGTTACTGTCGCCACTTTATTTTATTCACCTGCCGATCAGATAGAAGATTTCAGCCTGGATGATGAACTTGTCCTGGTCGCATCGGCGGATGATCTGGAACTCTATGAAAACCTGGATTTTTACTTATGGCTGGAAGAAAACGGTTTCCCAGCCAACTAGATGATGAGCGAATCAAGGAATAAGAGGGTTCCCTCTGGTTTAACTTTGTTTACCTTAGTCTTGCTGGGCAATATGCAGATCGATAATCACACAGTCTACGCAGCAGAAGAGACCTCTGATTCACAGGAGGCCCCACTGTTGCCGGACATAGAGTTGTTAGAATTTCTCGGCTCGTTTCAAACAGACAACGGCGAATGGATCGAACCTGAGAGCTTGCTCAGTGATGAATTTGAGGATTTGTTTGAACTTGCAGATAGAATGGATCAAATTTCAAATGCTGGAACCAACGGTAGTAATACCGGCAGTAATCAGCAGAATGATGCAGGCCAGGAATAATGATTAAACCTTATCTTCAAATACTACTAGCCGGCATCTTCTGCTTATCCGGTGTATTGCTTGCACAGGAAAAAATTCCCTGGACCGATCTGTCCTTTGAGGAAAGGCAGATATTGCAGCAACTGGAATCCCAGTGGGACGATTTGCCGGCAGAACGACAACAACGCCTGCGCCGGGGAGCTAATCAATGGGAACGATTACCACCACAGCAACGGCAACAGGCGCTCACTCAACAACGCCGCTTCCAGAATCTGACGCAACCCCAAAGACAGCTGATCAACGAACGCTTTCAACGTTTCAATGGGCTTAGTGGTGAGCAGCAGCGAAGGCTGCGCAACATTCAGCGACGTTTCCAGAATCTTTCAGAGCCTCAACGTCGCGAATTGCGGCGCCGGTACAGCGAACAAATTGAGGCCTTGCAAAGAGAGCAACAATTGCAACGAGAAGCAGCACAACAGATTCGCCAATCCCAGCGCAGAGTGCAAGAGATACTGCGGCAGAACCGAGCGCAGCGCCCACCTAATTGAGGCTATTCACCCAGAGGCCAGGCGTTAGTAATGGGATAGCGTCTGTCCCGACCAAAGCCACGTTGCGTCAGTCTGACTCCCACCGGACTCTGCCGGCGCTTGTATTCGTTCAGATCGACCAGTCTCAATACTCGCTTCACTTCTTCCTCCACAAAGCCGTCAGCGATAATGGCATCGGCACTCATATCTCGCTCCACATAGCGCTCAAGTATCTGATCCAGTACAGCATAGTCAGGCAGTGAATCCTGGTCCACCTGCCCTGGTGCCAGCTCCGCTGACGGCGGACGGTCAATAACTTCTTGCGGTATGGGTTTACTGCCGTCCGTTGAGGCCAGCTGATTGCGGTACTTTGCCAAGCGGTAGACCAGAGTTTTTGAGACATCTTTCAGGGCATCGAAGCCCCCCGCCATATCTCCATATAGAGTCGAATACCCTACAGCAATCTCACTCTTGTTGCCGGTGGTAAGTACCAGATGTCCTTTTTTGTTGGAAATGGCCATCAAAATGACGCCCCGGGCGCGAGCTTGTATGTTTTGCTCACTGACATCCTCGTCCAGGCCGGCAAATTCCTGACTTAACGCCTGCATGAAGCTGGCATAGATCTCATTGATTGCGATTACCTGGTAGTTCACTCCCAGGGTTTCCGCCTGTTTAGCGGCACAATCCAGACTCAACTGTGAAGTGTATTCAAAGGGCATCATTACCGCTTCCACTCGATCACTACCCAGTGCATCTACAGCAACTGCCAGCGTGACAGCAGAATCGATACCACCAGATAGTCCCAAAACCACCCCACCAAATTTGTTCTTGTTGACATAGTCCCGTACCCCAAGCACCAGAGATTCATACACTTGGGCCTCAATCGACATTGGAGGAAGTGAAACCGGAGTGTCGATACTGAATTTGCCGACCTCGTCGAAACTCAACTGAGCCTGGA
>JANQJM010000174.1 GCA_028281635.1 Pseudomonadales bacterium | reverse complement strand
GCATTACAGACCCAAAACTGTGGTCTGGTGCTAGCCTGGCAGAACTGGTTGCCGGGCCGGGTCCTGCGTCGATTGCAGCTGGCGGGAGAGACTGGCGAGACTCTTGGAGTCCTCTTTAAGCACAATGATAGTAAGTACTCACCATCGCCAATGCGTATGCAAATAAAGGATTCTCCGGATAATAATAGTGATTTTTCCGAGGCTGAGGTTACTCTGCTCAAGGCCCGTGGCAACTTCCGCCCCTTCACCACCCGGCTCAATCTCTACCACCATCAAGCCATCGATTAAGCCCGGAAGTAAGCCATGGAGGACTCCGAACCCAGGGTCCAGTTACCGCTGCCGGAGGCAGCGGGCGCCCAGGTCATCAAGCTGCCTGTTCCCGATAAACAACAAAGGGAGCAGCAGCCTGGTAAACATAGAGAGCCGCTGGATAAACCCTATGCGGCTGGAAGCCCTGGACAGAGAAATCTTTGGTATGCCCTGTTCTTTCCTCAGTTAGTTGAACTGAGCGAGGTGCAGCAAGAGAAGATCCTGCAGGAACTGGCAGCCTTGGCGGAGAGCGTCAGTTCCACGGTGAGCTTCCACCCCCAGGCCCTGATCTGCGAAGTGCGCAGCAGTCTGAAATACTTCGGCGGTATCGATGCTATCCACGACAAACTGGCGGCTTCGATTAAGCCTGCGCTGACACAGCAACAATTGCAGGAACAGTTTTTTTACGCTGCCAGTCCCACTGTAACCGGTAGCCTGCTACTGGCTCGTTCTGGCTACAATACCTTGGTCTACCGTAAAGACAATCTGCGTTCAGCACTCGGCCAATTACCCATCGAGGTGTTGCAGCTTGACGAAGAACAAAATCGCCGTCTGTACAATATGGGTGTACGCAAAATAAGGGACATCTGGCGCCTACCTACTGATGGTTTACGCAAACGTTTCGGCAGTGACTTCGTTAATCTATTAAACAAAGCACTGGGTACAGCACCCGAACCCACACGCAACTACGTTGCACCACCTGCTTACAACAGTGCTTACGATCTTCCTTATGAGTTAGAAGACCTGGACCGTCTGCTCCCGATAGCCGATGAAATGCTAGCGCAGCTCTGTGATTTCCTTCAGCGTCGCGACCTCAGTACCAGTCATCTGGTGTTTGCCTTGTTGCATGAGAAGCGACCCGGCACCGAGATTGATATGGCGCTGAGGCAATCCAGTCGCTGTCGTGATCATTTACTGCTACTGCTGGAAACTCATTTCGCCAAGCTCAATATGCCAGCTCCAATCATTGGAGTAAAACTTAGCATTAAAAAGTTCGATGCATTCATGACTCACAGTGAACAACTGTTAATAGAAGACAGGGCAGGTGGTCAGGGCAATGGGCCTTCAGCGCTGGATCAGTTTATGGAACAACTGCATGCACGCCTGGGTTCCAGTTCGCTCAAGAGCATCAATACCGTGGCAGAACATTGCCCGGAATACGCTAGCGAAGAATTGGACTACCAGGAATCGAGACAGCAATCACAGCAGCAGACTGGCACTGATGAGATTGCCTCCAACCCCAGGCCAGTATGGCTACTGACTAAGCCCGAGCCACTGCTACTGAGGCATGGCAAGCTCTATCACCGTCAGCCAATCAGATTGATCAGTGGGCCTGAACGCATTGAAACCCGCTGGTGGTATGGCAGCAATATTTGCCGTGACTATTATGTAGCTCAGGAACAGAACGGCAGTCGCCTATGGATTTTTCGGGAACGCGGTGGCGGGAGGAACTGGTATTTACACGGCTTTTTCGCCTGATAGCGGTGATATAAAACTGTCATCAATACTTGCTTTCATGTAAAAGGAAAATCAAAAAGAGCCCAATAAAAAGAAGAGGTGTGTGATATGAGCAACCCCGTAAACTGGTTCGAAATCTATGTGCAGGACTTGGAACGTGCCAAAGCATTCTATGAAACGGTTCTCGGTATAGAGCTGAGTCCACTACCCGGCGGACCCGACGGACAGTTGAGTATGTCCGCCTTCCCCCAGAACTTTGAGAATCATGGTGCCGGTGGCGCACTAGTGCATGCACCGGGTATGCCCAGCGGTGGCAATAGCATACTCGTGTATTTCGGTTGCGAAGACTGCGCGGTAGAAGCTGCCCGAGTTGATGATGCCGGTGGACAGCTGGAACGCGACAAGATGTCGATCGGCGAATACGGATTCGTCGCCCACGCCAAAGACCCCGATGGCAATCTGTTCGGGCTCCACTCTCAACAATAGGACAAACACATGAAAACCATAATGCCCTGTCTGTGGTTCGACACGAATGCAGAAGAAGCGGTGGATTTCTACACCGGCATCTTCCCTGACTCTGAAATCACCCAGATCACCAGAAATCCCCCTGGCATGCCAAACCCGGAAGGCTCCGTGCTTACCATAAACTTCACTCTTAGAGGTGAAGAATTCCTGGCACTGAATGGCGGGCCTGCATTCCAATTCAATGAAGCTATCTCCATGTACGTAAACTGCAAAGACCAGGCAGAAATCGACCACTATTGGGAGAAGTTACTCGACGGTGGCAGTGAAATGGCCTGTGGTTGGCTAAAGGATAAGTACGGCGTTGCCTGGCAAATCGTGCCCGATCAGTTTATGAAATGGATCGACGCCAATGATATGGAAACCGCTCAACGAGTGCTGACCGTGATGCAAACCATGATTAAATTTGATTTGGAAAAACTAGAGGCCGCTTACAATGGGTCTGACCAGGGATGAAGTTATTTTTCCAGGATCTGTCTTCGTAAATGTACCAAGATCTTAAGCTCAGGATTATAGAGATAACTGGCCTTTCCAGAGACGCAATACATATATACATAGGGCTTCTAGTTTTCTTTTCATTCGTAGCAGTCTTCAGGAAGGGGAAAATCGAACCTATTGCTGTGGTTCCAGTTCTTTTTGTCGCAGCTTCCATGGAGATCATAGATTTGTACGACAACTATCTAACTATGGAATCAATGTATTGGGCAAATAGTGTTCATGACCTTATCAATACCGCATTCTGGCCCACAATAATCGTACTTTTAGTAAAGTATAAACGTGCATTCCGGCAGGAAGCATAATTGAAAAGCCAATTGAGGATGGGGCGTTGTATCTCAAGTTTGATGAGGCTCTGGAAAGTAAGTAAGAATTGAGAGCTATTTCTGAAAACGCTTTTTTCGTTGACTGTGCCTTCGTCCATTATCAATTTAATCTGAACCCCGAGGGAGAATCTCATGAGCTGCTGCTCTTTCAACAGGGAGTCACTTAATCAATCACTCGGACTTAGCGATAAGATTTCATAACAAAATTCTCAATTAGGGGTTCAGCGCCAAATGCTGAGTCCATAAGTCAGGTCATTACGTATTTTTGCACGGTGAGACTCAATGGACATTAAGATTTTCTTAACTGTATTTGCAACTGTGTTTGTAGCGGAGTTGGGTGACAAAACACAAATAGCCACCATGCTGTTTGCAACTGACAAGGATGCGGGAAAAATTACAGTCTTTCTGGCAGCATCAGCCGCACTCATAGTGGCTTCCGCAATAGGAGTAATTGCAGGAAGTCTGTTTTCTGAATTCATAAATGAAAAAGTACTTCAATACATAGCGGGTGCCGGATTCATAGCGATTGGGGCTTATACCATCTATAGTGCATGAACAGCTCGAATCTATGCGGGGGCTGAGAATACGACGCCATGACTGATTGGAAGATTAGAGCCGCTACTCCAGACGATGCCACGGGCATACAGCGGTGCATGCATGCTGCCTACTCGGTTTATTTACCACGCATGGGTGATTTCAACTTACCGCCATTAGAAGCCGACTACGCTGCAGAAATTGAAGACTTCCCTGTGTGGGTGGCAGAGGCAAATGGTTCTATTGTAGGTGGACTAATCATGAGCTTTGATGAGAACCACGCTACTCTCGTGAATGTGGCTGTCTCGCCTGATTTTCAGGGCCATGGTCTTGGACGGGGGCTTCTGGATTTTGCTGAAGCAGAAGCAAAACAGCGTGGCTTTAGCAGGTTGCAACTAGCAACTCATACATTGTTGACTGAAAACCTTGCTATCTACAAGCATTTGGGATGGGAGCTGATTGACAAAAATGACTTCCGTGTCTTTTTTGAGAAAGGATTGATCTGATTGAGTATTGCAGCTGCAACGGACACGATAATCAAGATAGCTTCCGAAGAACAGAAATAGATTTCCACAGCATAGGACATCACGATGAATTTGGCCCAAGTGAGAAAGATTGCGATGGCTTTACCTGAGGTTTCAGAAGAGCCTCACTTTGATCGCACATCTTTTCGTGTCAACGGAAAGATTATTGCCACCGCGATTCCGGATAAACCCTATCTAAATATCATGGCCAGCGAAGCAACTCGTGAACCGGCATTGGCCATCTATCCGGATGCACTGGAAAAATTGTATTGGGGGAAGAAGGTGTGTGGTGTAACCGTAGATCTTGAAAACGCGGATCCTGATATGGTTGCTGATTTGTTAGAAAAAACCTGGAATGAAAAGGCCCCAAAGTCATTACGATCATAGTTACGAATATACCTCGATGTCTTTCCTGTTAAGAAATATTTTTGTGTTTTTCCTAGCCCCTTTTTTTCTAGCAACCTGTAATTCGTCGTTATCATCAAGTGAAGGCGAAGAACATGACATGCTTTTAGTAGAGGGAAGCACATTTGAGATGGGTTCGGAACTTTCAGAACTGGAATCTATTCGTGCGTCAACAAGGATCGACTCTATAGAACCGTTCAGATCTGAAGTACCAGCCCACTCTGTACGAGTTGATGATTTCCTGATTGATATCTATACAGTAACCAATCAGGATTTTTCGCTGTTTGTGGAGGAGAATCCTGAATGGAGTAAGCTGAATGCAGACTCTACGCTGCACAATGGACGTTATCTGGAGCATTGGACAAATGGTCAGCCGCCGCAAGAAACTTTAAGCCATCCAGTGACGTTTGTAAGTTGGCAGTCAGCTGTAGCTTATTGCGAATGGCTTGGAAAGAGATTACCTACTGAAGCGGAGTTTGAATGGGCTGCTCAAGATGGCTCGACTCAAGCTTCCTATCCATGGGGGGATGAATTTCCTAACAATTCATTGGTTAACTGGGGATTCAACGAAATTGACAGTACGACACCGGTCGGCAGCTATCCTCCGAATGGTCGTGGTTTGTTCGATATGGCTGGAAATGTTTGGCAATTCACTTCAGACCCTTGGCTAGGGAGTTATACAGAAACACTTCAGGCGGGTACCAGATTCCAACAGGCGGCGCTTGACCCTTCTATTCGAAGAGTCGTACGAGGTGGAAGTTGGGGCGCCAATGCTGCCAATCTTCGGATCAAATACCGAGACAGCCATCGACCATTTGATGCACGTGAAATGGTCGGCTTTCGATGCGCAAAGTCCGTTCTCGTCAACTAAAGTCTCGTTCGGTCTTCACAAAAAGACCAATGTCACATGAAATCCCGGGATGACAAGCGCATCGCGCCCAACCAGGGAGAAAGGTCGGTGAGATAGTTAGCGATCAAGTGAATAACACCGTCGCTATTTTGTACATGACCGGCTACACCCATCAACTTTGCTAATCGCACTACCGGTCGATACTCGTCGCCTAACTTGGGCCAGACCACCACATTGATAAAACCTGTTTCATCTTCGATTGTTAAAAAAGTGACCCCTGAAGCTGTCTGAGGCCGCTGACGAGCAGTCACGATGCCGGTAACTTTGACATATTGTTCTCGATCTATTGCTGCCAACTGGCGGGCTGGTGTGACATCGTAGTTGTTCAAATGTTCACGAAACAAAGTC
The DNA here is from genome assembly GCA_028281635.1 of Pseudomonadales bacterium. Classification (GTDB taxonomy): domain Bacteria; phylum Pseudomonadota; class Gammaproteobacteria; order Pseudomonadales; family Pseudohongiellaceae; genus UBA9145. The sequence continues at coordinate 49,195 of JANQJM010000174.1, read as the reverse complement.
AGCGGATGTTCCCGTAAACTGAAACTCATGGATTGGTAGTCAGCAAATATGTCCTGCCCCTTGGTTGGCTTGGGCAGCATGACATCCACTCCAAAATCATTGTTCAGAGTCAGTTTGAGGTGGAATGGTTTGGCATTGGTATCACTGGTTTCCACTCCCGAGGCTTGCCAAAAAGCACGATGTCGGTCGCCGCTCAATCCCCTTAGCGCATCGGCGGCCGCTAATGCCTCCAGGTCCCGTTTATTGATGCCACTGCGATACACCAACTCCTGCACCGTGGAAAACAATCCTGCCTGACGACTTTCCTCAATGGCTTCGGCACCAGTTTCCGACAAGTCCTTTAACTGGTTAAAGCCTATGCGTAATTTAGGCGCAGAAGACTTAACTGTTTTCCATTTACTGTCGGTTGTATGTTCAAGTGTGCATTCGTGATTACTCCTATTCACATCCACGGGTAATACTTCGACACCATGTCGCCTTGCATCCTGTATCAGTTGTGCCGGTGGATAGAAACCCATGGGCTGACTATTCAAGAGCGCACAACAAAAGGCTGCCGGATGATGATATTTGAACCAGGACGAGACATAGGCAATGTGAGCGAAGCTGGCCGAATGGGATTCGGGAAAACCATACTCACCAAAGCCTTTTACCTGGCTATAAATTCGTTGCGCAAAATCCGCGGAGTAGCCATTGCGCAACAAACCATTGATCAATTTCTCTTTAAAGGGTTCCAGCCCTCCCTTCTTTTTCCAGGCTGCCATGGCACGCCGCAACTGATCTGCCTCCCCAGGAGTAAAATCAGCGCCAACAATCGCTATCTGCATCACCTGTTCCTGGAAAATTGAGACGCCCAGGGTACGTCCCAGAACCTCTTTCATGTCCTCACTTTCATACTCCACCGGCTCTTCCCCATTCCTTCTTTTCAAATAGGGGTGAACCATCCCACCCTCGATGGGCCCTGGCCGGACAATGGCAATTTGGATCACCAGATCATAATAATTACGTGGCCTGAGCCTTGGCAGCATGCTCATCTGAGCCCGGGATTCAATCTGGAATACTCCCACTGTATCCGCCTCGCAGATCATGTCGTAGACAGCTTTATCTTCTCGGGGAATGTTCTCGATGGTGTACTGTTGTTGGGTATAGTGATTCACCAGATCCATGGCTTTGTGCAAAGCGGTCAGCATACCCAGCGCCAGAACATCCACTTTTAACAAACCAAGGGATTCCAGATCATCTTTGTCCCACTGAATAACTGTACGCTCGGGCATAGCCGCGTTTTCAATGGGAACCAGGCAGGACAGAGGGCCTTCACTAATCACAAAGCCGCCAACATGTTGCGAGAGATGACGGGGAAAACCCAGAATCGAATAACTCAAGGACAGTAATTGCTTTATCTTCGGCTCTTCGAAGTCCACACCGGAATCGCTGAGCTGCTCCTTTAAATCACTTCCCCACCAAAAAATGGACTTGGCCAGTAAATCGATGAGATCTTCATCCAGATTCAATGCCTTTCCCACATCACGAATAGCGCTTTTAGGACGATAGCAACTGACTGTCGCCGCAATGGCAGTACGTTCGCGAGTGTACTTATCGTAGATGTGTTTTATAACTTCATCACGTCGGGCGTTTTCAAAGTCCACATCAATATCTGGCGGTTCGTTTCTTTCTCTGGAAACAAAACGCTCAAACAGCAGTTGAGTTTGGTCGGGATTAACTTCTGTTATTCCCAGGCAATAGCAAATAATCGAATTGGCTGCTGAACCACGTCCCTGACAATAGATATTTTCTTCTTTTGCAAATTTGACAACGTCATACACGGTGAGAAAAAAGTGCTCGTATTTCAGCTCGTGGATTAACTTCAGCTCATATTCCACCGTGCGTCTATTCTTTGCAGAAATCCCTTGCGGCCAGCGTTCTTTTATCCCCTCCTCGGTTAGTTGCCGCAAATAAGACGATGGAGTCTGCCCTGCTGGAACTATTTCAGCGGGATACTCGTAACGTAATTCCTGTAAAGAGAAGTCACAGCGCGCAGCAATGTCGACTGTCGCTTGCAATAATTCTCTGGGATAAAGCTTGATAAGTTGTTCGCGGGCACGCAGATGGCGTTGGCCATTAGGCTCTGCATCCAGTCCAAGCTTATCAATGGGTTTGATCAGGCGGATAGCGGTTAGGGCATCCTGGACTTGCTGGCGCTCAGGAACATGCATATAGACCCCGCCAACAGCGCACAATGGAATCTGATGCTGTTCACCTAACACCTGCAATCGTTGTAGTTTGCGACGATCATCCCCCCGCAATAAGAGCTCAACACCTAACCATACTTGATCAGGAAAAAGCCTATTCAGCCATTGTGCCTGTGAAGAGAGATGCTCCGACTCCTGTGATAGTTCTGGTCGCCATAGCACTAAACACTCGGTGGGCAGGTTTGCCTCTACCATTGCACGATCGATTCGATACTCCCCCTTCGGAGCATCTCGGCGTGCACAAGTAATCAGGTGACTTAACTCACCATAACCTTTGCGGCTGGTTGCAAGCATGACCAGATGACAATCAGTTTGAGTGTTGTCCTCAGGCCGGCGGAGAACAAATTCAGATCCAATAATAAGTTTGAATTCTGTTGTGGTTTTTGTTTTTGCTTTTTCTCTGGCTACGACATGAGCACGTACCACACCAGCCAGTGAGCATTCGTCGGTAATGGCCAGTGCCTTATAACCTAGCTCACAGGCCTGCTCTACCAATTCCTCCGGAGAGGAGGCGCCCCGCAGAAAGGTAAAATTAGAAATACAGTGCAATTCCGCATAGTCAGGCGGAGAGCTACTTTCAGATCCAGCACTGACGGCTGGCCCGGTTTTGGCGGGGGATTCCTTGGCCATGATGACATAGTGATCTACTGTATATTTATACAGTATTTATTTGGTCGGGTTTTGTCAATGGTGGCTACTGGTTAAGAGAAGGAAAGGCTTACCAGTTTCTGGGCTTGTGAAACGCAAACCCACATCCATGTGGGCTCGGGCTCGGCATCCATGCCTCGCTCGTTCACCAGCCCAGAAACTGACAAGCCTTTCTTCAGGCAGTCTGCAAACTGATGAAGTGTTGAGGGGTGAAGAGGAAACAAAAAAGCCTGATTACAGACGGTAACCAGGCTTTTAAGATTTGCTCAAACAGAGAAGCGGATTAGTTGGCGTCTTCAGTCGCTCGCAATTCTTCCTGACGCTGACCGCGCAGAATATTCACCATGCCATAGTTACCTTCATGACAGGCATACTCATAGAGCTGTCCGGATGTCTTGGTCATAGGCACGATGGCGGTGATCTTGTCAGTGTAGGTAGCAGGATCTTCCACCGTCCATTCGTAGTTGACAGTGGCATCATCAATACGGGTAAAACGTTCAGTGAGAATTTTCTGAGCTGAAGTCCCGAAAGGTTCCAGACTCGCCGTCATGCCATTGAAGTTGGTGCTAACCACTACCAGGGTATCGCCGTCGTAGTGTCCACGAGCATCACCGGACCACTGAGTAATCTCCTCTGGCAACGGTGGGCGACCATCGAGAGGCACAATGCGGGCGTTGTGAATCATCTCGGTGAGAATCACTGCAGTATCTTTGTGCTGAAATATCTGCACGTTGTTGTTGTAGAGGCTGGGCATAAAAGGAGGGCCATCATTGAAACCCACGATACAACGCTCGGAAAGTCCTCTATCTTCGGGGCCATCTTTTGCAATACCACCGACGGTGAAACGCACAGGTCGCTGACCTGGAATGTCCGGCCCTAATCCGCCGAACTGAACTGGCGCGCCCTCGACCCGGTCTGGGTAACGACCATTGTTCGGGTACACAATATGAGAGGTGCGAATTTGATCGGTGAGCCCGGCACTTTCAACCCAGAAATCATTATAGCCTCCGGGGCTGCCTTCACTTTGCGGAACTGCCTGATCGGACGCGGCATCGCGGGAGGCGAGTCTGGCACGCAATTCCTCGATTTCTTCTTCGGTCATGAACTCACGTTCACCGAATTGCTGCGGGCGCTGCATTGGGACATTGGAGGAGAAGTTCCAAACTCCTTGTAGATCGGGCTGTCCCCAGGCATTACGAGGCGCGGTGTAGTTGTCTTGCGCGTTTGCTAAGCCACAAAGCAATGAGCTGGCTACAAACAGAGCGGTGAGATTTGAGCGTGTCATATCGCCTCCTGCTGGCGGAATACGAGAGTGCCGGACAACTTAAAGGCTTTGAGTGAGGGAATCAATGCAAGATAGGCAGAAAGAACGGAATGGCAGCCAGAGTCGGCGGGATCAAACCAGAAAAAACTGTCCGCCGCGACAGAGCACTAATAGTCACGGCGGACCTTTGAATTGAAGAATCGAAATTAGCTCACAGAGAGCCAGCGTTTGCTTTGATTCTTCTCTTTGCTGCCACTTAAATTATGTCGATTGACCACCATCCGATCATGCATTCGGCGCACGATGTCACTGCCCTGTTTTTCAAACACAAAAGGCAGGAACGCATGGACCAGACAAACCAGGCAACCCACTCCCAGGCTGAAAGCGAACGATAGCGCGTGTTTCATGTGCTGAAGATAGCTTTCGTCTACTTGTTCGAGATGTGCACTTAGCCGCTTCAATTTTGTGAACTCCCTGAGATTGAATTGGATGCTGCCTGAAACCGGGTGGTAGCTTATCAAAATGCTGTTAGAATTTTTTTGCGAATATTGCTTATATTTCATACTATTGAGAAATATCATCTCAAAATATATTTATAATTAGAAATTTATTCTATGGATAAGACAGATCGCAAAATCTTAGAACTACTGCAAAACAACAGTCAGTTGTCCACGGCGGAAATTGCAGACGCCGTAGGTCTTTCCACCACTCCATGTTGGCGGCGCATCCAAAAACTGGAGGAAGCCGGGGTGATCGCAAACCGGGTTGTACTCCTGGACAGAGAGAAACTGAATCTTGGGGTCGATGTGTTCGTGGCAGTGAAAACCAATCAGCACAACTGGGAGTGGTTGGAACGATTCGCGGCAGCAGTTAGTGAATTTCCTGAAGTGGTCGAGTTCTACCGTATGGCCGGGGAATCAGATTATTTGCTAAGAGTTGTAGTGCCGGATATCGGTGCCTTCGATAAGTTCTACAAGAAACTGCTGCAATCCACGGAACTGGCAGACGTGTCGTCCAGCTTTGCCATGGAGCAAATCAAGTACACGACTAAACTGCCACTGAGTTATGCGCCTTAGTTATGAAAGTTCATTCTGGTAATGGGACCGGCAAGTCCGCTGGCACTGCGTAACCCTTCTGCACAGCTGGTCTCTCAGCGATGCGTAAATACCAGGCCTTAAGGTTTGGAAACTGGTCCAGGTCCATCTGCTGCCATTCAAAGCGCGATATCCAGGGCCACGTAGCAATGTCCACGATAGAGTATGTATCACAGATATAACTGCGATCGCTGAGTCGTTTATCCAGTACGCCATACAATCGCTTGTTCTCAGTGCTATAGCGTTCCTCGGCATAGGGCGCCTTGCCGGGGTTGAACTTCACAAAATGATGGGTCTGTCCCAACATGGGACCAATCCCACCCATCTGGAACATCAGCCACTCCATCTCGCGCCAGAATTTTTCTGTGGCCGGTTTACTCATCAGTTTACCGGCCTTGTTTGCCAGATACATAAGAATGGCACCTGACTCCATTAGACTGACACCCGCATCGTGATCGACGATAGCAGGTATCTTGTTGTTCGGACTGATAGCCAGGAATTCGGGCTGGAACTGTTCACTATTGGTTATATCAATTGGAAACACTCGATAAGGTAAGCCCAGCTCTTCGAGCATGATAGAAACCTTGCGTCCATTAGGGGTGCTCCAGGTATAGAGATCAATACCTGTTTTCGCGCCATCCTGCTCCATAATTCGTACCACTGCGTCAGTTGTGAGGGCGAGTATAGCGAATTCTCTGGCCTTGCAGCGAGCCGTGCAGGGAACTGTGACGCTGGGAATTGCGAGGGTTCAATTTTGTGGGTATCCTCAAAATCCTCTCTTACTACGCGTAGGCAGGGCCTCAGCGTAATGAGCAAGCTAAGCGCAATATCTTCAGATCCAATTGCTGGAACGGTGGGAAAACTAGTGAAGACACTGGGACTGATCAAGGTCGCTGTCTGCACCAGTTTGCTCAGTGTCGCCTACGCGCAGCAATCAGACGCTGATACAGATGAAGCGTCACCCTGGCTCAACGCCTACGATCAAATCCGCAGCGAACAGCTCATCGATGAAGGTCAACGAGCCATGCGTGAAGGCGAATTCGAAACTGCCGAACGCATCTTTCTCGATGCCGTGCAGATCGCCAAAGTCAATTTTGGACTCAATTCAACAGAACAGCGTATGCCGCTGGAGTTGGCGATCTCTGCCCAGTTAGCCCAGGACAAATGGGAGCAAGTGGATAATCATTTCACTTACTTCGAATGGTTGAATGATGAAATCTACGCCCGTGATTTTTACTCTTACCTGCGCGGGACTGAGCAACTTAGCAGCATGTTGTTAAAGGCGTCTGCTGACACCAACAATCCGCTTGCTGTGCGCTATCTGATTGCGGCCAAGAATCTCAACTGGCGAGCAATCAGCGGCATCGAAGCAACTCTGGGTGAAACTCACGTCGAACTCGCCCCATGGCTTTACAACATCGTACTCGCACACTACTACCAAAGCTCCCTGATCAAGCGGCATGGTATATCCAGCACGGTGTTCCGCAACGAGCAGAACGAAGAAGTCTCTGGATTTACACTGAATAAAAGTGAATCGCTGCGTATCAGTTATCGCATTGGCAAGGAGCTGTTAGAACGTATTGCATCGATCTATGCAGGAGCGCAACAACTACCACCTGAACGAAACGCCATGGCTCGAATCTACCTGGCAGACTGGGAAATGCTGTTTGGTCATCAAGATGCGGCGCTTTCCCTGTATCAAAGCGCCTTCAATGAACTATTGGCGAATGGAATTGGCACGGAGCAGGCTAATCAAGTATTCGCCCGTCCTACTGTTCTGCCTTCCAACTCATTACACAACTCAGTAGCCACATTAATAGCGGAGCAAAGCGAAGGGCCCATTCGATTTAACGCGTGGTCACCAAACTACCCGGCTGCTGAATTGCCTTCAGAGCACGTCGCTATCAACACGGGATCGGGCGCCGACATCATGGCCCTACTGAGGTTTGACCTGCATCCGCTCTTGCCTTCGGGTCTACTCAATAATGAACGTGCTATTAGGCTTGGCTTCAATCTTAATGATCTGGAAGTGGTGAGCACGACTCCAGATAACGATCTGATAAGAGAGCGAGCGCTGTACGAAGTCTCACTGTTGCAATTCAGGCCCCGGCTAGAGAACGGTGCTCCAGCACCATTCGAGAATGTCGAGTTAGAGTATCAATTTCCCCCTCAGTTCAGCGCACTAAGTGTGTCGGGTAACTAATGAGATTTGCAGTATCAATAGTTTTTGTTGCAATGCTGACAGCCTGCGCTGCCAGCGACGGTGAAAAGCCACCGGTGCGCAGAGTTCCCACCGATGCTGAAGTAGAAGCCTACAACGCCCGCGTCGGCCCCGAAGAACAGATCGTTTGTCGGCGCGAAGTTCCGGTAGGTTCGCACATCCCCATCCGGGTTTGTCGCCTGCAAGCACAGATGCAAGATGACTCCGCACTGCAGCGCAGTGAGTTGCGCCGGGTTTTGCAGTAGGGTTCGATTAGGCGTTGCGAATGAATTCGTAATCGATGGGCTGATTCAAGTCGATCTTTTCATGGCTTGAAGCCATTGGATACTTCAGACCAGTCGCACAATTAAACAGCACCACTTTCTCATCAGCTTTAATGCGCCCACTAGCGAGTTCCTGCTTTAATGCAGCAAGTGTTGCTGCACCTTCAGGGCACAACAGAATACCTTCTGTGCGGGCACACTCTTGATGGGCGGCATTGATTGCCTCATCAGATACTGCTACTGCGAATCCATCGCTCTCTCTTACTGCATCGAGGATTAGAAAATCTCCGACTGCCGCTGGCACTCTGATTCCAGCTGCAATCGTGTGCGCATCCTTCCACAATTCAGCATGACGCTCACCATCTTCGTAAGCTTTGACTATTGGTGCACAACCTTCTGCTTGTACTGCTACCATGCGCGGACGCTTGGATCCGATCCAGCCGATTGCCTCCAGTTCGTTGAAAGCTTTCCACATGCCGATCAGGCCAGTTCCACCTCCAGTCGGATACAGAATGACATCCGGAACATCCCAGCCAAGCTGCTCTGCCAGTTCCAGGCCCATGGTTTTCTTGCCTTCAATTCGATAAGGCTCTTTCAAGGTTGAGACATCAAACCAACCCATCTCTGTTTTACCCTCACCGACCACGCGACCGCAGTCGTTGATAAAGCCATTCGCCAGAAAGGTCTTGGCGCCCTGGAACGCAATTTCTTCGATGTTTACTTTCGGCGTGTCTTCCGGACAGAACACAAATGTCTCAATGCCAGCTCGAGAACAGTAGGCTGCTAGCGCGGCACCGGCGTTTCCGTTAGTAGGCATGGCCATCCGCTCAATACCCAATTCCTTGGCCATGGAAACCGCAAGAGCTAATCCCCTTGCCTTGAATGATCCGGTGGGTAATCGACCTTCATCTTTAATCAGAATTTCACCACAACCTAATTGTTGCTGAGTCTTCCCGGCGGGCAGTAGCGGTGTCATTAACTCACCGAGTCGCACGACATTTTCGGATTTTCGCACTGGTAAGAATTCACGATAGCGCCAGAACTCAGGCAGGCGCGAGATCAAATCTTCTTTCTTAATCGCTTTACCAAGAGCATCCAGGTCGTAGCGCACAAGCATTGGCTTGCCCGCTTCAGACAAGCCGTGTATCTGATCAGCAGGGTAGGTTTTCCCGGTGTAGCTGCATTCGAGATGAGTAACGAATGTTTCAAACTGCTCCATGTCAGAGTCTCCTTGCGACTAGTTACTCAACCTGGTTTTCATATTTTTCACGAAAACGCTCGTAGAGTTGCTGTTGAGTACCATTGAGATCAATATCACGCCCTTGAATAAATGCGCCCAGTACCTGACTGGTTCGCATTTCAAGGGCATCACCTTCCGAAATGAACAAAGTTGCGTCTTTGCCCGCTTCAAGTGTGCCAACCCGATCGTCCACACCCAGAATTTCGGCATTGATACGAGTTACCATGGCAAGTGCGGTTTCCCGATCCAGACCGTAGGCCGCTGCAGTGCCGGCAAAGAAGGGCAGATTGCGTTGCCGATCGATGGAAGTCGCTCCACCACCAATGCCAACTTTGATACCCGCATCGTGCAACAGGAAAGGCGTTTTAAATGGCGCATCCACATCATTCCACTCCCGCAGAGGTAACTCATGAATACGTTCATAAATAACCGGGATGTTTTCTGCCAACAGGAAATCTTGTACCAGAATCGCATCAGCACCGCCGACCAGCACGATGTCTTCAACGCCATAGCTGCGGGCGAAACGGATAGCGTTAATGATTTCCTTCGCCTCATCCGCGTGAATAAAAAGCTTGGCAATGCCATTGAACAGAGGTTGCATGGCAAGCAGATTTAAATTCAACGGCTCGCCAGTATAGGTAGTGGCTCCCTGAAACAACGTGTGAAGAAGCTGGGTCTGTCCCTGGTAGTTTTCGTTTTCAACGCGCTCAAATTGCCCAGTGAGTGAATTGCGCTCGCGCACCATCATGCTTGGCCAATGCAGATGTAAACCGACATCCTCGGATAACAGCGCATCTTCCCAATTCCAGCCATCCAGCTTAAAGACCGAAGAGGAACCGGAAATCAAGCCACCCTGGGGTGCCACCTGGGCGGTAAGTATGCCGTTGAAGCGGTTGGTGGGGATGATTTCAGAATCGGTGTTATAGGCAATAGCAGAACGTACACTGGCATTGATATCACCCTCTTCCACGACGTCCTGTGTTGCCCTGACCGCGCCCACCTCACTCAAGCCCAGTGAAGAATTAGGCAATACGAAGCCTGGATAAACATGACGGCCCTGTATGTCGAAGACCTCGTGATTGCTTAGATCGATATCGTCAGCCACCGATCCCACTGCGGTAATAATGCCTTCATCGAAAGTGATCACACCGTCACCAATTACCGTCCCGTCACCAACATGAATAATGGCACCGGTTAAGGCGATCGGACCCGACTGATCCGGAGCTGGTGTAGGAACAATGCCAAAGGAAACCGAGTAAGTTAGCGAGCTCAATAACAGAACAAGAGAAAGAAGCTGTTTTCTAATCATGGAAGTACTCATTAGTCAGCTCCTTCATTGGTGATTGCAGTAATAATGCGCGCTCTCTCTGCTGCGATCTGTTCTCGGAGCGTGGCATCATTGTCTTTATCGTAGTACGGCACGCCTTCAATCCAGGTTGTCTCTGGAACTGCGTAGATAGAAAGTGGATGATCAGACCACAGCACCAGATCGGCATCCTTACCTTCACGCACGCTGCCCATACGATCATCCAGATGCAACAGGATTGCAGGATTCAGTGTCACCATTTTGAACGCTTCGATCTCACTGATATCACCGTACTTCACCGCCTTAGCTGCTTCCTGATTCAATCTGCGCGACATCTCAGCATCGTCTGAATTGATGGCAACTACTACACCGGCTTCTGCCATCAAGGCTGCGTTATAGGGGATGGCGTAACGCACTTCCCATTTGTAGCCCCACCAGTCAGCGAAAGTGGAGCCACCTGCACCATGGGCTGCCATCTTGTCAGCTACTTTGTATCCCTCAAGAATGTGAGTGAAGGTATTGATGTTGAAGTCAAAGCTGTCTGCTACATTCATCAGCATATTGATTTCCGACTGCACATAGGAATGGGCGGTAACAAAACGCTCTCCTTTCAAAACTTCCAGCATCGCTTCGTTTACCAGATCACGGCGAGGTGCAAGTGTATTGCGTTGTTGGGAACGTGACAGGTCGTTGTAATCTTCCCAGGTCTTTTCATATTCCAGAGCCTGGCTAAATGCGTTTGCAAACACCTGTTCAACACCCATTCGGGTTTGGGGGTAGCGAAAGGAGAAAGGATTGCGGCTGCGTTTTACGTTTTCACCTAAGGCGAATTTGATAAATTCCGGCGCATCCTCAATCAGTAATTCATTGGATGGCGATCCCCAACGCATTTTTACTATTGCTGACTGCCCACCGATTGGATTCGCTGAACCATGCAGTAGCTGAGCGGCCACAACGCCACCGGCAAGATTGCGATAGATGTTGATGTTTTCCGAATCCACCACATCTTTCATGCGCACCATACTGGAATTGGTTTGAGTTTCATTGATGTTGAACAAAGCGATATGGGAATGCTCATCGATGATGCCCGGAGTCAGGTGCTTATCAGTGCCATCAATAACCCGAACCCCTTCGCTTGAGAGATTATCTCCAAGCTCCGCAATGCGTCCGTCGCGAACCAGCACATCGATGATGACATTGCCGATGTCTTCATTGGTCCACACCGTGGCACCGCGAACCAGAAAATCTTCCTGCTGTGGCAAAGTAGTTCGACCATAGGCAGTAAATGGATAACGTATCTGCGCCGGAAGTCCAGGTACCGTTTCTGTTTCCTGCTCGTCAGCTGCATCTGATAGTTCACCACTGCGGTCGAGCTGCCAGCTAACGAGTTCACCTGCCGGAGTGTAGCCGTTACCCTGCCACCCAGTCTCGGTTGACCATCCCGTAAGGCGTGCCTGATTGCCATCCTCATCGAATGCGAAGTTCATAGTGATGATGTCTGCATCCAGTTGGAGATTGACCGGCCGATTGTCCTCGTCCTGAAATTCGAGCTCCGCTTCGGGCTCTGTTCCATCAAAGCCAAGGGTCAAATCAAACGTTTGATCAGCAACAGTGAGTTGGTAGTTGCCCGCTCGACTATCGAAGTCTTCATTTAACTGATACCGCTCGCCGGCAATCCAGTTTTCCAAAAGTACGGTTTGCTCATCTAAAAGCGGGCCACTGGTAATCAGAAAATTCGCCAGTGAGTTTTCTGTTAATGAGCCAACTTGTTCACTCAAGTTCATCATCGCTGCTGGCACGCTGGTGAGCGCATTGATTGCTGTACTCTCCGGCAACCCATTGCTCACTGCCTTCCGCAACTGTGTCCAGAATTCAGTGTCTGCACCGGAGGTAAGTGCGAAGGTGACGCCAGTTTCCGCGAGAATACGCGGATTGTACGGTGCCAGTTCCCAATGCATGAGATCTTCCAGAGCAACATCTTCTGCTGCGATCGGGTCAGTCACTTCCGGCGCTTCAGGAAAATCCAGCGGCACGATTAAGGATGCGCCGGTTTCTGCGATAAGTTCTGCACGACGATAGCTGTCTCCAGCCGTTTTCAGAATGTACTGGGTGTCAAACTCATCGCCAATCTTGTCTGCTGTCAGCGCCTGTTGCCAGTTCCTCACTTCGATTACCTGGGGTAGTTCCTGATTGGCCTGCCAGGCTTCAAGTGTGTCGTCTGTGAAAGGACGCGGGTTTTGATTGATGAACCACTGGGCATCCAGAAACGTCTGACGAATTAAGGCAAATGCTCCCATCAATGAAGACGGCATGGATTGGGTTGAGCTACCTTTGCTCAGTGAATAGTGTGCAGCCACATCAGGGACCACGATGGCTTCATTGGCATTCTGATCGCCCAAAGTGATGAGAGCGGAGGTGCCTCTGGCGATGCCGTCAGCCCGGTGCGTCAGCACTGATGAAAAACCAAGCTCTCTAAATTCTTTTACTGCGTCTTCATCGGGTGCGTAAGTCGTGCTGGCTCGAAAATTGGAGCGGATCGCATCGTTAACGTTCAATGCCTGATTGGAGGGGAACAGATTTTCAGCGGCGCCATTGTCATCAACGGATTCCAGTTCGGGCAAACCAAAATCGGTGTAGATATCGATGAGTCCTGGATAGATGTAACGACCTGCCAGATTGATTTCGAAGTACCCTGCCGGCACGTTATTGTCGCTTTGGGTGCCGACAATGCGACCATCACGAATCAACAGACTGCCGTTCTCATAGCTGCCATCGGATTGATACAACATAACATTTGTGAAGGCGTAGGCACCTGCTCTGTTGTCTGCAATCCCGTTGGGAGTGGCAGTTTGCTGGGCTGAGGGCTGGGCGGCGAACAGAATAGTGCTTACAGCTAGTATCGCTGCATTTGCAGTACGGACAAACGGATTACGCAAGCTGAAAATTTTTCGTGTCATGGGTCAACCTCCTAACCGCATCCTGTGTCTAACTGTAAAGGTAAAACTTAAGTGCCCGGAGTGTACCGCTATCTCAAACCATTGATAAAGGCAGGAGCTTTTCTGGAGTCTCTGGTCACAGAGGTCGTCGCGATTTCGGGTATACTCTCGTCCTGCTCAGTTCAAAGATGATCGGAGGACAACATGTCATCGTCTTACAAATTTCTGGTAGCCGCAGCTTGCGTCTTTTTGGCCACCTGCAATTCGGAAGAAAGCGCGCCAGTTAACTCTGCCGTCACGCCCGAACCCGCTACTGAAACTGTTTCTACTGCATCGGAATCGGCGACGATGGTCGCTGCCGGACCTGAACTTGGCACATTCGGAATAGATCTCAGCCATCAGGATCCTGGCGTGCGTCCAGGGGACGATTTCTTCCACTATACCAATGGCAAGTGGCTGGATACATTCGAACTTCCTGCCAGTCGCAGCAACTACGGTTCCTTTACCGTCCTCAGTGACCGCTCGGACCAGCGAGTCCGCACCATCATCAATGACCTTTCCTCCATGGAACCGGCGGCGGGATCAGTGGAGCAAAAAATCAGTGATTACTACCTCAGCTACATGGATGTGGAAACGCTGAATGAACTGGGCATTAGCCCTTTGCAGCAAGGTCTGTCGGCACTGAATGAAATCGATACCCGGGAAGAACTCATTGCCGGATTCGGTCGCGCTCAGCTCGACAACACAGCAAGTGTATTCGGCTTTTATGTCGGGGCTGATCGCTCCGACCCTGATCGCCACCAGCTCAATCTGTCCATCGGCGGCTTAGGCCTGCCAGACCGTGATTATTACCTGGAAGACACGGAAGAATTTTTGTCGGTGAGAGAAGAGTATGTTGCCCACATTACACGCATACTCGATTTCGCCAGCATCGAAGACAGTGCGGATAAAGCGCAGGCCATTCTGGCATTGGAGACTCAGGTTGCGGAGCATACCTGGCCACGCTCCCAGCGTCGCAATCGCGACCTGACTTACAACCCGATGACTTATGAAGGCTTCAAAGCTGAGTACGCTGGATTGGATTGGGATGCATACTTCACTGCTGCAGGCATTGCTGACATTACAGATCTTAACGTCTTCTACCCTAGTGCCATGTCTCCCATTATTGATTTGGTGAATACACTACCGGTTGAAGACTGGCGCAGCTATATGACTTATCGTTTCATTGTTGACAGCGCCAATGTACTTTCTGAGGAGTTGGATCAAGAAGCATTTCACTTTTATTCCACCGTCTTGAATGGTGTACCTGAACAGAGAGAACGTTGGGAACGCGGAGTCATGCGTGTTGGTTCCCTGGCAGGTTTGGGAGAAGCCCTGGGACAAGTCTACGTTGAACGTCATTTCCCCGAGTCAGCCAAACAACAGATGGAAGAGTTGGTCGAGAATCTTCGCGCCGCTCTGCGTCAGAGCATCGAACAAAACGATTGGATGGGAGCAGCGACTAAAGCAGAAGCTTATCGCAAACTGGAGTCTTTCCGGCCGAAGATTGCCTACCCTGACAAGTGGAAAGATTTTTCGTCCCTGGAAATGCGCCGCGATGATCTTTTTGGCAACGTACAGCGACTCAGGGAGTTTAACTATGCTGACGAAGTCAGCCGCTTAGGCAAACCAACGGACCGCGACGAGTGGGGAATGACGCCACAGACTGTAAATGCCTATTACAATTCTTCGTTTAACGAGATTGTCTTTCCCGCTGGTATTCTTCAGCCACCCTTCTTCGACCCAGCTGCCGATCTGGCAGTGAATTACGGCGGCATCGGTGCCGTTATCGGCCACGAGATGGGCCATGGATTCGATGATCAGGGCTCCAAGTCTGACTGGGCCGGGGTGCAGCGCAACTGGTGGACAGACGAAGACCGGGCCAGCTTCGAAGAGCAGGCGAGTGCGCTTGCCGAGCAATACGGCGGTTTCCAACCAGTGCCGGGTTACTTTATCGATGGTCGCTTTACACTCGGTGAGAACATCGGTGATGTCGGCGGCCTGTCTTTAGCCTATCGTGCCTACAGAATGGCATTGAACGGCGAAGAGGCACCGATTATTGATGGCCTTACCGGTGATCAGCGCTTCTTCCTGGCCTGGGCTCAGGTATGGCAGAGAAAGTACCGCCAGGATGCCCTGATTCAGCGCCTGACTACAGACCCCCATTCACCGTCAGAGTTTCGCGTGAATGGTGTAGTGCGCAATTTCGATGAATGGTATGAAGCCTTTGATGTACAACCCGAAGATGCGTTGTACTTACCGCCAGAGGAGCGTGTCCGAATCTGGTAACGCCCCTGTATACAAGAGTTAATTCTGATGAAAAATAAGCTCTTCTTTCTTTACATAAGTGTTTTTTCCACGCTGTCCCTCACACCCGTTCTTGGGCAAGATGCCTACGATATCTTGATTCAGGGAGGGCGCGTAGTCGATGGCACTGGAACACCCTGGTACAACGCCGACGTGGCGGTTAATGGTGACCGCATCGTTGCTATTGGCGATCTTGCGACTGCGAACGCGGACATAGTGATTGATGCTACTGGCCTCGTCGTTGCACCCGGGTTTATAGATCCCCATACCCATGCACTACGCGGTATCTTCGATGTACCCAATGCCGAGAGTGCACTATTGCAAGGTGTGACGACTCTTACCGAAGGCAATGATGGGTCATCTCCTTTTCCCATTGATGAACACTATCGTTCAATTCAGTCACGCCAGATCAGCCCCAACTGGGCAGTGTTTGTAGGCCAGGGCACCATCCGTAATTCGGTGATCGGACAAGAAGACCGTGAAGCCACGCCAGCGGAAATGGAACAAATGAAGCAGATGGTGCGGGAAGCCATGGAACAAGGTGCTTTGGGAATTTCCACTGGTCTGTTTTATGTCCCAGGTAGCTTTACTTCTACGGAAGAAGTCATAGAGCTTACTAAGGTCGCTGCTGAATATGGTGGCATCTATATCTCTCACATGCGGAACGAGGCTTTTGCCTTGCTCGATTCCGTTAATGAAACCATTCGCATCGGAGAAGAAGCCAACATTCCAGTGCAGATGACTCACCACAAGGTGATCGGCGTACAGAACTGGGGCGCATCGGTAGATAGCTTACGGCTGGTTGATGAAGCAAGAGCCCGCGGTGTGGATATCACCATCGATCAGTACCCCTACACGGCTTCTCAAACCAGCATCAATGCATTGATTCCGCAGTGGGCACAGGAAGGTGGTCGGGAACAGCTACTGTCTAGAATCATGAGTCAGGAAACACGCCCAACAATCAAGAACGAAGTCGTTAACCTGATTCTTTATGACCGTGGTGGAGGCGATCCCAAGAACGTATTCATTTCCCGCAACAGCTGGGACCCCGAAATGGCAGGAAAAAATCTTGCGGAACTCACCGAAGAAGCGGAGTTAGAGCCCACTCCGGAAAACGCAGCCGATGTGGTGTTTGACATTATTCGGGGCGGCGGTGCAACTGCTGTCTACCATGCAATCGGTCCGGAAGACGTAGACCGCATCATGCAGCACCCTGCCACTGCGATTGGGTCAGATGGTCCAGTAGGCATTTTTGGTGAAGGTGCGCCACATCCTCGCCAGTACGGGACATTCGCCAGAGTGCTCGGTCATTTTGTAAGAGAGCGCGGCATCATTACTCTGGAAGAAGCAGTAAAGAAAATGAGTAGCCAAACCGCACGCCGTTTAAATATTCACGATCGTGGTTTGATCACTAATGGTTATTTCGCGGATATCGCAGTTTTCGATGCGGATGAAATTATAGACAAAGCGACTTTTGAAGACCCTCATCAATATGCAGTTGGAATGAAGTATGTTCTGGTCAATGGTGAGATTGTGGTTGAAGAGGGTCAACACACTGGTCGTAGGCCTGGTCGTATTCTCCATGGCCCGGGTTATACAGGCAATTAATCTGAGGCCAGAGAGCCTTCTCGATACATTCAACCGCTGATTGCTTACAGCCACCGGCTCAGGATTTCTCTGTTTCCCATTTCAGCCAAGCTGATTCGAGTTGGGTATTCCCACCAATCCCTGATCTTTTTCACCTTTCAATTTCTCAGCACGACTCTAGCTCTTCCGCTAAATCACTGAAAATAATAAGAAAAATTCTTGGCATGTTCTTCGCAGGCCATACCACAGGCAAATAATCCGCTGAATATTCAGTGAATTGAAACTAATAGTTTGATTCCACGTCTGTTCACTATCGGCGCCAATAATAAGAACCGGTTTAATCATGCTTTTTAATACCCCGCTTTTCTTCCTGTTCTTCAGTTGTTTTTTCTTTCTTTACAGCTTCGTGTTTTTGAAGCGCTATCCCCGCTTGCTACTGATTCTTGTTGGCAGTCTTATCTTTTATGCCGGTTGGAATTTCCGCTTCATACCGTTGTTGGTATTCAGCGGAATCGTGGACTACTTCGTTGCCAACGGAATACAAAATGAATCTGACAACAAACGGCGCAAACTCTACTTAGCAATTTCAATTGCAACCAATCTCGGCATCCTGGCCATTTTCAAGTACACAGATTTCGCCATGCAGTCAGTCGTGGATCTGATGGGGCTGTTTGGTTATGAGGCGAGCTGGACCATGCTGAACTTTGTGCTACCAGTTGGTATCTCCTTCTACACTTTTCAGAGTATGAGCTACACCATCGATGTCTATCGTCGAGACATGCAGGCACGCAAGGGACTATTAACGTTTATCTCAGCTCTCGCGTTTTTTCCCCAACTCGTTGCTGGCCCAATCCTGCGTGCACGCTACATTCTGCCGCAATTGGAGCTCATGCCCTCACCAACCTGGTCAGGTGCGAAACATGGTGCCTTGCTGTTCACGGTGGGCTTATTCAAAAAAACTGTGGCGGATCTGCTGGCCGCCAACGTGGACTATGCCTTCGATGGTGCGGGTGTCAGCATGATCGAAGCCTGGACCGGTGTCCTCGCATTTGCAGCACAGATCTACGGTGACTTTTCCGGTTATACGGATATGGCGATCGGTACTGGAATGATTCTCGGTTTCAAGATTCCTCTGAACTTTCGGCTTCCCTATTTCGCCAGCTCACCTGCTGATTTCTGGCGACGTTGGCATATCTCACTTTCCAGCTGGTTGCGTGATTATCTCTACATTTCTCTTGGTGGTAATCGAAATCACCGTTACCGCAATATCATGATCACCATGCTGTTGGGAGGTCTCTGGCACGGCGCTGCCTGGACCTTTGTTGTATGGGGTTTCTTTCATGGCCTGATCATTATTGCAACACACTTTCTCGGCTCGATTAAATCTCTGCAATGGATCGGTGAGAGTCAGGCCATCTTCATTCGTTTTTTCAAATGGGCAGTTACCTTCTATTTAGTGTTGATCGGCTGGGTATTTTTTCGTGCCCAGGAGTTCAGCGATGCCACCAATGTGTTGCTCAGTATGCACGGCATGGCGGATGTCGAGGCTGTCGCCACAGCCTTACTCACTTTCTGGTTAACTGTAGCTGCCCTGGCTGTTATGCATCTAATCGATTGGGTGGTGATACGATTCTCTAAAGGTATTGAGAACCGCATCTGGTTGTTCTGGCCACTCATTTTTGTTTTCCAGTTTATCTGCTTTATGTTCGGAGTCCCGAGTAATGCCTTCATCTATTTCCAGTTCTGAGTTCGAGAATCAATATCAAACCCTCGACTCCAATAGTGAGTTGAAGGTCCGATTCAAGACATTGCTAGGCGGGCTCTTCATGTTCGCCCTGGTAGTGGGCTTGTACAAGTTCATTGCCAGCAACATTCCCATGAATGCAAGAGTGTTGGAAATGATGGACTACGTGCCCACCTTGGTTGCAGAAAATCCGCAAAGAAAAAAAGTGATGGTGTTTGGCACATCGATGGTGCAGGCGGGATTCGAACCAGATCAGTTCGATGCCTATTTTGAATCAAGAGGGCAGGATATCGTTTCTTACAACTATGGTGTCGGCAATCTCAATCCTGAATTTCAGCAGTACGTCACTGCACATATTCGCCGTGAACTGGAAGCCTCGGGTGAAATGCTGGATTTGTCGCTACTGGAGTTCAATCCATTTCAAACCACTAAATCAAGGAATGTGCTCGGTGCCATCACCCGGGACCAAAATGAAGCGGTACTGTTGTCGCTGAACGAACTCTGGGAGATCACACTGCAGAATCCTGACCGTGGCTTTAGACTGCTGAATATTCGCTTCTTCCGAGAAGGCATTTCAGCTGAACTGCTTTCATCCATCTTTACCATCAATGGACCAGTCAATTTCGATGCCCCTGATCCTGAATATGCTGCTGCAGAAGAAAGGCGCAATGAGATGCGGAGGGCATTTCTAAACACGCTTCCGGACGGGAGCAATCCTTTCGGTGGAATCTGGAGCATTGACCGACGCGGAGGACGGCTGAATAAATCTCAACTCTCCGAAGAGAGTCTCGATGCCCTCTATGACTATGCAGAAAGTTTTGTGCATCCTGCATTGATGGAGCCGGATCTTCAACGGAGGGTCAGACAGGGCGATATCTTGGGTTTAGATTTCGAGGAACGGCTAGTGCAAGCGTTCATCAATATGGTGAACGACCTCAATGCGGTTTCCGAACACATGGAAGTAGTGCTGCTTCCACGCAACACGGATTGGGTTGTCTATACACCGGAAGTTCAGGAAAAGCTGGATGCGTTAATGGAGCGAGTAACACGAGAGACTGGTGTTGCGGTGCGCGACATGCAAAACCATCCGCAAATCACCCCAGAGATGTTTGTGGATACTACACATCTGTCCTTCGCATTAGGTATTGATACCTACACAAGAGTTCTAGCTGAGACTTATGCGGATGTGCTTAGTGAGTGAGTCTTACAATCATCAGTAAGCCATTGAATAAGCTTCGCGCCTGGGATCGGCAGCAGCAGTAAGCACACCGGTGTCGGGATTGTGGTGGATCATCTGTGCCCCACCGAAAGTTGCCGTCCACCCTTCAATCAAGTTAATGTCATGACCACGATTTTCCAATCCCACTAAAGCATCTTCTGTAACACGATCCTCGATAGCAAGATTGACTCCACCCATAGATCGAAAACGCGGCGCTTCGATAGCTTGTTGTGGTGTCATACCAAAGATCAGCATGTTGTGAGTAATTTGCAAAATGGTCTGAGTCTGACTGTCTCCTCCGGGCGTGCCCAGAGTGAACGCGAACTCGCCATCGGGATACAGAGCCATCACTGGCGACAGGGTATGGTAGGGTCGCTTGCCCGGGGCTATCTGATTTGGATGCCCGGTCTCCAAAGTGAACAGCGCACCACGATTGTGTAGCAGTATTCCTGTGGCTTCATCCAACAGACCCGATCCGAAACCGGCAAAGTTACTTTGAATCCAACTAACAGCATTCCCCCACTGATCGACAGCGGTGAGATAAACCGTATCACCGGAGTCAGCGCGATTGCCATTTGGCTCGGCAAAGATTTCATCGCCGAATCCTGGCTCCACATCCTCGGCTGCAACTTGCATATCCACCAGCTGAACGCGCTCTGCTAAATACTCGGCATCGAGTAACTGTTGAATGGGAACATCTGCCAATTCTGGATCGGCCACCCAACGGTCACGGTCAGCGAAGGCAAGTTTCTTCAACTCGATCAGACTGTGCAGATAGTCCGTGCTGTTCTGACCCATAGCTTCCAATTCAAACGATTTGGCCATCTCAAACAACGCCAACTGAGTAATGCCCTGAGTATTTGGTGGCATCACAACAAAGCTATGATCGAGGTAGTCTCCTCGCAACGGCGTAACCCAGGTTGACTCGTGGGATTCGAAATCTTCTTTACGTAGATAGCCACCCAGCTCTGTGATAAATGCTGACAAGTTGTCCGCTATTTCGCCCTGATAAAACCCTTCCTTGCCTGCAGTGGCAACCACTTCTAATGAATCAGCAAGTTCTGGATTTCTTAATAGAGACCCGATAGGTGGCGCAGACCCGAACGGAAGATACAGGTCTTTGCCTGCCTCATTCAAATTCGCGCCCTGTTCTTCGAAGTCCTGCGCAAGACGTGTCGACACAGCAAAACCATTACGGGCGTAATCGATTCCTGTGGCAAGCAACTCGGCGAAGTCCATGGAACCATAACGTTGATGGGCATCGATCCAGCCGGCAACGGCGCCCGGTACACTCACCGAAAGTGGACCCACACCTGGAACTCGATCAACACCGGCGGCGGCGAAATACTCTGGAGTCGCTAAAGCGCCTGCTCGACCACTGGCGTTGAGTGCCGTTATTTCCTGCGTTTCTCCGTCGTAAAAAATGCCGAAGGCGTCGCCGCCAATACCATTCATATGGGGCCGCACAACTGCCAATACACCTGCCATTGCGATAATGGCATCGGTGGCGTTGCCGCCGTCCTGTAGTACCCGCAATCCAGCCTGAGCAGCCAGTGGATGGCCCGCAGACACTGCACCGATCTGGCCACGAACATCAGGACGGTTTTGAGGGGCATAGTAGGTGGTCGTGTATGCAGGTGTGGGTGCTACCGCTGGTGGACTAGCCAATTGATTGGGGCTTTGCTCACTACAGGCCACAAAGGTAAACGCTAGCAGCGTGAGGAGACAGGATTTGGCAGAGAAGACGGATCGTGACATGGTGCTCATCCAGACATGATTTATTCAATGTCGCAGTATAAACACGGAAATCTGGATTGTCAGATAGTCAGCCGATAGGTCACACAAATCCTGAGCTGAGATAAATCGCGGGCAGCCAAAACACGTAGGCCAGCAAAACAGAGCAGGTCAGAGAAATAACGATGCCGCTGGCGACTGAATGGGAAACGAACACCTTTGGCTGGAACATGTACAGACTGGTGACAAACAACATGAAACAGACAAACTGCTGCTTCAATTCCTGAACTCTTAACAGCAGCCGGTCCCGCATGGCTCCCAGGTACAGAAACATGAAGGAGATTGTAAATTCTATTCCGAATACATCGATTAGAAAGATCAGTTCCATTGCAAATGGCAAGACCGCCATCAGTAAGAGAACACATCCTATCTTTACCAGAGTTTCTCTGTTGAACCGGAGTTTCATCTTTAGCTAGTCCTCGATTTTTTCGAGTAACTCTATTCGATTTCCAAATGGATCTTTCGTGAAGATTCACTTGAATCCTGCGATGCCAGATCCATGTGAAACAGTGAATCCATTATCGCCCAGTTTCTTAGCAAGCAAATCTAGCCCCAAAACTCTGAAACCCGGATGTGCTTTATTTGCGGGAACAAATTCCGAATCAACACCAAGATGAACTTTCAAATTTTCATTCTCGAACCATATCCCACCTCTGTCTTTCAGTGACTCAGGTTTAGCGACTTCGGTTAGATCAAGAATTTCACCATAGAAGGCACGAGCTACGGATTCTGAGCCTTTGGGTATGGCTAGTTGTATGTGGTCGATACCAAGGATTTTCATCTGCACTTCAACTTGAAGTCGAAGTGTCAGGGTACAACCAGATCAGATAACAATCCAATTGAAAGCGCGTACTTGAGTGCAGGGTTGTAGCTCATGATACTGCAGAAATTTCGATAGACAATGTAAGCCTCATCATCGCCCGAGTCTGCATACACCAGAGCGGCAGGGATTGATCGCGTTGGTAAGTCCGAACCATCCGGACGTCTCACTCCCAAAGCTTGCCAGTCCTGCAGATCACGCCAAACACCAAGGCTTCCGTAGCGCGAGCAAAATCTGTCAGGAGTTAGCCCGTCAGAAGCCGAAGCCCGCAACGACTCTTCGCCACCAGGGGGTAATTTCACGACACGACCCCAGGTTAGATCATCGCGCCATCCTCTTGCTTTGATGTAGTTTGCTATAGATGCGAATACATCAGCTTCTGTATTCCAGATGTCTTTTTTGCCATCGCCATCATGATCCACCGCGTAGGCCAGGTAACTTTCGGGAATAAACTGTGATTGACCCATTGCACCTGCCCAGGAACTCTTCAACATGTCATAACTTGGGAATCCACTTTCCAGCATGGAAAGTGCTGCCATAAATTGTTTGCGAAAGAATGCTGCCCGGCGGTTGTCATAGGCTAAGGTCGCCAGCGTATTGAACAGAGGTTCCGATATCGGGTAAGTACCGAAGTTGGTCTCCATACCCCAGAAAGCAACGATGAATCGAGGTTGTACACCGTATTGTTCGCCAATCTCCTGGAGTAATCCACGATGCTCTGACATTCGACTCTTACCATTTCGAATCTTCCAATCGCTCACTCGGGCAGCGAGGTAGTCGTCATAGGTCTGAACTCTTTCTGGCTGCGAACGATCATTGCTGATAATGCGCTGAACGGGAGGAGTAATTTCGGAGAAAGCGAGTGCAATGTTCGCCTCGCTGAAGCCCTCAGCAATGGCATCCTCACGCAACTCCGCCAACCAGATTTCAAAATCTGGCTTGTCTTGTGCCATGAGCGCTGTTGAGGTGAACAGCGATAAAACAGTGATAACCAGTCGATTCAATTTAGACATAGAGGACTCATTAAGCGTTTCGACTCCGGTGTTTACTCTGTATCGGCAAGTGGCAGGTAAACATCGGTTATCATATCTGCTTCTTTAACTTCCGGTCCTACGTTCACATAGTGGAAGAATATTGGAAACTCTCCAAGAGTCTCTCCACTATTGGGCAACCAGCATTCATAGAGATACGCTGCTGCCGTCACATTAGCTCGCGATCCGAGGTGTCTGGCAAGTGCGCAACGGCATGCAGGAATTAGCTTCGCTACCACACCATAACTATTTTCTGACACTTCCCCTTCATAGTTAGTTCCCAGATCTACTCGATAGTCCGACTGATTAACTTCCTGTGGGTTGTTGTAGTGAATCCCATAGCTACGATGATGCTCAGGCGGTAATCGGTTTTCCTTGCGCCAGGCAATCATCTTCAAGACTGACTCATGTTCAAGAGCCGGGGAGCCCCGATGTTCAACCACGGCGACAGGTGTTTCTGGAAACTGAACGATGCTAACTTCCATGAGTTACCCCGATTTAAACTCTCATACCGAACTGGCTGCGATATTGAGTGGGAGAGATCCCGACTGTTCGTTTGAAATGATGTCGCATAGTAGTGGCTGTTTCAAATCCTGATAGCTCGGCGATTTTCTCAACACTCAGTTGCTGGTCTTCCAATAATTCTTTCGCTTTATTCACTCGTTGCTGAGTCAACCAGATCTTTGGCGAAAGCTTGATCGCAGATTTAAATTTCCTGTCAAAAGTGCGGCGTGTCATATTGGCATTGCGCGCCAAAGAGTCGATGTCGATAGGTTTGCTAAGGTTTTTCACAGCCCAGTCCAGGGACTTCGCAAATTGACTCGATTGTTGAGGAGCTGTCGAATCAACAAATTGCGACTGTCCGCCACTGCGCTGGGCAGAGAGTACCAGACGCCTTGCCACCTGATTTGCTGCTTTGTACCCAAAATCTTCTCTAATAATTTCTAATCCCAGATCAATACCCGATGCGCTTCCTGCTGAGCAACCAATCTGGCCGTCATAGGCGTACAGTACATCATCAACGTAGCTCACATCTGGAAAACGTTGTTGGAAAATATCTGCATAGCGCCAATGAGTAGTCGCTTTCCGATTTGTAAGTAGTCCCAACTCGGCGAGTAGAAAAGCACCTGAACAAAAAGACAGTATGCGCTTTCCCGACTTGTAGAATCGTAAAATTTCTTTAGCTACTGACTGGGGGACTTCACCGGCATTGGTAGGCCAGTTCGGCACAATAAGTGTAGCGTAAGAATTCAGTCGGGATACTGACTTCACTTCCAGTTGTACATTCGCGGTTGCCTGAACCGGCCCCTGGGAGAATGTCACAACATCGCACTGGTACCAGGAATCAAAATCCGGGCGAGGTAAACCGAACAACTCAACTGCGCATGCCAGTTCAAACAAGGCCACCTGTTCATTCGCTAAAACAGCCACTCGATGCATTTTTTTGCTCCTGATTAACTTGGCTGGATATTAACGAATATTGTCTTTCAAGCCAATTTCTCGGATCGCTGAACTCAGCAATACTTTGACTCTAGATTCACGCAACCCCCGGAGAGCCCAATGCCATCAGCCGTTTCACGCCCAGCCGCAGCCAGCAGCGAGGCCGCCCTGGCCCATTTCGAATCCTTGATGCAGTTCGAAACCGATTGCTGGGATGTACACCATGCCATTAGTAATGGCCTGCAAGATTTTGTCCTGTTGGATGTGCGCGGCACTGAACTCTATGACAAAGGGCATGTCGAGGGCGCAATCTCTTTCCCCTACTCCAAATTGAATGCGGAAAACCTGGAGCAATACCCGCTGGACACACTATTCGTTGTGTATTGTGCAGGCCCTCATTGCAATGCCACAGAAAAGGCAGCGATACGACTGGCCACGTTGAATCGGCCGGTGAAAAAAATGATCGGCGGAGTATGTGGTTGGTTGGATGAAGGTTTTACGCTGGTGTCTGTTTGATGTCTCAGCGTCCGCCGGAGAGATCGACAAATGTGCCAGTGGCATAAGATGATTTTTCTGAAGCTAACCAATAGATGGCTTCAGCAATTTCTTCGGCAGTTCCACCCCGCTGCATTGGCACCATCGGGCCGAGTCTTTGCACTCTGCCTGGTTCACCTCCATCGGCATGAATTTCAGTATCGATAATGCCGGGCCTGACAGCATTCACCCGAATACCTTCACCGGCAACCTCCAGTGCCAGCCCACGGGTGAAGGTATCCATTGCACCTTTGGTCGCTGCATAGTCAGTGTATTCATTGGGGGCACCCAGCGTCGCGGCGATGGAAGAGACGTTGACGATAGTGCCGCCCTTCCCACCTCCATTTGTAGACATCCTTTTCACCGCTTCGCGGCTACAAATGAAGCAACTAGTAACGTTTGTTATAAGCAGCTTATTGAGACGTTCAGCATTAATTCCTGAAAGTCTACTTTGAGGAAGCAGTATGCCTGCGTTGTTTATCAACGATGAAAGTGTTCCAAACTCACTATCCACTGTTTCGAATACGCGAAGTACATCTTCCTCTTTCGAGACATCACCTTGCACAACGGCGCAAGGAACACCATTGGCTTCTACATCTTTCGCAACAGCCTTCGCAGCTTCGGCGTTGTTAACATAGTTAATGCAAACCCCCCATCCATTGGCTGCAAATAATCTCGCTGACGCAGCACCGATCCCACGGCTGCTTCCAGTGATCAGCACAATTCTGTCTGTACTCAAATTAACCTCTGACTATCTTCTTGCTACTTATCGCAGGTACGACTATAGCGCATGTGACCATTGTGGACATCCAGATTGCGGCAATGATGTTGCCTTTCTGACCCCACCGCATTAGTGTTTGAGTCGATTAAGAGCCTTCAATTTCTGTGGAGACTGGCCATGCAAAATGCACAGTTAGTGACTGGATTGCGCCTTCCGAAAACCTTCTTTTTATTGATAACGTTGCTATTTGCAAGTTTCAGTAGTTGGACTATGGCAAATGGCACTCAGCTATTACGCCAACCCACAGTATCCGCCAGCGGCATCGCTTTCGTCCATGCCAACGATGTTTGGGTGGTAGGAAGAGAGGGGGGCAGCGCCAGGCGCCTGACTACAGCAGAAGGAGGCGAAACCGATCCTAAGTTCTCTCCGGATGGATCCCTGGTCGCGTTCACCGGCGAATACCATGGCAATCAGGATGTCTATGTGGTTTCCACAAATGGAGGGGAACCAACGCGACTTACCTGGCACCCTGGTGCCGATGTGGTGATGGGCTGGACGCCGGATGGAGAGTCCATTCTGTTTCGATCCACTCGAAAAACTGAACCAACGAAAGTCTGGACGTTTTATACAGTACCTCTGGATGGCGGATTACCGGAAGCCACCGCTATCCCCCAGGCCTACGACGGAGAGATGTCGGAAGATGGCCGCTACATGGCCTACCAGGAAATCGGTTTTTGGGACCCGGAGTGGCGCAATCATCGGGGAGGTCACGCCAGACCTATTTCCATTGTGGATTTGGAAACCTATGAGCAGACACTCACGCCGCAAGGTAGTGAGCGGCATATGTCGCCGGTGTGGTTGGGTGGTCAGGTTTACTATTTATCGGAAGCCGATTGGGCCAGCAATATCTGGCGTTTCGATCCGGAAACGGGTGCCAACGAACAACTCACTTATCACTGGCAATTCGACGTTAAAGACCTGGATGGTGGTGACGGCGTGATCGTGTACGAGCAAGGTGGTCACTTGCATGAACTCGATCCTGCAACCGGCACTCGCAGGCAATTAGAAATCTATGCTGAAGGCGATCTGAATTTTGCGCGTAGACGATGGGAGGATGTACCTGCGACAGGTTTGCAGAATGCCACATTGTCGCCCACTGGTCAGCGCGCACTGTTTGAACATCGTGGTGAAATTCTCACTGTGCCAGTTGAAGATGGAAGCTGGAGAAACCTGACAAGCAACTCAGGTGCGGCCGAACGTTACCCTGGCTGGTCTACCGATGGACAACAGATTGCTTACTTCTCTGATGAGTCTGGCGAGTATCAATTGGTTATTACCGATCAGACCGGGCTTGGTGAAAAACGAATAATCGATATTCCAGAACCCACTTTTTTCTTTCAACCAACCTGGTCACCAGGCGACGGACATATTGCGTTTACCGATACCGACATGCGTTTGTTGGTGGTGGACACGAGCAATGGTGAGCTCTCTCATGTAGACACGGAACGCTTTGCCCATCCTGAGCGATCTCTACAGCCTGCCTGGTCTCCTGATGGCAAATGGATTGCTTATGCTCGCAGACTCGATAATTCACATCGTGCCATATTCGTCTACAACGTGGACACGGACGAAACTCATCAGATAACAGATGGTATGGCGGACGCGATCACTCCTGTTTGGGATGCTGGAGGCGAATATCTCTGGTTTCTCGCATCCACCAATCTTGGCTTGAATGTCGGCTGGTTGGATATGACGAGTTATGACCGCCCGATCAAATATGCACTTTATCTGGGTTTGTTATCCGAAGAAGGCAAGTCGCCCTTACTTCCTAAACTGGGAGACGAACCTGCGGTCAATGAAGAAGACGGCGATGAAGAATCTGATAGCGAAGCGGAATCAGGTGAATCCTCAAATCCTAGCGTACTCGATCCCATTGATGTCGATGTGGCCGGATTCATGGATCGGATAGTCGCTACTTCTTTGCCAGTTACTCAGTACCAAGGTCTTTTACCCGCGCCAGCCGGTTCTGTTTTCGTGTTACAGACCCAACCCGATGTTGGTGTTGCCGGACCACCTCAAGCGACTTTGAAAAAATTCACTATCGATGATCAAGAAGCCGAAGAATTTGGCAGTGTGAATTTTGCCACTGCATCGTTCGATAGGAAGAAAATGCTGATTCGTTCGGGTAGCAGCTGGCAAGTACTTAGCACTGATCGACCACCGAGAGATGGCGATCAAAGTAATCTGGATGTGTCTGGGCTGAGAGTGCAATTGAATCCCAGAGACGAATGGGCGCAGCTATTAAAAGAAAGTTGGCGCTACATGCGAGACTTTCTGTACGTAGACAACCAGCACGGCGCTCCCTGGGATCAGATCTGGTCCTGGTATTCACCCTGGCTTGAGCATGTGAGTCACCGCTCCGACCTCAACTATCTAATGGATATCGTGAGCGGTGAGATCGCCGTTGGTCATTCCTACGTGCGCGGTGGCGACTATCCTGACCTGGACAATGTGCCAGTGGGCTTATTGGGAGCTGATTTGATCTCGGATCAAGATGGGGTACGTATTGATCGCATTCTTACCGGCGAAGATTGGAATCCAGGGCTGACGGCACCACTGGCAATACCTGGTCTGGATGTTGCTGAAGGGGATTTTTTGGTCGCCGTAAACGGTGTCGATGTCAGTGAAGTAGACAATCCCTATGAGTTATTCGAAGGCACTGCCGGACGACAAGTACAACTTCTGTTGAACGATTCACCCTCTCGTCAAAACGCACGTGAGGTCGTAGTCGAACCCATTACTAATGATGGGCAGTTGCGAACCTGGGCGTGGGTTGAAAACAATCGTCGCATCGTTGATGAGATGTCAGATGGTCAGCTTGCTTACGTGTGGTTACCTAATACTGCCCAGGGTGGCTACGACAATTTCAATCGTATGTACTTTGCCCAGCAACATAAGCGCGGCGCAGTGATCGACGAAAGAAACAATGGTGGTGGTTCGGCTGCTGACTATATTGTGGATCTAATGGATCGTGAGCTTCGTGGTTACTTCAACTCGCCAGTGGGAGATCGTCGTCCGTGGACACAGCCCATGGCAGGAATATTTGGACCAAAAGTTATGATCATCAACGAACGTGCTGGTTCCGGCGGAGACTTAATGCCCTACCTGTTTCGGCTTCAAGAAGTAGGCCCTCTGGTTGGCACTCGAACCTGGGGCGGATTGGTCGGCACCTGGGATACACCCCCGTTGATTGATGGTGGGCGTTATGTTGCACCGCGTGGTGGATTCTTCGATCTCGATGGTAATTGGGCTGTGGAAGACCAAGGCATCGCACCTGACATTTGGGTAGAACAAGTGCCTGAACAGGTTATCCAAGGTGGCGATCCGCAGTTAGAAGCAGCCATTGCGGAAGCACTGAGATTATTAGAGACGGAAGCGGTGGAATTAAAACCTGAGCCTGCTCCACCGATTCGATGGCGCCGGCCGGAACGTCGCGAGATTTCTGTGCAGTGATTGTCCGTGGAGCCGGGCTTTGTCCAAACGCAAAGCCTGGCTGAACACAATCAGGAAGATGGCTTCTGCGAAACGATAAAGGCTGCTTCACTTTTTGCGGCAGGCCTTGTGAAAACTTCCAGGAATCCCGCGTTAGCTAATTCTTTTTCCAGTTTCGCACGCTTTATGTACTGCACCGGAGGTGCTTTGCCCAATAACTGCATGGCTGGAATGAGAATGTGCCAGAAACTAAAGAGCCTATCGCCAAGACAGACAGTGCTGGTCACAAACACTCCACCAGGTTTTAACAAGCCATAAACTTTACGAATGCAGGCCACAGGGTCATCAAGCAAGTGAATGAGATTCAGTGCCAGTATGGCATCGAAACTTGCTGACTCAGCTGACAAATCCTCAACCGTCGCTTGTTTGAATTCCACATTCTCTATGCCAGCCTCTCTCGCCTTCTTGCGCGCGATCTCTATCATATTGTTAGAGATATCAGTAGCGATAATCTGTTTGACTCGTGGTGCATGATGCAGAGCAGTTGTCCCAGTGCCGCAACCTAATTCAAGAACTACAGATCCCGTAGTTAAGTATTCCTGCGTCTTGCTCAGTTTTTCCTGGTAGATCTGGTCGTCACGCACTGGTGACTTGGCATATCTCTCAGCGTTTTTGTCCCAAAATTTCTGTGCGTCCATTACGTCGTTGCCTGTGTATTACTGCAGAGTTACCCAATTTCCAATTTCTGCATTAGCGATCGCATCCACTGTTTTCGTGTCACGCGCATAGAAACCAACCGAGCCGTCGTCATTTAACCAGTGTTCAATGTTTTCTCTTTCCAGGCGCGCAAGGATTGCTTCAAGAATTTCCTCATTACGCATAAAGAAAAACTCCTCTGTCATGGGATCTACAGCGGGTGTTTCAGTAATGGGTTCTTCCGGTGGCGAACCGCAGGCAAAGAGCAGGCAGGCAAGCAAGGTATGTAGTGTTGGTAGGGCTGGCTTCATTGAGTGCACTCGCTGCTAACCCTGGAAATACTATCACCGCCACCGCGCACTGCACACAAGTGACTGCAAAAACCCATGTTCTGTGGATGCAGAATGCCCTGACAGATCTGTGAATTTGGCATCAGTGAATGATAGTTTTTATCTATATCGAAATATCTTTTTTTGAATCAGAACTAATCACAGAGTTTTGTAAACTTTCGCCGTTTTTTGCTTGGGGAAGTTTCTAATGCGTGCGAGTTTGTTCTCCCGTCTTTCTGTTGTAATTTTTTGTATCAACCTGTCCCATCAAGCCAGCGCCCAAATAGACGAAGATCAGCTTGGTGCCTGGTACATGTATTTCTGGAACACGCGTCTGGAAAACAGCAACTTCGGATTCCAGGGAGATATCCAACATCGTAACTGGGATGTACCAGGTGGCGACCTTGAACAGCTACTCATACGCGGCGGTTTTACCTGGACGCCAGAGGGATCGAACAATACCTATACGCTGGGTTATGCAAACATCGAGACAGGAACTTTTGGTCCCAGCGGTATCACCACTCGCGAACACAGAATCTACCAGGAAGCGCTTATTCCTCAGCGCCTGGGTTCCCGGGTCTTTCTCACTCACAGATTTCGTCTGGAGCAACGTGATGTAGAAGGGCAGGACTTTCGTAACCGCGCTCGCTACTTTGTCGCCATGAATTATCCCTTTAACCAGGACAACCTGGGTGAGGGCGCCTTTTACTTGTCACTCTATAACGAATTGTTTGTGAATTTGGAGCAGAGCATCGGAGACAATCGGAAAGTGGACTACTTTGATCGCAATCGTACTTATGTCGCTCTTGGTTACAGCGTAACGGACAACGTGCGTTTACAATTTGGGTATATGCATCAGGAAACCGACAATCTGGGCAAAGGCCAATTGCAGTTCAACCTGTTTCACCGCTTTTGAGTCAAGCAACTAATCAACTGTCTTCACAACACGGGCTTCCTGCCATTTAGCCACAACGAAAATGGCGACGGCCAGGATGAGCCCAATAAGGAAACTAATACTGAAATTAGTTATTGACGTACCCATGGCTCAACACTGTAGGTGTTAGAGTTGATTTAGTGTCAGGGATTTTCAGTTCGCGCACCGACTGGTTTTTGGTAAGCTGGGCCAAGCAGAAGAATTAGAAGTTTCTCGATGTCTACTCTATTGGACTCTCCTCATACGGCGTCTCGATTGATGGTTTCCGTAAGGATTCTATTCGCCCATGGCTAAGGCTCCTGAATTTAAGGACGGCGATGACAAGCTCGATTTCGATTTCGAGCGGATCTGCATCTTGTATAGCAATACAGGCACTGGTTATCTGGGGATGGCCGCTGCCGCATTGTGTATGGCCTATCTCATCGCTGCCATGTCTGAACCGTTATATGCAATCATCTGGTTTATCGCACTGATGTCTGCCTATCTACCGCG
Organism: Pseudomonadales bacterium; assembly: GCA_028281635.1. Taxonomy (GTDB): domain Bacteria; phylum Pseudomonadota; class Gammaproteobacteria; order Pseudomonadales; family Pseudohongiellaceae; genus UBA9145. Next base: position 16,798 of record JANQJM010000174.1, on the reverse strand, counting down.
GGTCATCATGTCCAATCGCTTCAATCGAAGAGTCGAGGCTGGAGAAATAAGCAAGGTGACGGCAGCCCCTTGGGAGAATTACTTTTTCCTGGCAAGTATTCCTCCGTTTGTTGTATTTGGCGCGGCAGTTTTCATGCCCTATGGTGAAAATGTTCTTGTAAGTTTGCTGTTCTATAGTTCTGTGTCTCTTGCACTTATCGCGGGAGGTATTCTCACCTACAGTACGTCATTGCCCGCAATACTATTGTTCTTGCATGTCGCAATATTGCCACTCATCGTTCGCATGTTTTTCCTCGAAGGTGTGGTTGCAAACACAATGGGCGTTACCTTGGTTATCTCCTACATACTGTTGATTCGCCTGATTCCGAGACAGAACCGGGTACTATTAGAAAACATCGCATTAAAAATTGAGAACAAATCCCAATCGCTTACTGATCCACTAACAAATTTGTCGAATCGCAGGCGCTTAACCCTGCACATGGAAAATTTGATTCCTGCATCGCTGCGTCGCAAAGACCCCTTTAGCATCATCCTATTAGACATCGATTACTTCAAACAGTACAACGATACTCATGGTCACAACGCAGGTGATGAAGTGTTGGTGAAGGTATCGAATATCTTGAAAGAGTGTTCACGAGATCAAGATCTGGTGGTGCGTTACGGTGGAGAAGAATTCCTGTTAGTACTTCCATCGACGAATGTTGAAGCTGCCAAGATTCTCATGGAGCGTATTGCCAAAACTATTCGTGAAGAAACTGATGTTACAGTCAGTGGCGGGCTGGCTATGCACTCTCCTGATATTGAGTTTGACGAGCTGGTACGTCAGGCCGATGTGAAGTTGTACTCGGCTAAGACTGCAGGCCGAGACAGATTTGTCGCCTGAGAGCTGGCTGTAACTAGCTGGGTGCGTTTGTATTTGATTTCGACAATAGAGCCCTGGAGAACTTATCGTCCTTATCATTACCTGCCTTATCCCTTAAGAAAGTTTAAAGCAGCTCTTGACGCAAGATTGTTTTTGTAAAGAGCAACTTCCTCGCCTTCTGGATCGATAAACGTATCGGAATAACTAAAACCAAGCTTTCCCAATAGAGCAACTGAGCGTCCATTTTCTTGCAGGGTAATTGCAGCTAATCGCTTTAGTTTCAGCTGTTGTTTGGCGTAGTCAATGACAGCCGTAGCAGACTCATAGGCAAACCCACTTCCCCAGTAGCGTTCCAGGAAGGCGAATCCCAGATCGATATCTGCCAGATATGTTCGTTTAGCCAAACCACAAATGCCCGCCGGTTGGTTATCCGACTTCTCCACCACCAACCAGAATCCGAGTCCATTTTCGTAGCCCGGAAGGATTCTCTCTTGCAGATGGTTTCTGGCGCCATCTTCGTCGCAAACCTCATGCTTGCCAATGAATTTTTGCCATGCTGGCTCGGTAAGAAGCTGCAACATGAAGTGGGCGTCATCGAATGTGGCTTCACGTAATACGAGCCGGGTGGTTTCCAGGACATAATTGTCGGTTTCTTGTTGCACACCAGACAAGAGTACGATGCCTAAAATTAGTTATTCAGAGAAGTACAACTTGTCTATCGCTTCAGAAAATCCATAGGGATTCAGGCTTACGTCATTGCAGAGGATAATCGTTGAATAGCGTTCCTGAGGATAACGCGCATAAAAAGTTGTCACGCCTAGCCAACCACCACCATGAAACACTCGCTGACGGCCTGCAACTTCTTCGATCGCCTGACCATTGGCGTAGAGAGAGTTTTCACTAAACGCTGGTAGATCGCTATTGGGTGTCAGGAACTGTGCCATGAGTTGCTCTGGATTATTGCCAATACTTGGAGAATAAAAATGCTTATCCCATTTGGCCAGGTCTCCAACCGTCGTATGTAATCCTCCATCACCGACCCAAAACAAATTAGTCATATCCGTAATATAGCTATCGCCTTCAGGCCTATAACCACTTGCCCGGTTTTTGACTATCTCTACTGGATCATCGCTAAAAAAAGTCTCGGTCATCTCTAAGGGTTCGAAGATACGGCGATGCGCGTATTCACGGAGTGATTCTCCGGAAACTTCTTCTACCAACATGGACAACAAGAAATAAGCGAGATTGCTGTAAGCAAATTCTTGGTTCGGTGGGTGACGAAGTGATGCTTGTTTGACGACATCATAAAACTCATCAATGGTCAGATAATCTTCATTGCCAATTCTGAACGGTCCACCGGCTACAGATTTAATATTGAGCCCACCATCAACATCTCCCTCTTCACCACCAGAAATGTAATCATAGTCGGCCATACCGCTTATGTGACCTAACATTGCATTGATGGTGACCGTTGAATCGTAGCTGATCAGTTCTGGCAGATAGCGATGTATATCTGCATTCAAATCTAACTTGCCCTCTTCTGCTAACAATAGCACTGCCATTGCCGTGAATTGTTTAGACACAGAACCAATACGATGCACATTATTGCCATCCAACGGTATATCCAGCTCCAGATTCGCCAGTCCATATCCTTTCTGATGCACCAGTTCGCCATCGACAATCACCCCTACACTACAACCGGGTGCCGATGCATCATCGATCACGGAGAAGACACTATCGATCTTGTCGTTAAACTCATCCGCCTGGGCCAGAGGTAGAAGCATTGTTAGGGCGATAAGAAGAAAAATCCGCGACATTGATTGCCTCATAGTTGGGGAACAGGAAAAACCAAAGAGTATCAGAATCACTGCCTCCAGGTTGCCCATAAAAGGGATGCATAATAGCCGAAATCCCACCGTTTTTGTGATAAAGCATGGATTGGTTATTTTCGCCATTTAATCCCCTTTTCTCCCAGCCCTGCTTGCCTACATTATTCGTAACCTATTGATATATAGGACCTATATGAGTTGGCATGCTTTTCGCTATCTATAAGCAGTGGAAACAAAAATAGCGAAATTGATTAAGAGGAGCGCATCGCCGCGACTGCGGAGACCATCATGAAAGTATTAGGCAACTTGCTCGTTATCTTCCTTGTTATCCTGGGTGGACTGGCCCTGATACCACTGGCTGCCATGGGTGTAAGTATCGTATTCGGAATCTTCTGCCTGGCGATTTGGTTAGTGCCTTTCTGGATTATTGCCACCTCGGACAAGACTACCGGTTTTGAAAAAATCGCATGGCTATTGGCTATGATTTGCCTTAGCTGGTTCGCCTGGATCTTTTACTTCTTCCTGGCGCCCATAAAACCAAAGCGTCGCTATACTCGTTATGACGATGATTACTTTTACGACTACCGATGAGAACGCTTTGATCTGACACTAGTGTTGGTATCATAGCGAGCGCTCTCGCAAGGATGTCATGATGCCGATCATCGAAGTTCGCGATCTCGCGAAGCAGTATCCGCTTCCCGATAACAAGTCTGAAAAATTTTTTGCCGTAAATGGAGTCTCTCTACAAATTGAAGCTGGAGAGATCTTCGGCATTCTAGGTCCGAACGGCGCCGGCAAGACCACAACGTTGGAAATGCTGGAAGGACTCAATGATATCGATGGTGGTGAGGCCTTCATTGACGAAATCGATGTCAGCCAGAATCCGTACAAAGTTAAGGAAGTCATTGGCGTACAGCTACAGGCTAATGAGTACTTCGACAATGTAAATCTAGAAGAGTTGTTAGGGTTGTTTGGCGCACTTTATAACCGCGACATAGATCCCAAGGCCTTGCTCAAAAAAGTGCAGTTGGAAGATAAGGCCAAAGCCAAGCCCGCAAACCTCTCCGGCGGTCAGAAACAACGCTTCTCTATTGCCTGTGCCTTAGTTAATGAACCGAAAGTGCTGTTCCTCGACGAACCAACCACCGGCCTTGATCCGCAGGCGAAACGAAATCTATGGGACCTGGTACGCAACCTGAACAAGTCAGGTATGACCATAGTGCTTACTACACACAACATGGAAGAAGCCGAAGAGCTCTGTGATCGCCTTGCCATCATGGATAAAGGCAAGATCATTGCGGAAGGAACTCCGCAAGAACTAATACTGGAACATGCACCGGAACCGCCAGAAGCGCCGTTACACGGTGATTTGGAAGACGTCTTCCTGGTGCTCACCGGGCACGGTTTAAGGGAGTAGTCGCGATGTTATCTCCCTTGCAACGTCATCTTACCAGCGTGTTTCTGAAAATATTCTGGCGCGACAGGCGCTCGATATTTTTCAGTTTGTTTTTTCCAGTCATCTTCATGACAGTCTTCAGTTTCGCCAATAGCCGCGAACAGGAACCGATCGCCGTTGGCATCATCAATAATTCTGCCAGTGGGGTCGCAACCGAATTTGCTGAAATGTTGATTGAGAGCCCGCTGTTTAATATCACCATAGGAGAAGAGCAACGCTTGCGCGACGAATTGATCGCTGGTGATCAAACAATGGTGCTGGAATTGCCAGAAACGTTTGGCTTGAATCTCGAGAACCAGAGCAGCGAAATCAATGTGGTGGTAGATGCTGCACAGGTGACGCAGCTCAATCTCATCATGCCGGTGCTGGAGCAAACACTGCTATCTATCGAAAGGGAGTTTCGGGATATCGAACCAATGTTCTCGATCGAAATCGAAGACGTACAAGCCAGGTCTCAGCGTTATATCGATTTCCTGTTGCCGGGTCTGATGGCGTTCACCCTTATGCAGCTCGCCATCGCTGGCAGTGGCTTCAATATCGTTGAGTATCGCCGCAAAGGAATTCTCAAGCGGCTGTTTGTTACTCCCATTGAACCCGGCGACTTCATCACCGCCATCGTGCTGGCTCGAATGGCTATTGTGTTAGTGCAGTTGTCCGTGTTGATTCTGTTCGCAGTGGTGCTATTGGACATCCGCATAGTCGGCAACTTTTTTGCTTACTACTTCGTCGTGATTCTGGGAACGATCGTATTTCTGTGCCAGGGATTTTGCCTCGGCAGCCTCGCCAAGACACAGGAAGCCATCGGTGCCCTGGGTAATATCGTAATCATGCCGCAGATCTTCCTGTCGGGAATCTTTTACCCCATCGAGTCCATGCCGGAGTGGATTCAGCCTGTAGCGCAGCTACTCCCCCTCTCCTTTGTTTCCACTGGTATGCGTGAGATCGCCAATGCTGGTGCAACTCTGGTGGAGATATTCCCGAGTCTGATCGGCATCGCAGTTTGGTTCGTAATTAGCTTTGTGGCCGCGACCCGACTATTCCTCTGGAAAGAAGTCGCTAATTAGTGACAGATTGTCGCGCCACGGTGACATTCTCAAAAGCTTTGTAATATAGTCGACGCCAGACTGTTTTAGTCGGGCTCAATTCCTTGTTGGAGAAGAATGATGAAAAAAGTATTACTACTGGTTTCTGCTTTGTGTGTTGCGGCCTCTGGAACTCTGTTCATTGCATCTGCTCAGAATGACATGACTCCGGAAGAACGCGCTGCTGCTGCAGTAGATCAGCGAAAAGCTCTGTTTAAAACCATTCGTTTTAACCTGATTCCAATCGCAGGCATGGCACAGGGCGCTCCTTTTGACGCCGAAGTTGCTGAACGTAATGCAAGGCGCATTGCCTCAATAGCATCGATGATTCCAGAAGTACTGGCGCAAGATACCAGCGACTTCGATGACATCGAGACTACCGCGCTGGATTCTATCTGGGACAACCTGGATGACATCGGGGTCAAAGCCCAGGCATTAGAAGATAATGCCAATGCGTTCGCCGATGCAGCCTCCACCGGTGACTTTGGTCAGGCTATGGGTGCCTTCCGCGCCTTCGGTGGTTCCTGTGGTAACTGCCACGATACTTATCGAGTTGATAACGACTGATTGAGTCTAAGTATGAAGAAAAAGGGCAGCTTAGCTGCCCTTTTTTATTGCACTGTAGTCCACCATTTCTGTTTCTTCATTTGTCAGTTCTCGCGTTTTCGATCCCCTTCTGAAAGTCTAAATACTCTGTTAGGAAGTCAATTCCGCTGGGTTAACGTTCTGACGAATATTGATGCTACTCATCTGTTTTTCCACGAAGCCACCTAAAGTGACATCGGGAAATAGATATCTGGTTCCTGGCAAGACGCCAATACCGATGATTCTACTTGCTCCACCCGTAACCTGCTCTAGCTCCTTCTCCTCAAGTTCTCGCATTCCTTTACTCTCCATGAGTTCTGTGAAATTACCGCCGCTACTTCAATAGCAACTACAAATCAGTCTAGACCCGACTTCTGAATAAATGTAGTTTTTGGCCAAAAGAGTAAACTGAAGCGATGAAGGCGATTATCCAGAGAGGCTATGGAGGGCTAGAGGTCCTGCAGCTTGCGGAAGTTGAAAAACCAGTACCAGCAGCGGATGAGGTATTGGTGAAAGTACAGGCTGTTGGAGTGAACGATTGGGACCTTGGCTTAATGCAGGGCACGCCACTGTTAATGCGACTGTACATCGGTCTGTTCAGAAACAAGATCCCAACCCCAGGCGTGGAGATAGCCGGTATCGTCGAATCCTCTGGTGAGGAAGCAACTCGCTTTGCAGCAGGCAAGAAAGTCTATAGCGACCTCAGCTATGGCAAGTTTCGCGGTTATGCCGAGTATGTGTGTGTGAAGGAAACTGAGCTGTTTCACATGCCCACTAACCTTTCATTTGCCCAGGCTGTCGCCATTCCCCATGCCGGACTGCTTGCCATTCAGTCACTGAAAGACATTGCAGGATTGCGAGAAGGCCAGTCACTGCTGATCAATGGAGCTGGCGGCGGTGTTGGTACTATTGGCTTGCAGTATGCGAAACAATTTCGGTGTCGGATCACCGGTGTAGACAGCGAGAAGAAGCAGGAATACATGCATCTGCTAAGTTTCGATCACGTAATCAACTATGAAACTGAAGACTTTGCAAAATCAGGCCGGCAATACGATGTCATTCTCGATGCTAAATCAACGCGCTCACCTTTCACCTGCATCAAGGCACTGAATTCGGGAGGCACTTATGTCACTGTCGGTGGCGATTCATGGCGCATTATACAATGCGTACTATTCAAGAAATGGATCGCCTGGCGGTATAACAAGCAGGTTACACTGCTCGAATTGAAACCCAATCGTGGTCTCGATTATCTAACCGGATTGGTGGAATCAGGCAAAATTATCCCCGCCATCGACAAGCGCTACAATCTGGAACAAACCAGCGAAGCGATTCAGCGCTTTAAGGAAGCCAGGCACTGCGGAAAAATCGTGGTATTAGTTGGAGACTCTACTCAGCAGAGTGACGAGTAAAGAAAGCGGCCAGGGCATCGCGGTCTTCGTCGGTGAGCTGAGATGTATTGTGTTCGATTACCTCATTCATATCGCCGCCGACAAACTCACCGCCGGGTTTCATCCCAAGGATCAGGAACAAATCGAAGTTATTAAAAGTCCATTCCGCCAGGGCCTCAGCATCAATCGCTTCAATGACTTCTTCACCTATCTCAGCGCCAGCGTACTCTCGAGACCAGTCTGGAATACCCAGGCCGTTGCGCGGGGTATGGCATTCACCACAATGCCCTAGATTACGGGCCAGGTAGGCTCCGCGCTGCACCAGTTCATCATCAAATTGTTCCGTACCCGGTTGTGACAAGTCGGCGAGTTTATTCCAGCCGGCAACCATCCAGCGCTGCAACCATGCGGGCGTTTCCGGCTCAGGAGCCTGGTAACTGACGGATTCCAAAGACATCAAATACGCCGCTAAGTCCAGCACATCACTGTCTTCAAGGCCGGCGTAGCTGCGATAGGGGAAGGCAGGATAGTAAAAACTGCCATCCGGTGAACGACCGTGTTTCATCGCGGCAATGAAATCACCACCAGACCAGGCACCGACACCAGTGTCGGTATCAGGAGTAATGTTTGGTGCGTAGAATGTGCCAAATTCCGTTTCCAGTGCCAGGCCACCACTGGGAATAGCCGCATCGTCTTCACCCCGATGACAACTGATACAGCCACCAGCAGTAAACAGATAGGCGCCTCTCTCAATGGCATCGGAGGAATCAGGAATAGTAGCGGTCGCGGGCACTGCAGGTGCGGCGAACAACCAGAAATTGGCAATCAGCCCGATCACACCAAGTACGCCAAATAGCATTGCCAACTTCTTCATCATGATGAGGCTGTCCTTAATTGTTAAACCAGTTCAGTAAGCAAATCCTTGCTGAAAGTTTTGATTTTGTCCATCTCTCCATTGCGGATCAGTTGTGGCCAGTTTGGATTGGCCAATAGGGCCCTGCCCACAGCGATCAGATCAAACTCATCGGCTTGCATACGATTGAGCAAATCATCGATACCAGCTACTTCAGCCGTGCCTTCACCATAAGTGGCAACAAATTCTTCTGTGAGTCCGACGCTGCCGACACTGATAGTGGGTTTGCCGGTAATCTGTTTCACCCAGCCTGCAAGATTCAGATTGCTGCCTTCGAATTCTGGCTCCCAGAAGCGACGAGTGCTGCAGTGGAAGATATCCACACCGGCTGCGGACAATGGCTGCAGAAACTGTTCAAGTTCCTCAGCATTCTGCGCCAGTTTGGCGTCGAAATCCTGTTGCTTCCACTGCGAAAAGCGCAGAATGATTGGAAATCCGTCCCCCAACTCCGCACGGATTGATTCGACGATAGCCGCAGCAAACCGCGTACGTTTTACCAGCGACCCGCCATACTCATCATCCCGTACATTAGTGCCTTCCCAAAAGAAGTTGTCGATGAGGTAGCCATGTGCGCCATGCAACTCCAGGGCATCGAATCCCAATTGCTGGGCACTAACCGCCGCTTGCGTATAGGCAGCAATCAACTCATCGATCTCAGCGTTACTCAGTGGCTCAAGCACCTTCTTGCCAGGCCGTAGATAACCGGAGGGAGAAATAGTCTGATAGTCAGGATAAGGTCCTTCGCCAGGCTTCCGAATCACCCCCACATGCCAGAGCTGCGGCGCGATCTTGCCCCCGGCAGCATGCACCGCCTCTACTACTCTGGCCCAACCGTCCAGGGCCTCATCGTGAAAGCGCGGGATCTGCACTGCAGAAGATGCCGCCTTATGGGGCACTGTGGTGCCTTCGGTAATTATCAGACCCACGTCACCTTCAGCGCGCCGCCGATAATAGTCTTGCACCTTCGCATCAGGTACTCCGTTTGGCGAAAACTGCCGGGTCATCGGTGCCATGACAATTCGATTTGGCAATTGCAGTTTTGGGTGTTCGAAAGGTCGAAATAAAGGATCCGTATTCATTACTGCTTCCAGAAGTGTAAGCGAGAAGATTCTAGAGAGTGAGTCGATACTTGTCGACTTCAAGCTCAAAGTCTCGGCTGCTAATGCTGCTTAGTAGTCTGCCAATGAGTTACACTGGCCCCTCAGCCCGGACAGGACGTTCCCTTGTTAGAGTTTGAACATATCGTTCAAGTCAATGACTTAAGCGATAACAGCATTACCGATCTCAGCCGCAGTCAACTCTGGCAAGGCCTGGTGTTAAGAGCCCGCAATCCGGATAAATTCAATCGCAGTCTGGACTGTCATTGCAAACCCCTAGGGGGCAATGAGTTCTTACGTACCATCAATGTTGGCAACAGCAGCTTCTGTGAACATGTAGTGCTCTATCCAGAAGAACGCATTCACACCAGCACTTTGACCGACCGCGATCAAATTGAAGCAGAGAGCACGACCTGCATTGAAGAACCGGAAGCGGGTTCTCTGTTTGTACGTTTTCGTTACAAGCGTGAACTCGAGGAAAACAATGATGGCGTGAACGTGGGTGAGCATCTCAAATCCGCGTACGTGCAAATCGATCGTGATGCCATCGCCATGATTCGAATGTTGGCAGCCTCTGAATTATTTGACCAACAAATCAACTAGCTGCTGCAACTTTCTTTGCCTAACCTACTCTAATTCCAAGTACCAGCTTCTCAATTATCTTTCCATCTTCAACGATTTCAATTGCATCGTTCAGGAGCGTATTGCCATGAAAAATAAGACTTCACGCGTATTAGTCAGTATTGCGATTTGTTCATTATTATTCGTTGCCAAGCAAGCTGTGGCTCATGCAACAATTGGAGTTTTCGACTTGAATCGGGCGGTGTTTGCAACCGAAGCCTGGCAGACTGAGATGCGAACTCTGGAAGCCACTTTTCAGGAAGACCAGGAGACTGCTGATGGCTTACGTGAAGAACTGGCTGAGCTGATGAACAACCTCGAAACGAATGCTCCGGTATTGTCGATTGCCGAGATGCAACGACTGCAGGAGGAAGGTCAGGTTAAACAGATGCAACTGCAGCGCATCGGTGAAAGAGTACAAGCTGCCCTGCGCGATACGCAGAACGCCTTTATTGAGAGATACAGATCTTTGCTAGGAGACGCGATAAACGAAGTCTATGAAGAAGGCGGATACGATTTGATCTTAAGGTCAGAGAGTGTCGTTGTGTCAGGATTTAGTTATGACATCACTGCGGAAGTTACTACAACTTTAAATGACATGATTGCAAGTACAACATCAAACTGATCTTGAGTTCCTCAGCGGTGTGGCCGGGATGCCTCCAAATGAAGGCATCCCTTTGCCAGCGTGGTTCCAGTCAGACAACAACGTAGTAGTTGTTGATCCGACGGTAAGTCACATCATTGAAGCGATAGTGTATGCGCCCATCAATGCGTGCGGTCGTGTAACCCCTTGGTAGAGAAGTAACACGAATACCGGCAACTGGTCTAACGACAACATAACGTGCACCTTGTCGTGCATAATAAATCCCATCGTGTACGTAGTAAGTTCTACCCGCATGCACCACGCGTACATGATTCGCGGGAAGCGTGTTGAATACAGCGCCGATAGTACGTGCCACAAGATTCGCTGCAGGCGCAGGTCGCACGACTATATCTCTTTGCACAACCACACGACTGTGAGAAGTATGGCTGTAGATACGCGGATGGGCTTCGGCACTGCTAATCGCCAAACTCATTATCAAACCCAGACTGGCTGCAATTGTGACTCGTTTCATTTCCTGTCTCCTTTAAGTCCTTCATTCCTTTTGCTTAGACAATTCGCCTGTATTTCCCTGGCTTGGTAAGTAGAACGCAAAGAGAAGGAAGCGGTTGACAGGAAAGACTGTGAATCCGCTCACAACAGAAATCCTTAGCTCACGAATAAGTGCTTAAAGAGAGCTGATCACGACCCGAAATCCGATGCTTGAATTCCGTACACCGGGATCCACGCCGCCGCGAACCGCGGCTCGAATGTTATTGAGGCCATCGGCATAGGAGCCGCCACGCATGGCGTAGAGAGCGTCTTCCCCCAGGCCCTCGGCATCGTCATCTGCGGTATAGGGGTAGTCTTGCAGGGGGCTGCGAGTCAGTTCCCAAACGTTGCCAGCCATATCATTGAGCCCCCAAATACACTGCGAGCACTGGGAACTGTTTACTGCTCTGGTAGATTGGGAATTAAAGTTGGCAACACTCTCCGCTGGCGCATCGCGCCAGGGAAAGACCCTGCCATCAGTACCACGCGCGGCTTTCTCCCATTCGGCCTCGTTAGGTAAAGTTACTGCCGCACCAGCATCCAGCATTGCCCGCAGGGCCGCTGGCGTGTCTGCGGATTGCCGCAACTGCTGGTCCAGCCAACGGGTATAAGCCAGGGCCTCCGGCCAGGTGACATTGGTCACTGGCAGATTACCAGCGCCGGACAATGGAACTTGAGGGGCCGTCATACCGCCGTTAACTATAAAGGCAGCGAATTGCGCCACCGTGGTCTCATAGCGCGCTATGAAATATCGTGGTAGATCCACTTCCCCCTGTCGTCTCAGATCTGACCAGCGCTCGTTCTGATAGGCCATGCGATCGAGGTTGGGATTGCTCCCCATGGTAAAGCTGCCTGCGGGTATTTCCACAAAGCCAAACATGTCATCGTCTGGAAGAAACCAGTGGGCTGACGAAAATCCTGCCAGATCTTCAGAAATAGTCGCCGCAGGGATGGTTACAGATTGGGTTTCTGGTGCAGAGTTTTGATAGAGGAAGACTGCAACAAAGAACGTTGCAATAGTCATAATACTGAAACCAATAGTGCGTCCTGGCACCTTTGGCTCATTCGACTCTTTCTCTTCGCTCATATATTTATTCTTGGTGAGTCGCAGGCAAACGCCCAATCATGGTCACAGGCCCGTGCATACAGTTGGTCAATCGGAAGTTCCATCAGATTCTGACCACCTTCCCGCAGCAGTAATCTCAGATCCAGCTCCCGCGGATTCTCACGGGCAATAGAGTCGACATCAAGCAAATTGACACAGCCCGCTTTGAATTTTAATTCACAGGACCTGGAGAAGTAGCCAAGGGATAACTCCTGGTTTTGCTCAACAATAGTGCCTTCTCTATAGTGAGCCCCCAATTCATTGCAGGCCCAGGCTGCATTATCTCCGCAATAAGTTGCCTCCAGCTGAACCAGGCGTTGGCAGCTGTTGGGAAGCCCTTCTGCACAGGCTTGTTGCCAGAAAGGCAAACTGTCGCCTTCGTGTTTACCGTCGGTTTTACCCAGCACCGACATTAGACCAAACAACAGAACCCACACACTCATGTGTGCAAGGTTGCCGCGACCATTGAACCACTTGTCTTGCCATACACTAATAAGTGTTTCAGAGTTAACTGATCTCACTAAGCGATCAATAGCTATTACGCTAAGGTTAAGCAATGGCACGCACAAGAGCTTGTCATAGAAGGTTGGTGCACCCAAAGCGCCCAGCAAGGTATACAGTGCAAACACGCCAATACCGTACAGCAGACCAAAGAAGAGCTTGCCTAAAGGCGTGCGTGGGGAAGTAGAAGGATCTGTAATCAATAAATGGAGGCCAAGAAAAACGGCCGCTGGAATTTCTGAGTCCAAAAAATAAGGTACACCTGCGGTCGAGGAATATATGGCACTGAACAGAAACAGAGTTATCGCCGCCATTCCTGCAACCAATGTGATGGAGAAAAAGTACATCACAACCAAACCGACTAAAAACAGAAAGGTGTAGATGTTTGGCGCCAGAGTTAATGTGGAGGCTATTTCCTGACCCCAGGTTAAGCTTGTGGTGTTAGTTGCAATCAGAATGACTGAAAAGATACCCAAAGCGAATGCTGATGGGTTGAAGATATGAACGTTGCGCCCCTCTCGCTGCCAACGAACATACTCCTTGCCCATGAAGCCTATAGCTATCATAAGAAACTGTAAGTAGAACCAATCGTCTCGGAACCACAAAAACAGATTCACACTGAGTATTATCGGTATCGGTCCAAAGCCCAGCGTGTAGTCTCGTTTTCGCGACCAGGACAACAGCATGTCAAAGGTATAAGCAAATAGTATCTGGGCGATGATCAACCAGAAGTGCTCATACACAGGTCGCCAGTAGAATCCCCAATAGAGGTAGACACTGGATTGCACCATGGCCTGGATGTAGTGCTGTGGCCTCAACAAGACGAAGAAGCCATAGCTTTGCTGTTCACGCTGCATCTGCAGAAACTGGTAAGCCTGCCACGCCAGAAGCACCGCGACTGCGCCCCAGAAAGAAGCCACGAGTACAGGACTGCTCTGCACCCTTGGTACAAAAGAGAGTAAGAACAGGGCGCAGGCCAGAACCAGCGGCACACGAAAGTGCGTTACTGAGAAGCCTGCCTGATTTTGCTGCTTATTGGACTTCTTGCGAGGAGTTGAACCGGGTTGTCCTGCAACCGATGAAGTAGCCATATTTCCTGGTGTTGCGTGACCTGCGAGGCTCGGAAGCATAAACCAGCTATAGGTCCAATTCAATTTGACCGCAGCATCCCGGCGGTGGCGGCTTTTGCCTTGAAAAAAGGCGGAAACCAGCGTAGTTTCAGCGCACTACCCGATATCTACACGAGCTGAAAAACAAGATTTGGAGGTTTCAATGAGCACCCGAGCCCTGACCAAACTCAGCCTGGCCCTGGCAAGTATTCTTGCTGCGCCAGTGCTAATCGCTCAGGAAGAGGCTTTTCCACGCACAGAGTATGGACATCCTGATTTTCAGGGTTTCTACACTTTCCGTACCATCACGCCGCTGCAGAGGCCACGGGAACTCGAGCGCTTTGAAACGCTGACCCCCGAGCAGGCTGCTGAATGGGAAGAGTTTGAAAACCGTCGTCAGAACCGGGATCTGATTATCGATAGCGTGGGCGGTGCCCAGTATCCGCCAGGCGTTATCTCCTACAACGAGTTCTGGTATGAGCGCGGCAACAAGACAATCGCCGACCGTCGTACTTCATTGATCTACGATCCACCCAACGGCCGTTTACCGCCTGCTAACGCGGCGGGTAGAGAACGACGTGCAGAGTATCAACAGATGGTTTTCGAGAGTGCTGGTCCGGAAGGTCGTACCACAGTTGACCGTTGTATCACTGGATTCGTCGGTGGGCCACCCATGATTCCTGGCTCCTACAACAACAACATGCAATTGGTGCAGACTGAAGACCACGTGATGATTCTCAATGAGATGGTGCACACCGCCCGCATCATTCCCTACGCTGATGAATTCGACATCCAGCAGGGTAAATGGGAAGGCAACTCCATCGCCCGTTGGGAAGACGACACACTGATTATCGAAACCAAGGGCTGGTATCACACTTACAACTTACGGGGCATGTCGGATCAGGCTCACGTGATTGAGCACTTCCGTCGTACTGATGCCGATACACTGGAGTATGACTTCACGGTAACCGATCCTTTGTCATGGGATGAATCCTGGTCAGCGCGATTACCATTGCGTGCTTCTGCTGATCCAGTTTACGAATATGCCTGTCATGAAGGTAACCATGGTCTGTTGGGAATCCTTGCTGGCTGGCGCCGCTATGAAGTGATGGGCTTTAATGGTGACGGTTCACCAAAGTCAGATACCGGTATCGTGCCTACTTCCGAAAATTAAACTTCAACAAATACAAAGAGGCCAGCCGATTTTGAGCTGGCCTTTTTTTTGAATTGACATTATTCAGAGCGATCATGCAAAAAATTTTCATCATTCTCACGCTGGTAATTTCTCTGTGTAGCAATACCTTTGCGGAAGTGCGATCGGTTTTCATTCAATCGCGATTAGACTTCAATGCGATTCTGATTACAGAAGTAGACATCGTGTTCGTTTATGACCAGGAAATACTGGATAGTTTTCCTTCTGACAAAACCGAGTGGTACTCGAACAAACGCGAGTTTATTGAAGAGGCCGGCGATAGAATCGATTTAGTAAGCGTTTTTGTGCCCCAGGGATTTGATTCCTCCATGGCCAGTTTGCCTGACCGACGTGGTGATGCATTGAAAGTCTTTGTATTCGGTCAACACGATAGCTCTACCAGAGCACCAATCGACGTCACTGATATGGAAAACGTAATGGTAGAGATCGACCAGTTTGGATTACTGGTTTCACAACGAGGATAAATAACGAAATGACTTTTGAGCTTTATCTATCATTTGTTTTAGTGTCTCTGCTGGTCATAGCCATGCCAGGGCCTAATATTCTCGTCATCGTATCAACCAGCATTGCCGCTGGTACCAAACGTGGATTACAAACGGTTATCGGAACCAGTCTGGCGATGGTCGTGCAGCTTGCTGTTGCGGCACTTGGCACAACTGGATTGCTGGTCTTACTCAATAACGGACTGCGCTGGCTTAAGTGGGCCGGCGTGTTGTATTTGTTGTATCTCGCTATCACTTCTTTTCAACAGATGGTGAAGGCAAGGACTGATCAGCCTTCCGGGCTTGGCTCTTTTCAGAGAGGTTTTTGGGTTTCTCTAACTAATCCGAAAACAATTCTTTTCTTCAGCGCTTTCTTGCCACAGTTCGTTAGTGGCGAAGAAAATTACTTACTACAAATTTCTATTCTCTCAGCGAGTTTTTGGGTATTAGCTGTACTTATCGATAGTAGCTATGCGGTGTTATCTGCCAAAGCGCGCTGGCTGTTCTCCAGCCCACGCTTTCAGAAAATTCAAAATGGGCTAACTGGCACGCTTTATCTTTCCGCCAGTGCACTTTTAGCTAACAGCAATCGTGCTTAGTTACTGTTAGCTGCTGTTAATTGGCTATTTTCGTTACATTATAACAATCCTGTTTCATGCTTCGATGATCGAGAAGTATGACAATCTGTAACATCACTCCCGGGCAGATTGATGTCGATTGAACTCTCAGTAACCCCTGGTTTATTCTTGATGACCCTTTTCCATTCATCAGAACAACAACGAGAGAGTTCCCAATGTTAAAAATCACCCGAATTACGATGGCCTGCATGGCTCTGATGATGGCGCCATTGCTGGTGTTAGCTCAGGGCGGCAGCGCCAATATGGATCCAGTCAATAATCTGGAGAATCCTTATATTACTCAGTCTGGATTCTTCAAAATGCCCGCTGGTCGTGAGTGGGGTTCTTCCAGCACCGTTGACGTGCACCCCGATGGCGAGAGCATCTGGGTCGCCGAACGTTGCGGCGGCAATATCAATGCCTGTGTGAACAGCCCGGACACTAACATGGTGATGTTGTTCGACAAGGACGGCAACATGGTACGCAGTTTTGGCGCTGGCTACGTCACCTGGCCCCATGGTATCGAAGTCGATCCTGACGGCAACGTATGGATCGCCGATGCCCGGGGCACAAACCAGATTGAAGGCTATCAGGGAGAATCCTTCGGTCACCAGGTCCACAAGTTCAGCCCCACCGGCGTACTCCTGATGTCAATCGGTGTGAAAGGTGGCGGCAGTAATGGTGAATGCTGTTACACACCGAATGATGTGCTGGTTGCCCCTGACGGCAGTATCTTTATTGGCGAAGGTCATTCCAGTGCTGAAGGCACGCCCAATGCCATGTACAAGTATGATCCCGATGGCAAT
>JANQJM010000100.1 GCA_028281635.1 Pseudomonadales bacterium | reverse complement strand
GCATCGGCAATAAGGTATTGGAATGCTGAGCGACGAAACTTACCGAAAAATCATCGGTGACAAAGGCATAGGCGAGAATGCTGATACTGATACCGAGGAAAACGAAAATTCCCGCGGTGATAGGCCGAGCCAGGTTCATCCAAACCTGGTTACCAGTATGAGCGCCCACTAAAGGTAAAGTGCCAAGTAATCCACTTAAGCACAGTGCGAGTATTAAAGAAAAAGAACCTAACTCTGGAATCATTTAACTTTCCGGCAAACCGCTCATTGGATGGTTTTCGGTCGAAGCTCCAGCTGCGTCCAAAGCAGCCTTCACTTCCGGTGACATGTAGTTTTCATCGTGCTTGGCCAGCACCTTGGAAGCCTGAAATACCCCTGCCGCGTCAATTTGACCTTCTGCTACGATGCCCTGCCCCTCACGGAACAGATCAGGAAGAATTCCAACATAACTAATCGGCACATCGGAAACATAATCCGTGGTTACGAAACTCACCTGCAGGCTGTCTTGAGCCTCTTCAACAGAACCTTCTTTGACCATGCCGCCAATGCGGAAATTAACACCAGTTGTAACTTCTCCTTCTGCAACCTGGGTTGGCGTGTAGAACATATTGATGTTCTGGCGCAGCGCGAACAGTGTGAGTCCTACAGCCAGCGCCAGACCCATTGCTATGAAGAGGATAATTCCAAGCCGTTTCTGTCGATGCGGTTTCACTGATTCTCTCCTAAACCGTTAGATGCCTAATCACTAGCTTGACCAGAGTCCTGCGCGTTCTCATTCAAGATGTTTCGTCGCTTCAGTTCCTTCATGATCTGCTTGCGTCTTCGCAGGGGGGCTAGCAGGTTCACCACAACAAATACGAAGAAAACCGAGTAAACAGACCAAACATTAAATCCGTAACCACCCATGTTGAGGAACTCAGCGAAACTTGAAAACTGTATAGCCTCAATCATCGGTTACTGCTTGATTCAGTGCGACTCAGGAACTGGCAACCAGATCCTGGACCCATTGAGCCTTTCTCTCCCTCTGCAGAATTTCATTCCGTGTCGCCAGTATCAGGCTGACTGCCAAAAACAAATAGACCGCGACGATCATCACCAGCGTTGGTAACCAGAATTCCGGACCGTTAGCACCACTATTGGACATGCCAACCGGACTATTCGGCTGATGCAGCACATTCCACCATTCTACGGAGTATTTGATTATTACTACGTTGATACAACCGACAATGGATAAAAGTGCGCAGGCTCGTGCCGCCTTATCGTTGTCTTCAATCGCCGATCGCAATGCGACCACACTTAGCAGCAAGAAGAACTGAAACAGCATGGAGACCAATCTGGCATCAGTCCATTCCCACCAGGTTCCCCACATCACACTGCCCCAGAGCGAACCGGTAGCCAGGGTGACGAATGAAAACCAGGCACCCAGTGGGGCTGCATTTTTAGCCACCATGTCAGCCAACTTCATCCGCCAAACTAGTGTGATAGTTCCAGCCACAGCCATGATGGGAAAGAACGCCAGGGAAGTGCCGGCTACAGCCACATGCACCACCAGAATTCGGGTGGTATAACTCTGCTGATAGTCCGGGGGTATATAAAGCAACGCCCAGACCACACCGACTACCAAAAAAATGGTCATCGCACCAACCAGCCAAGGTAACCACCTGGTGGTTATGGCATAGAAGGATTTGGGAGAGCCTAATTTGTGGAACCAGGTCCAATTCACGGCGCGAACACTCGCTAAATCTGCAACTTCAACTATATCACGGGCCTCTAAACCGGCCGTGTTACGTATTGTAACTCATTGTAATTACGCGGATAAGTAGGCTTGGGTTCAAAAACCCTGGGCTGCATAAAGTCAGTTGACGCTGATTCGGAGTGCTGCAGCGGATGCCAGCGGGGCCAGCGTGATGGTGAACAACAACATCGCACCCAGAATGGCTAAATATCCGGCCAGCTCAGCGCCAAACTGTGGTTCTTGCACAGCGAGAGTGCCAAAGATCAGCACCGGCACACTCATGGGTAAGGTAATCACTGCCAAAATCAGCCCCCGGCTACCCAGACCTACCGTTAAAGCAACGCCGATTGAACCCAATAGACTCAGCACCGGTGTACCCAGCAGTAAGCTTAAAAATAAGGGCATATAGGACTCAGCCGGCAGCTTCAACATGTAGGCTATCAGGGGGGACACCAATACCACCGGCAAGCCGCTCACCAGCCAATGGGACAGGTTCTTCGCCAACACCATAAAATAGAGTGGCTGCGGACTGAGCAGGAGAAGCTCCAGGGAACCATCTTCGTAGTCAGATCGATACAGATTGTCCATGGCGAGCAGTGAGGCCAGCAGTGCCGCTATCCATAACACACCAGACGATATACTACTTAGCTGTTCCGGGTCTGGTGAGATCGCGATGGGAAACAGACTGGCTACAATAAGGAAGAACATAAAAGGGTTCAGCAAATCGTTCTTCCTTTTATAAGCAATCAACAAATCCCGCTTAAGGGTGGCGAAAAAGGCAGCACTGGTTGAGGTGTATTCCACAGTCAAGCTGCACCACCTGTTCTGCCCAAGGTGAGTGTTTGCAGGTCCGGCACCGTAAGTGGATGGTGAGTGGTAACCAACACCGCCCCCCCCTGTTCGGCATGCTGGCCAATAAGCTGTTCTAACAAAGCCACCCCTTCTACATCCAGTGTGGTAAATGGTTCATCCAGGACCCACAAGCGCGCATCGCTCACCAACAACCTGGCTAAAGAAACTCTTTGCTGTTGGCCTGCTGACAGCGTAAAACACTGCGACTCTTCATAGCCACGTAAGCCAACCGCTTCTAGTGCGGCAAGCAAGTCTGTGTCGGTGACTTCCCGGTGCAAACCGCAACTCCAACGCAGATTCTCCAAGGGCGTAAGTACCTTACTGACACCTACGCGATGACCCAAATACAGCAGTGACGCGAGAAACTCCTCCTTTAGTTCATCGACCGGCCGACCGTACCAGCGAATCTCACCCTCGAAACTATCATTGATCCCACAGAGAATTCTCAGCAAGGTGGTTTTACCGGTTCCATTATTCCCTTTTATTTGCAGGACCTGACCAGCTTGCAATTCAAACTGCAAATCCTGGAACAGAATTCGATCATCACGCTCACAGAACAATGCGTTACCCGTCAGCATCGGTGCCGCCGAAGCAACGTTATCTATTGTCTGTTTGGAATCACTCATTACAGAGAGATTAACTCAGTTTGAGCCCGTTCGCCCGAGGGGATGAGAAAATGTGGAGTTGCTGAGGAATAGGCTGTCGCCGGTAAAAACTGAATGATAGCGGTCTAGAGCCCAATCC
>JANQJM010000153.1 GCA_028281635.1 Pseudomonadales bacterium | reverse complement strand
ACCCTAGTGGCGTGACGGGGGTGGTATGCTGTGCGTTTTGCTGATTCTGATTTTGAATCTAGTAGATACAGCGGCAAACCGTCACATATCGTCTTTCTTGACCTGGTGAAAAAGGGTTAGTTGACTCTTTTTGGTTCCAGGAACGAATGGCACTGTCGAGTCCTAACATGTTTCAAGTGTCATTGTTGTGTAAACGGTCCCTGAGTACTTGTCTTGGTTGTTGCATGAGTGAATAGGTGCCGCGTCGGCGTTTAATGACACGGGGTTCGATTCGTCCGGGCCGGTTGCCCACCTCACAGGAGGCGATTTGGTCTGCCATTGTGCGACACATCTCACTTAGTAACCTCGTATCATATTGTTTGCAGGAATTTAGCATCCAGGCGGCAAGAGTCAACTGACAGGCTGTCGTGAAGCTGATCTGCCGAGGGCGTTTGTCATGCAGCAGCGCCGCTCCGGCAGCAGTCGTGCGGATCAGGTTGTAACCCAGCATTGTGGTCCACAGTTCGCAGCGAATCATCGCGGGAGATTTGCAGCGCAAGTGCCCCAGGTTCAGCGTGTCTTTGATCGAGCGCAGATCCAGTTCCACATTCCAGCGAAAGCCATACAACTCGGCGATTTCTTCCTTGGTCAGTTCGTTATCCAAGAGTGTGGTAACCACCGTCAGTAATTGAGTCCGTTTCCCCTTCTCGACGATGTGGTAACGAATCTCTCGCAGTAGGAGTGTTTCCGGCATCTGTTCGTAAGTTGCTTTGTCCATCCATTTCGAACATTGCGGTGGTCTGGTCCAGGTGATGAGATGATCGTACTTGCCCAGCCGTTTACCCCGTCGGAAGTCGGGTTTACGTTTCTGATGCAGTCGCGCGCAGATGTCAGTTCCCCGCTTCAGTAACGCGGCAATCATCATGAAGGAACAGTGGTAGCGATCACAGACAACGACGTCTCCTGACTGGAACGAGTCAAACAGTGTGCGCAGCAAAGCGGTCTCACTGGCCAGTTTCCCTTTGTAGGGACCGATGGCTGCATCCAGAACACAGGCAGTCGCCAGAGAAAGAATTGCGACGGCACGAGCGATCGGCAGACCACAGCCGGGCGCTTGAGTATTCGCTTGTGGGAACTCTGCCTGATTGCTTTGTGTGTCTGGCATGGTGAAGGTGAAGCCATCGACGAGCTTGACGTGTCTGCCCTTCCAGAGCCAGCCTTGCTCGGCTGCGTCTTCGAGATCGGAGGCCACTTCACAACTCAGTTGCCGCAGAGCCGGCACGGACAGTTTCGCACGCGCTCGACAATAGTTTCTGGTATCAGCGGTAGGAGCAGTTTTACCCGTGAGTCGGCAGAACGCCGCTACCCGAGATACAGCAGACTGACAGGATGATTCTTTCCCATCCCGCAGAACCTGTCCCAGAAATGACCAGACCATGACGGCGGTAGAGTAAACACCGTGCGTTCCGAACAACCCGTTATGCCGGGCAAAGATCCGCGCGATGCGTTCCCCAGAGAGCAGGTTGGAGAACGGCAGTCCTGCCGAGGACAGGAAAGAGTCAAGAATCAACTGAAAACTGTTGCTGCTTTGAGACGACGAATCAGATAAACTAGAAGCCATGAAAAACCCTCCCTGGTGATTTCATGCAAGAAGTTCCAGGGAGGGTTCAAAATATTATCGCCGGGAGCGGTTAAAAAGATAGACCAACTCCAGACAGAAGTGATTTTACAAAAAATATGTTTCTGTCATAGACCAACGTACGCACAATTCAGAAAATGACAGTGCCATTCGTTCCTGGAACTTTTGTTTGTCCGGATTGTTTGTCTGCTTTCTTTACAGTTTGACTCTACCTTCACCAAAGCATCTCCTCCTGCTACGGGCTCATTCCAAGCAACGCCCAGTATCCGCTGATTCACATATGCAGGATGCACACTTATTAAACTTTGTTCGTAAGCGTATATATAGTATTGACTTGTGGCGTGTAATTAAAATAAGTGTCATTTATTGGTATTGGTTGTTGACACATGGTATACCATATGGTACTTTTGGGATTCAATTATTTTATTTTTTAGAACAGGGACCGGATGTCATGGGAGAAAGTGAAGTTTATGAGAAACTGTCACAGTTGATTTTTTCCGGTGAATTCGAAACGGGAAGCAGCCTGGTTGAGCGTAATCTGGCAGACCG
>JANQJM010000147.1 GCA_028281635.1 Pseudomonadales bacterium | reverse complement strand
AAAATGTGCCCCCTATTGGCCGATCTAACTCTAGTTAGATCGGCCTTTTTTTATGTGTTAAGTTGCTGCCTTAGTGGTAACAGCCAGCTTGGGAACTTTCTTGCCGGGATGGATTCTGACACCAGACAAACATAATTATTAGCTCTCACCGAAATACCGTGATTCCACCACTTGCACAACTTGCGCTGAAGGCTCTTCTGGGTAGCCTGCTTCTGGCACTCAGCCTCTCTTCAGCCGCGAGAGCTGCAGACCACGGCAATCCCTTGCCCTATAACTACGATTTCTCTGAGTATGTCGATTGGTTGGAAGTCGTAATGGCGGACAAGCGCATACCTGGCGCAGCGCTCGCTATCGTATCAAGAGAAGGCATCATGTATCTGCAGACGTGGGGAGTCCGTCATGTTGATGAGCGGCCTCCAATAACTACCGATTCCATCTTTCGAATTGCATCAATGTCCAAAACATTTGCAGGGGCAGCAGCGACTTTGCTTGTAGAGCAAAATTTACAGTCCTGGGATACCCGCATCATGGATTTGTTTCCCAATATGCGGCTGGGAGACGGAAGAGGGGCCAGGTATATTACGTTGAAACAGGTAGCCAGCCACTCAACCGGACTGATGCCCCATTCCTATTCTAATTTGTTGGATGATGGCGTTGCCTATGATCGCATCAAAGATCGCTTCGATCAGATTCCCGCAGTGTGCGCACCCGGTAACTGTTACGGCTATCAGAATGTCGTGTTTTCACTGATTGCCGACGTCGTTGAAGAAAGCACGGGCAGCAGTTATGAACGCTATCTGGAAGAGCATGTATTCAGGCCATTGGGAATGGTCACCGCATCTCTTGGCTATGAGCCTTACATAAACAGTCCCGAATCCACTCACCCCCATAGGTTGGTTAGAGGACGTTGGCGAGCCACCACAACCAATCCTGCCTATTACTCGGTGGCACCAGCATCCGGCATCAATGCCAGTGTGTTCGATATGAGCATGTGGCTACGAGCAAACCTTGGGGCTTTTCCAGAAGTGTTCGGCCATGACTTTCTTGCCGAGCTGCACGAGCCAGTCATCGAAACGCCCTATGGTAACTATTTCAATCGGTGGTCAGGTTTGGAGAAAGCCTATTACGCCATCGGTTGGCGAGTCTTCGATTTCAAAGGACTGAGAGTAGTCCATCACGGTGGTGGTGTGCGTGGCTACCGTTCTGAGATGGCATTTGCCCCCGACGCGAATATTGGTATGGTGCTGCTTTTCAATGCGGAATCCAATGCGGCAAATGATGTCATTCCCGAGTTTTTCGATCACCTCCTCGACAATCGATAAGCAATTCGGCTCTTCGTCGTTTCAATCTCTCAAGGAATAGTTTAATGAGCTCAGTATTAGACTTACTGAAGTCCCACCGTAGTATTCGTAAATTTACCGATCAGGCCATCTCCCCGGAACTCCTGGAAGATCTTTTTATAGCCGGGCAATCAGCAGCCACCTCGAGCTTCCTGCAAGGTTCTACGATTGTGCGCGTTACCGATCCAGAAAACCGCGCCAGGCTTGCCGAGTTAGCTGGCAATCAAAAGTATGTGGAAAGTGCGGCGGAGTTCATGGTGTTTTGCGCTGACCTGAAACGTGCCGGTAACTGGTGCAAAGAATACGCCAAGCCGTTCGAAGGCAATTACACGGAACATTTCATCATCGCCACAGTGGACGTTGCCTTGATGGCCCAGAGCCTGGTTACGGCGGCAGAGTCCGTTGGATTGGGTATCTGTTACATCGGCGGCATTCGTAATAACCCAGCCCCTATCACCGAAATGCTGCAGCTACCCAAAGGCGTGTATCCCGTGTTTGGGCTATGTCTGGGCTATCCCGACCAGAACCCTGAATGCAAACCGCGCCTACCTTTATCCGTCATCGTGAAACAGGATGTGTACAACGAAGAAGGGGATAAAGAAGCGATTACTCAATATGATGAGGTCATTCGCGAGTACTACCGAACTCGAACTGGAGGCGGCCACGGCATAAGTTGGTCTGAGCAGGTGGCGACTCTGCTTTCTGAAAAGAGTCGACCACACATGCGGGACTTTTTAGCGGAGCAGGGATTTACTTTTAAGTAGGCTTGCCCAGGCGCCTTATCTACTTGAAGAGATGCCTGGAAATTCGTCTCAGTTATCTGAAGTCGCTGGGCCAAAGTAGACCATGCACTGCCGGGATAGCGCGCACAGAGTTCCATCTTCGCTGTAGATCTTCCCGGATTGCTGTGTATAACCTTCGGCTGCGGCTTCCATATCAAAGTGCAGAAAGAACCAACCCATTGGCACTTCGCCCGGTGGTTTGAGAAATTCCAACGACCAGGTGAGTGAGCTCGCTGGTACCGGCGGTTTGTCAAAATGAGAAAGGACGACCGGGGGTGGTATGTCGGCGATCGCGACCAAAGCTTCTGTTGGAAACTCACTCATATCAATTTGATGTTTCGCCCATAGATCGAGTTCTGTTTCTGAGCGACCAGAGAAGGGTAAGCCACCACTTGACCAACAGCCATCAAAGTAGCCGATGAATGAAGGTACTCGTTTAGCGTGAGCCATAAAGGGAATACCCTGATCCTTGGGTGGAGGCTGAAACTCGCCCTTTGGGGGTACAGCAATCGCCTCTCTGCCACGCCCATAGACACCCATTGCCTGCAGGCAGCATTTGCCTTCAGACATCACGTCGGCACTTAGCTGAATGACATTCTTGCCACGGCGTTGAATGCGGGTTTCCACACTCACCGCACCCGGCGGAATTGGTGCAATAAACGACACCATCAATGACCGCATGGGCATATCGCTATCTACCAGTTTGTTCATCGCAGTCACGGCGAAGGCCGCAGAAAGACCGCCAAAGGCCGAGCGCCCCTGGGACCAGCTTTCGTCAAACTGAGTGGTATTGGAGTCGCTGCTGCGCAACTCGGCGAGGATTGAGTCTAAATTTGATTGTGTCATTGAGCCTTTTCTCAGTGCCATTCACAGCGCCAAAATCCTATTCCGGCGGCACACTATGGTATTCTTAGACCTTGAAAACAATGCGAATTCTGAAGAATCCCGCGAGAGATAACAGGCCTTGTGCCCGGTCAGTCAGGCTGTGAATAAGAAAAACCGAAACCCAAATTCTGCGAAACTACAGTCGATCGTCTGTGCCTTCCTTGTTGGTATCAGCAGTGCTTCGCTATGGGCGCAGCCGACTAGCGGTCATATCTATCGGCTGAGCGCGAATAGTACCGAAATCCTCAATAAAACAGAAACCCAGCCCACCGATGACTCGGTGCTGGCTGCCGCCCCCGCTTCCCTGAGTTTGAATTTTCCGGCCAGAGTGAGGTTGGTGAAATTGATTTTGCGGGATGAGAATCACCAGTGGGTGGACATCGACTTTCGCTATAGCCCGCGTCCCAATGATGCGTTTCAATGGCAATTGCCGGTATTACCTGAAGCAGCCTATTACACCGCTGACTGGGCCATACTAGGTTACGGTGACCAACTCATTCGTGGCAGCTTTAGTTTCGCCTTTGGTCCTGAGGCACAACCCCCGTCGATTTACAGAGAAGCAGAGCGATTACTGCTGGAGTCGCGCTACGGCGATCCTACTATTCGTTATGTGGCGCCACCACGGACCACCATCATCTTGCCGGAGGATGAACGCAGCTTCGACCCGCCATTCACTATCGATTTAACAGAACCGGCAGACCCTCAATAGGCTGAATTCAGAAAACACAACGGTTGTAAAAGCAAAAAATAGCAATGGCTAACTTCAGGATTGGAATTTCACTCTACTCATTGCTGTTTTTCGCCAGCAGTGCCTTGTATGCACAATCTGGTGGGGATCCCGAAACTGAGTTTGACTCTATATTTCTTCCCCTGGAGCGAATCGAGGGCACGGTGTGTGCTCAATACCATAACTGGAACCCGGAGACAGTGAGGCCATTATTTCGCGACCAATTGGCTTTGTTCAGACGAGCCTATGCCGCTGCCTCACTAGCGGATGATGACACTCTGCGCACTGTAGTAACCGACAGTGCCAACTACTTGGACATGTATGGCTTTATCTCAAACCTGCGGCAACTGGCCAGTAACGAAGTGGGCGTGAAGTACATGTTTCAGGAAAGCTATGACGAGAGCATCGAACAACATCGCGCGCTTGGTCAGAACTTTCAAACGGTCAAGCCCGACGTCATCGTTGGGATATTCTGGTGTCAGCCTACCCAGGGAGGCGGAGCGCCGCGATTTACTGGAGGTTATGCCTATTTACGGGTAGTCGATGGTGAATGGAAATTCCATACCCGCTAGATAACAGTGTATCCAATAAAAAGCCCCGCTGCTCGGTGTGAGCAGCGGGGCTTCGTGTTTTACAGCGATGCTAAGCTTATTCGCTAACGTGAACCGTTAGATAGCCATCGTGATAGAGTCCGCCGTCATCGGCTCGACCCCAAAGCACATAAGTACCAGGCTCATCGAATGTAGCATTAACCTCATAAACGCCATCTTCAGGCACTTCAGGCGGCAGCCACAGCTCACCCCAAGGTGAATTTGCCGCAGAGCGAGTGTCTTCCCAGGGCTTTGGCAGAGGAGGGTCAAATGTCACATTACCTTCGCCGCGGTAAACATTCCATGATAAGAACAAGCCATTGATCTTACCAACCGTTACCTGGGAAGGACGGCGCATCATTCTCGATGTCAGCTCTTCCTCTGTGTTGGTTGATTCGCGACGGCGCTCAGGTAAACCATCGTCCCAGACATGCGTGGAGATATTGACTGGCTCGCCAACCCGGGCGGTGCGTACTCTGTCTCCCTGGACAGTCAGCACGGGGGGTATGTTTGCCCGTGATTCAGGGCTACTGGTGCCGGCACCGAGGGATCCGGTTTCGGAAGCAATAACCATGTTGTCCACCAGGTAGTCCTGGCGCAGTGTGGCGTAAGCTTTGCGTTCTACTCCATTGACGTTCAGTGTCCAAACCAGCTCACGATCACCCCAGTCTGCAGGCACCGTCACTTCAAAAGTAAAACGATTGCGACGTGGCAGGAAGTGAGTGGGTTGTCCTCGATCCGCTTCGCCAGGAGAGAAGAAATTGTTCTCGCCAATTTCCGCGTCTGGCTCTTCTTCCCAATTCTCATTCATGTACCCAAACATGAAGTTAAATGTTCCGTCCGGATTCGGGCGCCAGCCTTCGAAGGCGGGCTCCACATGTTGGCCGGATCGATAAGTCTGGGCAAGAGACATCCCGGGGATGAGGATTAGCAGGCAAGCGGCCAGGCGCACAACCCTACTTGTGCGCCCACTGCTTTGTTCGGGTGTTCTGAACATCATGTTGACTTACGCTCCGTTAGTCGTCGCTTGCAGAGGTGGACTCTGAGTCATCGCTATCAGCGATAGGTGCAACCAGTGGCGCACCACACAGCGGACAACCAATAACGTGATCATTTGGTCCCAGGCTCAACTGCTGGCGACGTTCCTCCATGGCTTCGAAGAACTGCTCGTCAGTCATAGTTACCCGAATACCGAGATCGATAAACATGTTGGTCACTGAGCGGTTGCCAGAACCCTGCCAGTTGCGAGGATCAGGTACGTTTGGATTGGTCTCAGTGTTATTCATGTAGCCAACGATGTGCAGGATTGTGCCCTTAGGCAGCAGTGGAGCTGCGTGATCGGCATAGGGATAACCGCGAACCCAGTTGTGGTCGTAGCCCACGCAAGACAGAGTCTCGATGGTGTAACCCCAGATAGCTTCCAGACACATACGCTCACCTGGTGCGTGCAGGTGTGGTTCGAAGGTGATCACCTTAGTGTGTTGATCCAGTACCGTGTAGGCGTGTAATTCCTGGTCTGCCTTGTTGCCCTGGATGCTGATGTCTACACCGTTACCCAGACCAATAAATGCGTTCTGGTACTTGGGCTTGTAGTCCGCATCGTGAAAGCGGAAACCAATTTCCAGGTGACCAGTGGTGTCGATACCGTTGGAGTGCAGGTGGACTGAATCAGAAACGATCCAGGAACCGGCGCGCAGCAGTCGACCAGCGTCTTCGTCGAAGATATCCGCGTTACGGCCCACTTCGTGAACAGGCCAGGGGATGGCCAGGCCAGGCACGCGCTCACCGTTTTCGTCCATCTGTGCCGTTGCCCAGATCATATGGTGGAAGATGTAGCGGCCACCAACAGTCTCGCGACCGGTACCAGCTTGTGGCACATCGTTTACTTCAACGACTTCCACAGACTTCACATAGCGATCTTCAGTCAGACCAGTTGGTGCTGAAGGGATCTCACCCCACCAGTCAGGTGTGCCAGCCAGTTTGGTGACATCGTCCATGACCACGACCAGGTCAGGCTCACCGGCACGCCACTTAACGCTGTCATCAAACACCAGCGGCTCTGGTGCGTCGGCAGTATCACCTTTGGGTGTGCCGCTGCGGGCCCAGGTCGAGATCGCCGCCAGTTCAGCGTCGCTCAGTGAGGGGTCGTCTTTATATTCCTGAATACCCACGTTTTTCTCCATGTACCAGGGTGGCATGGCGCCTGCGCGGTCGCGCAGCTGGGTCTTGTATTCGATCAGTCCGGCGAAAGGAGCCACTTGCTCGTAAGTTACCAGAGGCATTGGGCCAGCACCGCCGTCGCGGTGACAGTTCTGACAGCTACGCTGCAGAATCGGTTCGATATCTTTGTGAAATGTCACTTCTTCCGACTGTGCCAGGGCAGTGCCAGACACAGAGAAAGTAAGCGCAAGGGCTGCTCCGTTTAGCAGGGTTTTAACGGGCGACATAGTGCGCATAGTTGTTACTCCTCAAGGCTTATGGGATCGTGATAAACGCTCTATCACGTTAGCCGGCAACCTTAGCACTTTCGGCAGGGGATTTGAACGACCAGGTGGGATAATCACCATGGAAAATCAACGGTTTAGCGATAATTTCCCATCATTACTGACGGATTTTGGTTACTGTTTTTTGGAAAAATGATGGATTTTGAAAACTGTCACTGATCTGGTTGAATTTTGTCCGGAATTGCCGGATCCACGCCCTTGAGAAGCTGCCACAGATTGCTGCTGACCAGCAGGGCTGCGAACACCACGATACTGGCAAAAAAGAACCATTGCATGGCGTAGAACAAGTGTTGATTGACGTCGATTTGTGCAGCCGGCCAGTGGCGAACCAGAACCCCGGATTGATCTTCAGTGAGTCGCACCTCGAATGGAAACACCGGCTCCCCCAGAATATCTGAGATCACATCCAACTCCAGGCTGCGCATGCGCAGCGGCCATTGACTGGCATCGATTTCGCTGGCGATGACGCGCGCATTTTCCTGTGGGACATGAATCTGGGCATTCACGGTGACTGGACCCGAGAATGGACGGATATTGGGGGGAGTGTCCGGCGGCAAAATGCCGGAGGTCCAGCCACGATGGACGAGCACTAACTCTCCGTTGCTACGCAGCCGAAATGGCGTCACCACACCATAGCCAATCTGGCTATCGAAAAATTCAGCCATGATCAGAATAGTGCGCTCGTTGAGGTATTCTCCCTGCAGCGCGACATGGCGATTGGGCAGTTCCGGATTGGCTCGGTGCAAATGTCCCTGCGGAATGCTCTCGATGGGTTCCGCATTGGTTTCCTGTTCCTGCAGCAATTCCTGCGCTGCCTGCACTTTTTCGGCGGCTCGATCTAATTGCCATAATCCCAACCGACCCAGGGCCAGGGCAGACATCACGACACAGGCCGCGATGAGCCAATTCCAACGAATGGTGAAGTTGCCGAATGAGTACTGAGTCTGCAGTTGCATGATGAGTGAAACTGGTTGGGAATTAGCGCTGGAGGTAAATTATACGATTAAAACGGGGCGATGCGGACCGAATTGGAACTTGAGATGCGGCAAGCGATGGCTAAGTAAATACGCGCGCAAACACTGACTCAGATCAGCACCAAAAGCACCAATGGTAAGGTGGGCGGAAGTAAGTGATTAATCGACCGCCAATGATGACACCGCACCAGCAGCACAAAGAGACCAGAGCCACAGTTTTAACTGCGGGCGTAACATCAGCATCTGCCGCTGTGGCCTGGACTGGTCGATTAGCGAAACTGTAAAACAGCAGCATGTTGCCACCGGCGATCGCCATAAGCAGCATTTTGGTTTGAAAAGCAGGATTGTAGAGATATTGATCCGGTGCCGAGCTTAAGAACATCGTGCCAGTTATCACATTTAAAAAATAACCTGATACTCCAAATGGAACCAGGCGGTGTAAATACTGGTAACTGACTCCCTGACCAAGACCTAACAACCGCAAGTCAAACAAACCGACGGTACCGATTAGTAAGCTCAGCCCCAGAAAATGAATCGATTCGGCAATAGGCCAGCCCCAGGGCGAGTGCATGAAGGCGTAGATGCCCGATAACTGGCTGAAATTGAGTAAAGCCTCTTCCATATCAAAAAAAGCGGGACGCTAACAAAACGCTATTGGTGTATGCGAGAAACCTGCCGGCACCTATTGTGATTACCCAACACGCGAGCATTGCCACGCCCCAACGCAGTTGCTGTGTCGGCTCTTCATTGCGGCGGAACCGTTTATGTAATTGCCAGGTCAATACCAGGCCAATGGAGAGGGCGACCAGCTTCAGGTAAAACACCGGATTTGTAAGCGCCTTGGCTGGATAGGCTAGCAGCAGGGCAAGGCCGGAAACACCGATTAAACCGACGGCCCACCAGTGAAAAGGGAGAAACTTGCGAAAGCCGGGCAGAGACAGTTTAGGGGTAATGCCGATTAACCGCAGCGCCATAGCGAGATTTATGCCCACTACAAAAGCCATGGCCAGCGAATGCAACGTGAGCGAGCTAAAAAAAGCAAAGCCGGATTCCCGGAATAGAATGCTAAGTCCAGTCTCTTCCAGTCGAGCGAGAGTTTGCAGTTAAATCTCCTTGGCAAGAGCTTGATTGCGGTCCATTTGCTTATGCTTACCGCAGAATACCTGTGTTAGTATTTTCTTACCGCCATCGAATAACAATAATGGAGAAACCCATGGCAGTACAGCATCCTCAATCTCCGGCAAGCATTTCCGTTGTGCGATTTATTTTTCTGCTCGGACTCTGTGTCGGCACCATTAGCTATGCGGCGGAAGCCACCGATATACCGCGCACTGCCGATGGTCGACCCGATTTCAACGGAATCTGGCAGGCGATCAATACTGCGAATTATGATATTGAGCCACATGCAGCCGATTTTGGGCCATTGGTTGAGAACGGCGCTATTGGAGCCATCCCTGCGGGGTTGGGAATCGTCGTAGGTGGAGAGATCCCCTACACAGCCGAAGCACGTGCCCAGCAACAGACCAATAAAGCGGATTGGCTAGCCAATGATCCGCTGGTGAAGTGCTATATGCCTGGCATACCCAGAGCAAATTACCTGCCGTTCCCTTTTCAGATTGTGCAGTCACCTGACCATATTATTGTCGCCTACGAATTCGCCAGTGCCAGTCGCATCGTCTATGTCGATCAGCCAGACTTTGAGGCGCCCATCTTGTCATGGATGGGGCATAACCTGGCGCACTTTGAAGGGGACACGCTGGTGATCGAAGTCACTGACCAGGTGCCAGATACCTGGTTCGATCACGCCGGTAATCATCATACCGATGCACTACGGGTAACCGAACGCTATACCCATTTGAGTCGGGATGTGGTGATGTACGAGGCGACTCTTGAAGACCCAAATGTCTATACGCAGCCCTGGACAATAAAATTCCCGCTTTACCGACGTCTGGATGAAAACATGCAGCTGTTGGAGTTCAAGTGCGTGGAATTTACTGAAGAGTTACTCTACGGTCATCTTCGTAGGCAAGAATAGGTGCAAAATCAGTAGCTTAACAGCACAAGCTATAGCTTGAGCCCTATCCCCCAAAAAAGTAAGATGTGACCCTTAAACCCGCTGCTGAGCGGGTTTATTGTCTGCGCGGCGGTCGCAGTCGGCCTGAAATGCTGGTTCTAAGGTGTAAGCATGGAAATTCTTGGTGATCTCACGACTATTACCTGGGTGCTGATTGGGCTTATTGGGATGCTTATCCTGTATTTTCATGGCCCCAGCTATTCCCTGCAGACTGTAAAAAACGCACCCTCCATCCTAACCAGCTTCGGGATTTTTGGTACCTTTCTGGGAATTGCCTTCGGATTAATGCGATTCGATAGCGGCAATATCGAATCCAGTGTGCCAATCATGATCGATGGCCTGGGCGTCGCTGTCTGGTCTTCGGTAGTTGGGATACTTGGCGCCATTAGCATTCGGTTGCGATTTGCCATCGCATCTATTCATAATGCCAGGTCAGAAGAATCCAAGCAGGTAACCGTTGCTGATTTAAATGAAGCAATTACCGCGCTCAAC
This sequence comes from Pseudomonadales bacterium, assembly GCA_028281635.1. Taxonomy (GTDB): domain Bacteria; phylum Pseudomonadota; class Gammaproteobacteria; order Pseudomonadales; family Pseudohongiellaceae; genus UBA9145. The sequence continues at coordinate 13,717 of JANQJM010000147.1, read as the reverse complement.
GAAAATTTGACAGAGCTGCGTGCAGAAAACAAAGCTGACAATGCCAGTATCCTGGAAGCTAATCGTAGTTTTCAGCGAGAGATGGTGGAAGTAAACACGAACGCTTTATCCCAAGCGATTTCGAGTTTGCTTACAGAATTCAATTCCAAGATTCAGGTGCAATACGGGGAAAATTTTCACAAGTTCAATGAATCACTCGGTCATCTTTTGGCCTGGCAGGAAAATTATTCCGAACAGCTTGCCGCAATGTTAAAAGCCCAGGAGTCCAGCAAGGATGTCATGTTGCACGCCAGCCGCTCCTATGAACAAATGATCTCCCACTCGCAGGAATTTAATCGGGTGGCCGCTTCTCTGGGAGAAATGCTGCGGGGCCTGGAACAACAGACCAGCAATTTGGAAGGCTATCTCTCCGGTCTGTCTGGCCTGGTTGGCCAGGCGTCGGAAGGTTTGCCTGCGCTCAGTGAGTATGTATCAGAACTCACGGTGAAACTCAGCAGCAGCATCGAGGAGAACAATCGCAGTCTGACCCAGGTACTTACCCAGGCTGCCAACGACATCAACCTCACTGTTGAGCAAGTCAATCAAGGCCTGGCAGTATCAGTCAATGAAGCCCATAGCGGACTGGCTCAACATGTAGAGGCGATGACTAATAAGACCAATGCTCACATGCAAATGCTGGACGAATCCATGGAGAAGGAACTCACTCACGCACTACAAACTTTCGGTTATCAACTTACCGCCTTGTCGGAGAAATTTGTAAACGACTATATGCCGCTTACTGATCGACTGCGTGAAATTCTCACTTTAGCGGAGCAGCAACTCTCCAAGCAATCATGATTCTAGAGTCTGAACTGGAGCAGGAAAACGAAGAGCATTGGATTGCAGTTAGCGATTTGATGAGTGGTCTTATGATTCTGTTTCTTCTCATCTCGGTGATGTATTTGGTGATCATCGAGCAGAAGAATCAGGAGATCGAACGGGTCGTCGTGCTGTATGAAGATCTGCGTGAGGAATTGTACGCGGATCTGATGACAGAATTCGAACAGGATCTGCCGCGCTGGGGAGCGCAATTGGATGAAGACCTGAGGCTGAGGTTCACCAATACAGATCTTCTCTTCGAGTTAGGCGAGTCGACTTTACAACCAGATTTCGCCGCAATTCTCGAAGATTTCTTTCCCCGTTATCTGGCCATACTAACATCCGAGCAATACCGAGGAGAGATCCAGGAAGTGCGCATTGAAGGGCACACTTCAAGTGCCTGGTCCCTGGCCGCGAACAGCGACGATGCCTATATGCGAAACATGGCTCTATCTCAGGAGCGCACTCGCTCGACCCTGGGGTATATCCTGAGTCTCGCTGCAGTGGCCTATGAAAAAGATTGGTTGCGCGAACGTCTAACGGCAAACGGTTTATCATCCTCGCAGCTTATTACCGCGCAGGACGGTAGCGAGGACGCGGACCGTTCACGGCGCGTAGAATTCATTGTCGTCACTGATGCTGAAACTCGTCTCTCCACAATTTTGGAAGAGATTCGGTAACGCAGTGTAGTTAGCAGAACAATGGAATTAGAAGACTTTACAGAATTTGAGGCCTTCAATGATCTGCGAGAAAAAATGGGCGCGGATCGTCTCGGCTACTTTGAGTTATTTGATCCGACTATTCACCTCACCGGTGAGGAACGCTCCCAACTGGAAAACAACGGCCTGCTGCTGCCGTTTGAAGAAATAAAGGTTTTACCCGATCGCACGCTGGCCGTAAAAAACAGTCGAGTATTAGTCTATATTCCTAGTGAAAACTGGTTTCGTAATAAAAGGCAATATCCTACCTACCATCTCGCGCGTTGTTCCGAGCTTGACGAAATCAACACTGAGCATCCAAATCAGGAATTCATGGTCACGACCAAAATCGCTGAAGATTACGATCTGATGAAACTTCGACAGGAAGGTGACTTGAGCGTGGTATCTCATGGATTCGTTGTCTGCAAACACTGTCTACATACGCTTCGCTACAAAAATTATGACGAGTTTCGTAATCGCAAGCGCGGCTACAGTCAGAAAGTGCTAAATGAGTTTAGTTTGAAAGAATTTTTTAAACTCTATCAGCAATACCCTTTAAGCTTCAGAGCTAGCCGAGATTCGATCTAGATTATGAGTGGATTTGGTCAATTCGACGCGGGATACAACCGCCACGAAGATCGCATCTTGTTACGTATCACCAATGTGAATGGAGATGAATTCAGGCTTTGGCTGACTCGGCGTTTGTGTAGCTCCTTGCTTACTGATTTTAAAGTCCGGACTAGTGCGTACCGCGTTTCTATGCCTGATGCTGGTATGGAAGCCAGGGCTGTGGTGTCGAATCACGACACCGTGCTTCGTGCTCAGCTGGAACAGCAAGCCGTGGTCGCCCAACAGGACTTTGGCTCAAAGTTTAAACCAGGTGAAACCTTTCCTCTTGGTGAGCAGGGACTGGTGGTAGAAAAAGTCAATCTGCAACCGAATGGCAAAGCTGATGGGGTTCATACTCTCAGTTTTCACGATGCTAAGGGCAGGGGCATAAGTCTTGGCGTGACCGTTGAGGTTTTTAACTCGATTTTCGAGGTGGTGGAGCGAGTAGTGCGGCAAACCAAATGGGACCTTCCCGTCTCTACCAGTGACGTTCCACAGAGCACGCTATTGCAATAGATTCGCTTAGCTATCCTGTGGTGTTCCTTGATGGAAACGAATCCGCCACATTCCTCCCTCTCGTTGCCAAAGCGAAGTGCGCAGTGTGAAGCGATGTGCAGGCTTCGTCGCGTGGTTGGAGATATAGCTAAGTAGCGCCAGGTCTTCGCTTAGAGGAATCAATTCCGGCTCGCTTACCGCAATCGGCGGCAGCTCAGCTTCAGATTCAAACTCTGACAGAATGTCTTGCCTTGAATAGCGCAAGCCACTGCGCCCAATTTCATAGAAGAGCGGGTGCAATAGTTGCTCCATGCGCTCTCGGTTGCGACGGGTACTGGTTAAATGCATCTCCTTTTCGAGTGCGAGAATTGTTTCGAGAGCTACTGTCATTGAGATTTATCTGCTGGGATGTTGTGTAAATGACACCACACTGCCATCTGGATCTTTACACCAGGCTACCTTTGCTCCATCTGGTGTAGTCCAGATTCCCTGGTCATCCTGTTGGATAAACTCATAGCGCTCGAATTCAACACCATTTTCCAGCAAATTGGTGACCGTGGACTCCATGTTATCGATGATGAAACCCAGACTGCTATAGGGTGGAGCGACGACTTTTTCTACTTTCTGTATTCGCAGCATCACGCCGCCAACATCGAAGACCAGGGCGAACGGTGAATCCTCCACGAATCGCAGACCAAGTTTTCTTTCATAGAATTCACGACTGGCTTCCGTGTTAGCCGTCGCAGCGAGTTGCATTGCCTGCATGATGGACCTCCTCTGCTACGCAGCTGGGACTTGCAACGCTCAAGAGTCTCGCTCTTCCAGAGCCGGATCGCTGACCCCGGCAATGCCGGCTAGAGTTAGGATGTTGAGTAAGATAGATTGTGGCCCGAGATGGGATTCGGTGGGGGCGAACCACTCGCCCGGAGAATGGGCTCCGCCGCCATCACCACCACCGGAGATTGTGATGGCTGGTATGTCCATCGACATCGGGACGTTGGAATCGGTACTCGAAATGCCAGGTCCCTGAATCCGAATCTCCAGGTGATCAAAGGCCAGGGCAGCGACTTGTACAATGGGGCTCGACAGAGGCGTGCGGCCAACCGGGCGATCCCCAATCAGCACAAACTCCACATTAATGAGATCGCTGCGCCAGCGGGAGTTTTCTTCGGCCACTGCGGCCAATGCAGCTTGTTTTGCGTCCCGTTCCAACAATGCCAGCGACCCAGCGTCATTTGAGCGCATGTCGATGGCGAAGCTTGCATCGGCGGCAATGGAATTCACCGAAGTACCGCCAGTTACCGTGCCCACGGTGAAGGTGGTTTTTGGAAACTGTGGAGTCTGCAGTTCTGAAATCTTGGCGATAGCTCTGCCCATGGCATGAATGGCACTGGGTAATCCAAATGCGCCGAATGAGTGACCGCCTGGACCAGTGAATCGAAATTCGAAGCGTCTGCTGCCAGTGCCACCGGTAGTGATGCGTTGTTGTCTGACGCCGTCAACGGAAATGAATCCATCAATTTCAGGATGGTCTCTGAATAGTGCCTTTACCCCTCGTAAGTCACCGCGACCTTCTTCGCCGACATTGCCAGAAAACATTATGTCAGCGTTGGTTTCGATACCACTTTGATTAAGAGCATCGATAACCGACAACAGAGCGGCTAATCCTCGGGTGTCATCGCCAATACCTGGAGCGTAGTAACGGCCGTCTTCAAAGCGAACTGTCGTATCGACGTCAGCAGGGAAAACAGTATCCAGATGAGCAGCAATCAACAGCGTAGGGCCGTTACCGCTGCCTTCCCGGATGGCTACCACATTTCCTTCATCATCAATATAGGCATCTTCCAGTCCGCGGGCGCGCAGCTGTTGCAGATAGTAAGCCGCACGCTCTTGCTCCTGAAAGGGGGGCGCAGGGATTTCTGTAATGCGAAGTTGCTCTTGTATGTACTCCGGTTCCTGCACCTCGATCAGATCCAACGCCTGTTGCACCCGTTCGTCTGCAATCACTGAAGCGAATTTCTCTGCTACGTCGTCTGTTACTTCAATAAAAGACTGCGCAGTTTGTGCCAACAGTGAACAACTGAAGCAACATAGAAGTAGATTAAGGGTTAATCGAAACATATCTTCACTGTGTTTGGTTAGAGGAGACGCATGCGCCAACCGCGACCGCCACTGCGTAGCTTTCGCCGTTCATGCATACGTGCATGCAGTACTGCTCGTTTATCAGCAATCCAGTCTTCGCGGCCGACTTGTGGGTCAAGGCCGCGATTTCGCCGCCGATTTTCCTCAGCGATGCGAAACTGGCAGAACTCCTGGTACATACGAATCTCGTTCCCCAGCTCCTGGATAACTATTTCGGCATACATGGCGTCGTCCAGGAAACCAATTCCGGGGATATGGTCGGGAATAATATCTTCAGGATCTATGAAATAGAAAAGTGCGCTGCGAATACTATCGCGCTCGTCGTCAGAGAGTTTCCACTCATCATCACGAATCATGTTAATCAAAATTTGCAACTTAAGAATGCGGTCTGAAATAAACTGGGGTAGATCTATATCTCTGGCTTTTTCGATTAATAAGGAGGCTGATTCCTCAACCTGTGTTGCAGTTTCCGCATCGTTGATCGCAAGTTTTCCTTTGTCGATGCTGTCCTGAAACCGATCCAGATCCTCGTCACTGAGAGTGATAGTGATATCAACTGGCATGCTGATTATCCTTGTTCTTTTTATAGAGACTGATTGCAGTCTTGTCAGTTGGATTTAGAAATTCCCGCTAAGTATTGTTCAATTGCGTTGGCTGCGCCTTCCGGGTTCGTCTGGGTTGTATCAATTTGCAGATGGGCGCTGGGCAAGCCGGAAAAATCCAATTGTCCGGTTTTTCTTAGCACTCTATACAGTTCAACATCGCGGAGTTTGCCAAATTGTTCACGGCTCGAGCTGGGAAGTCTCCGCTCCACTTCCTCGTCAGGGCAAATCAGTTCGATATACTGCACGGCCCCGCCACATTCTTCAATAATCTGTTGTAAGCGAGGTAGTAAATCTACCTGCACTGTTTTTTCCGGGTGAAAGGTGAAGATAAATGATTGTTGTGCCTGGGCGGCGGCAGCAAAGCTCTGTAGCCAAATGTTAGCCCGCAGGTTGATGAAATCGTCAGACCCAAACTCAAATAACGTGCTTACCAAATCCACTGTCAGGTGATTGTGGAATAGGGGCAAGCCAAGCTTCGAACTGAGCAGCTCGCCGATAGTGTGCTTGCCAGATGCGGCCGGACCGTAGATGAATACAACTAACATAGGCTGATTTTAAGCGAGATGGACGTGCAGCGAAAACCACAGTGTTTTTGGGGTTGCTGCGGTTGTCCAGCAGCAGTGTTGTCAAGCGGTTGCTGGCTTAGTTGCAGGACGAGCTGCGAACTGGATTACAACGGGCAATCACATTTCCAGGCAGATGTACTTGGTAATCACTGAATTCTCTGCGCGGTATGTAGTAGTCAGTGGATATGTATTGAGCTCCGGTGGCGAAAGCAGCTTCTCGCCGGCTCGGGTCATTGTCTCTGGCTTCGAAGGTGTTGGCGTCGGCCCGGGTCCGCACGATAAAACCCGCTTTCACAGCGTTTTGGATACGTTCAAATGAGCCCACCGGGTCGTTTATGGTGAAGTAGGCTGCGTGATCTGAATCTTCATTCACCGAATTAACGAAGATAGGCAGACCTTCCAATGATTTATTCCCTCGCATATAGACTTGTACCTTTTCCGGGCGCTCGTCCATGGCGATGAAGATCCGACCCCTTGCTGCATCGAGTGTGGGCCAGCCGCCATTCAAAACAGCTTCGCGCAACGTTGCGTAGTTGCCGCGTACTTCGTCTGGCGTGATTAGTTGCTCGCGATCAAACACGGAAAGTATTTCACTATCCAGATCTTCGTAGGCTGCGACAGTGAAATTTAAAGCTGGCGTGACGCCAGGGTAGGCAGAGCCTCCTTCTTTGGCGTTGAACATAATCAGGACAGGTATATGCTGTGGATTCGCTTCAGACCAGGCTTTTATTTCTTGCAAGCAGGTGATCCAGGTCATGCAATTGGATCGCACATCGATATCCTGCGAGTGCAGTACTTTGAATCCCGGTGTATACAATTCAGAAGCATCAAACTCCACAGCGCCTTCCTTGCCCCGGGTCTGTTGTGGCAGTAGAGGTCTGGCAAACCGGCCACCTTCGGGATCATAGAAAATGTCCAGTTCGATCTGGCGCATGCCCAGCTCCAGCTGTTGAGTGAGAGGGAGATGGGTATAGTCCAGTGTGAGCGCCGATCGCTCGTTGTAGCCTCGGATCAACTCCAATTCCGCGGGAGGGATGGCAAGCTTATAACTGTTATGGGAGCCAATCGCCTGCAGATCGTTCATCTTCATATGGCTGGTTTCAATGCTGCATTGGCCTTCCACTGCAGTGGAATCTTCACAGGACTGAGCAGTTGCCATTGGTAGCAGAGAGGCAGCGACAGTCGCTGAGCTAACTAGAATGAGTCTGGCAATAAAAGATTCTGAACAAGTCATGGCTATCTCCTGCAGTTCTCACAGTCTAGGATGAGAAAATGACGGAATTGAGACAATCGGAAGTCAGTGTCATGGCTCATGGCGATGGAGAAATGGCGCCATACCGCGGTCAATAATGGATACAATGGTGGACAGGATAAGCCCGTATGCCAGAAATTCGGTTAGCACCGAAAGCAGATAAGCGATGCCATTGTTTGACACTAATCTTGCCAGACAAATACCGAATAGTGGGAAGAAGTAGAGAATGCCGTTCCAGCGACCGAGAAAGCTCATGCGCAATTCTTTTTGACGAAACAAAAAGTAGGAATCGAGAACATACTGACTGAAGGCGACCACGATCGCGACAGGTAATAACCAGGGTAGCAACCCAGCCCAGGCAGCGCCGGCCAGGCCGCTGGTTACAAAAACGAAGTCGGTGCCGTGGTCAAACAACATCCCTTTCGGTGATGCTGAGCCTATTGCGCGAGCGACGATGCCATCGAAATAGTCAGTGACTACGGCAGCTGTCAATAGAAGCAGCAGAACCGAGGCGGGCAATAAATCTTCTACCGCGACAGACCAGGCAACTGGAACAACCAATAACAGCCTGATCGCGGTTAGCAGATTAGCCATTTAGCCGAATAATTCTCTTTGCGCACGGCGCCAGAACACCAGACCAATAATGGCATTAAATAAAATGAAGAAGTTGTGCTGCACGAAGCCGAACGCTGCCATCTGCCCCTCGTTTTCGGGAAACAGGATGACCCAGAACGTAATCGCTGCCGCGCGCATAGGAGTTGGCACCGCGGCCGCGAAAAAAATTACTGGCAGGTAGGGCAGTAAAGTCAGAAATGACGCCTCCACTCCGAAGAAATTCAATGCCGTCGTATAAACGACCACCGCGGCCAACAAGGCAGGGGAACGCAATACGAAAAACATAAAATAGTGCCAAACCTTAGCGCGTCTGAAGGCGTGCAAAATTCTACGTTCCCGAAACTGGTTATTGGGCAGTATCTTGCCTCTGAAGTACAGCAGCCAGACCACCAGGAAAACGGCAGCTCCGCCACTTATTACCGGCATTAGTTGAAAAACTTCGGGGAGATCACCGCCGCCGAAGGCAAATCCGATCGAAGCCCAGATTAGTAAATAGAAAATCTCACAGAACATGATGAACAGCATTACCGAACCTACTTCCCAACCAGGAATCTGGTCTCGCTTGTTCAAATAGTACGCCATGGCGCCTTTGCCAATCTGTTCGTTAAAAATGGAGATGATGTAGGCGCAAGCACGAATTGGCAGGATGTCTTTGTACTTGATATCTGCCAGTAACCAATTGAGAGCCCTCGTTACCACAAGTGTATCGATAAGGAAGTAAAACAGGGAGTAGGCCATCATCAGTATCAGCCACGGAATCCACTCCACGTTGGCAAATACCTGGGTCATGTAGGTGCCAAGGCTCAGCCCCTCGCGAGAGGCAGCGCCATTTAACCGGAAGTAAAGATAAACGAAACAGGCAGCGGTAATGCCCAGAAACACCAGTCGACCCAATAGTCCCTGTTTCTTTGGCGCTGTGGATGCTTCCCCTGATTCGGTTTCTGCTGTGTTTTCGGTGTCGGTAGATTCCGTCATGTTTTTATTCACTTTTGAGGATTTTGTTCAGTGTGCCATCTATTGGGGTAAGTTCAATGCCCAGTTCTTGATCTGCATTGCGATCCACTGCTTCGTCACTGGTGATGACATCAATGACAGTAGGGGTAATTCCACCCCCCTTGAGTGTGCTGGTTATCGCCGACCCCAATTTTGCTACCCAAACTGGCACTACGCCGACTTCGACCTCAGATCCCATTAACTTGGCAGTGCGTTTAATCAAATCGCGGTACTTGATGGGTTCTGGTCCTACCAGTTCCAAGGTCCTGGTCTCTTTCGCGCTGTTCAAGCTGAGTTTAAGGAGCGCCGCACTCAAGTCGTCAGTGTCCAATGGCCGCATTGTATAGAGTCCACCACCCAACACCTTGCTTGTGGGGCCCTTGGCTGCGCCCACCAGAGAACTGGCACCGGCAGTGCCCGGTCCCAATAAAATCGGAGTCCTTAAAACCGTGCTGGCAATACCCGATTTAGTAACGATCTCTTCTGCGGAACCTTTTGATCTGAAGTATGCATTTTTAGCCCGTGGGCTGGCACCGATTACGCTGATGAAAATGATATGTTGGACAGCTTGTGCCTTAGCAGCACTGACAACTGCGGCTGTAGCCGCGACATTGGCGCTGGCGTAGTTAGAGTGTTTGGTCTCAATCAAAATACCAGCAAGATGGATAACGCAATCCGCTCCCTGCATCGCGGTCTGCAGGCTCGCCTCATCATCGTAGGTGATCGTGATTGGAGTAATGTTGTCGGCCTTTGGCAAGTCACCAAATGCGCGTTCCGATCTCACGCCGGCGGTAATCTGGACATCGTTATTTTGACTCAGGTGGTTCAACAGATTCTGGCCAACACTGCTATTGGCGCCAGTGATACATAATTTCATGAAGTGTTGCTTATTCCTTGAATAGTGGGATGGCAGGGTCTGAGATTCTCGATGGCGCGAGATTGTACCCCATTACCAACGCTGGCCACATCATCTTGGATGATGGCCTGAATGATGAAAATTGATAGCTAGCTGGCGTTTGCCAGGTCCGGTAAGCGCTTGCTGCGTTGCAACTTGCCTGCGTCCAGGTTCTCGACCGGTATCAGGTCTGCCGCGGTCATCGCCCGGTCTCGCTGGGAGGCTGGGGCATCTTGATACCGTGTGTTGCGCATGCGAGGGGTTCGTTGCCAGCGCAGGATCTGTTCTTCAATGGCGCTGGGATGCCATTCCTGGCCATGTTCGGAGCCGGCAGCCCGGGTAATACTTTCATTCATGAGGGTGCCGCCCAGATCATTCGCGCCAGCATTCAACGCCTGTAGTGCGCCGAATTCTCCCATCTTCACCCAGGAAGTTTGAATATTATCGATGCAGCCATTGAAAACCAGCCGCGGTACTGCGTGCATAAGAATCGCTTCGCGATAGCTCGGGCCTCGCCGCGATTTACCCTTCAGGTACATCGGTGCTTCCATGTGCACGTATGGTAATGGTACGAATTCGGTGAAGCCGCCACTGCGCTGCTGCAGCTCTCGAATTGCCAGCAAATGTGCTGCCCAATGTTTCGGTCTGTCAACATGGCCGAACATGATGGTAGCGGTAGTATTAAATCCAACAGCGTGAGCGGCTTCCATAACCTGCAACCATTGCCCGGTGTTAAGTTTGTCCGGGCAAATCAACTGCCTTACTTCATCATGCAACACTTCAGCTGCGGTGCCGGGCAGGGTGCCCAGACCTGCATCACGCAAACGTTGCAGAAACTCTTCAAGAGAAATGCCCAGGGTTTCCGCGCCTTGCCATACCTCCAGTGGGGAAAAGGCATGCACATGAAGGTCAGGCGTTGCATGCTTAACAGTCCGCACAATATCAAGATAAGTCTCACCGGTATAATCGGGATGAATGCCTCCTTGCATGCAAACTTCAGTCGCTCCGCGCTCCCAGGCTTCGGTGCAGCGGCGAGCGATTTCTTCGGCCGAAATATCGTACGGTCTACCTCGCAAGTTTTCGCTGAGTTTGCCTTTGGAGAATGCACAGAACTGGCATTTGAAATAGCAGACATTAGTGTAGTTGATGTTGCGATTAACAACATAGCTCACTGTGTTTCCATTCACTGACTCGCGGAGTACGTTGGCTTGCTGGGCAACGAAGGCGAAGTCATCACCCCGCACCTGAAATAGCGCGGTGGCCTCATCGATCGTGATTGTTTCTTTCGCAAGACACTTCGCAACGATTTGCTGAATGGAGTCTGAGGCAATGGGTTCGGCTCTTCGTAAGAGCTTCGATTCAAGACCTGGAGTTTCTCCATGCGCTCCGGGGGTCCAGGTATCCCTCTTTGCCATGCCGTCACTGTCGCTGTGCTTTAACACAGCCGGTAATACTGCTGAATCTATCCAGTCTTCCGCCTCTCTCACGTATTCAGGATAGATAGTGAGTCTCTGTTCAAGAAACTTGCCAGCGGCTTCGGTTTCGGCGGCGAGATTTTCCAGATGTGGCCAGGGCGCTTCCGGATTGACATGGTCTGGTGTCAGTGGAGATACACCCCCCCAATCGTTGATACCTGCGCTCACTAACTGCGGCAAGACTCCAGGGCTCAGATTAGGAGGAGCCTGAATGTTCATCGCTGGGCCGAAAATCAAACGTGCTACCGCAAGGGTCCACACTAAATCTTCCAGATCCGGCTCTGGTGCCTGTGCCATCTTGGTGTTGGGCTTGGCGCGAAAGTTCTGCACGATAATTTCCTGAATGTGACCGTATTGCTCGTGCAGTCTTCTGATTGCCAGCAAGGATTCGATGCGTTCCAGGCGAGTCTCGCCAATTCCGATCAGGATGCCTGTGGTGAATGGCACTTTCTCGCGACCGGCTAAAGCGATCGTTTCCAGTCGTACCTCGGGGTCTTTATCAGGGGATCCATAGTGGGGCATTCCCTTTTCACAAAGTCGGGGTGAAGCGGATTCCAACATGATGCCCATGGATGCACTGATCTTGCGCAAAAATCTGATCTCTGCCTCGTCCATGTTGCCGGCATTAATGTGCGGCAGCATGCCCGTTTCATTGAGCACGCGTTCGGCAACCGCCGCCAGGTATTCCAGTGTGCTGCCATAGCCCATTTCGGCCAGCGCTTCCCGCGCGGCGCGGTAGCGCAATTCTGGTTTCTCACCGAGAGTAAACAGTGCTTCCTGACAGCCTGCAGCGGCGCCGGAATGGCAGAGCTCTACAACCTCATCCACTGGCATATAAGGGGAGTCGATATGTCGTGGTGTTTGCGCAAAGGTGCAATAGTGGCACACATCCCGACACAGCTTGGTGAGTGGAATGAACACTTTTCGAGAATAAGTGACCAGCCTGCCATGAGCTTGCTCACACAGGGCGCGGGCCTGCGCGGCTAACTCCGCGGTATTGGCGTTTTTGGCGAGGCCCAGCGCTTCTTCTTCGGAAAGCAGGGATGGCATGGAATCTGGCAACATAAGTCCTGGATTCTTCTCAAGTAGCCCTAGATTACCAGCACCATAGCGAAAATGAGACCCCAATTCGGCGTCTGTTACGGCCTGTGTACCGCTTACAGCCTTTGCTAAACTCACAAGGTGCTCAATGCTTTTGGTAATTCAGTGTTCTTATGACTACAGCAGCTGATACCCGGTTCACATCCATGCATTGCCGTATCTGGCTCAATAGACTGGGTAGATTCCTGTCTCTGATTTCCCTGTTCCTTTGTGCCAAGCTCTTGGCACAGGTGAGTCCTGACTCAGCAGGTTCCGTCTTGTTCACCAACGTCCATGTCATCGTGGGTGATGGGGCAGAATTGCAAAATACTAATGTGTTGATTCGGGGGAATGAGATAGTCAGCGTTGGTGAGGAAGTTCCGGCCGATCGCGTGCTAGACCTGTCAGGGAAAACTCTGCTACCTGCCTTGATCGATGCCCATGCCCATCTAGGCTACCAGAGCATCGACGGCTGGGGAGCCGAACACTACAGTATTGAGAATCTGATCAGGAATTTGCAGCAATACCTTTACTACGGTTTCAGTGCGGTGTTCTCTGCGGGAAGCGATCCAGATGATCTTGCACTTGCCTTGCAGCAGCAGTTGCAAACTGGAGTTACAAGCGCCGCAGATTTTCTGTTTGCGGCAGGAATGGCACCACCAGGTGAAGGGCCTAACAATCAGTTTCTGGTGCACACGGGCGAACTGGAACAAACTATGGGAATGACGGTCCTGCGTGGTTTGAGTTCGCCGGGGCAGGCGCGTCAGCAAGTGCAGGCGGTGGCGGAAAAGGGCATCGACTTCATCAAGATATGGGTGGACGATCGAGGTGGCACTCAGACCAAGCTGAGCCCCGAGTTGTATCGTGCTGTCACGGCAGAAGCGCGACAACATGGCATCAAAATCGTCGTCCATCAACAGTTCGCCACGGACATGAGCGACTTGTTGTCAGCCGGCGTGCACGGCTTTCTGCATGGACGCATTGGAGAGGCGTTCGATCAGGCGACAGCTATTCGGGTAGCAGAAGCTGGCGCTTTTGTCGTGCCCAATTTGGGATTAGCCGAGTTAAGGCGCGAAGCCATTGCGGAAGATCCATTTCTGTGGCCATTCTTGACCGAAGTTAGCAGCCGACGTTTGGGTGAATCTCCGCTGCGTAAACGTATCGTGCTAAGACAGCCTGGCTATGAAGCAGAGCTGCGGGCTGGTTTTGCCAGGCTTCGCGCTGCCGATGTGGATTTAGTCCTGGGCACTGATGCTGGTGCAGTTCCTGACCATCCATTTGGCTATACCGGGCACCGGGAGCTCGAAATCTATACCCATTTAGGTGTTCCACCGATGGAGGCGCTAGTTGCCGCAACTGGCAACGCGGCTAGACATCTCGGTTTATCCAGTCGCGGCAGAGTGGCCCCAGGTTACCGGGCCGGCCTGCTCATCC
>JANQJM010000096.1 GCA_028281635.1 Pseudomonadales bacterium | reverse complement strand
TGCTCCAATCGCAGCCGTCCCCGCTCGCATGGCTGCACCTGCTGCTGCCATGCGAGCGGGGACGGCTGCGATTGGAGCAGCTCGTGCAGGGGGTAATGCGATTAAGTTTGCGGCGCGAGGCAAGGGGGCCGAAGACTTCACCGGGGGCGCAGAAGGAGGTCTATTCGGCTCTTCGCTCTTCGACTCCGCAGATATATTGAAAAGCGATGAAGCGAAACAGGAGCGCTATTTCCATTCGTCAAGACGACTAGTCGACAATATTGCAGATCATGACAAGCAAGTAGCCGATGTCGGCGATGGAACTAGCAAGGCCAGGGCGGCGGCAATCAATAAAGACTATAGCTGGGTTGAATCGAAAATATTGGGAACAGGCGCCAGTGTCACTTTAATAAAAGCAATGGCTAATCAAAAATCTGGCAATGAGTTAGTTCAATACTTTATGGATAAGTTAAAGGCCCGGTGACGCAATGAATGATCTTGAATACTGTATTGAAAACTTCCACAAGCCGCGGATGACCAAGCTTGCTGAATTTCTTCTCCAAGAGTCTGAGTTTCCTTATGATTTTTTTGAACCAGAGACTTTCGGCACTTACATGATTCAAATCAAGGTCTCTGATGAATGCATCATCAGCGTGAATTACTATCCCATCGAGATATCCAGTGATACACCCTACCTCTTTCTGCAATTGCATTGCCTGCTAAGTGAATTTAACAGTGATCCCACAGCCGGGTTTTTGCAGGCATTATCAGATGCAAACAACGCAACAGAGTTGAGTACATTTCATGCAGAAAACAATCAGCTTTTTTTGAAATCCGTGATGACTGAGGACCCTGAGCAGGAGCTGGATATTCCCAAGTTCAGTTTTATGTTACGTATTTTTTACAATAATCTCATGGCGCACAGAGATTCACTTACCCGCTTACTGTAGCTTCTCTGCAGCGGCGCTAGTCAGGCCGTATACAAAACTTTCTGCAGCTTGATTCGAAGCGCATCACAAACAGTCGACAAAATCATTGATTAGCCTTGCTACTTGTATCCAAGGGGGTATACAGTTGAGCTGCGTAAAAATTGCGCAAACCTGGGGTCAAATACTCACTCTTGAAGACTAATGAAAAAGCCAAGAGTCAAAAACCAGGCTGAGCACCAGCCTGCTGCTTCACAATCTCGCACCAAATCGGGTCAACAATCAGAAGTGTCAGTGACACTGCAGAACGATGCTGCAGTGCAAACCAAACGCATCGATTCTTTGCAACAAAATCCTATGCAGCTTGCTCAATCGCAGAAAGCGGAAGCTTTGCAGGCGATGTCTCGCGCATCCATCTTGCAGGAAAAATCTGAGACCACCCAACGGATGGAGGAAGATGAGCTGCAGGGCAAGTTTGATGCAACGCAACTCATGGAAGATGAAGAACTTCAAGGCAAGTTCACCACCGCTCAGCGCGAACCCCTGGAAGAAGAATTGCCTGACGCAGGTGTTATGGAGGAACAGGAGCAGGAACAAGAACAGGAGGCAGTTGCACCTGCGGAAGAGGCAATTCCTGAAACAGACTCACCAGCAGTTGATGTAGCTGAGGCTGAGGATCTGGAAGAGGAGGTTGTTGGTCAGGCTAAAATCGATGCAGCTCAACTGCAATCGGGGGAAAAAGAGCTCACGCAGGGCGAGACCGGCGCAGGACAAACCGAAGAGAAAGAAGTCGAAAAATCCAATGACACTGGTATGCCAGATAATCTAAAGGCTGGCGTGGAAAATCTGTCAGGGATGTCCCTAGACGGTGTGCAGGTCCACTACAATTCGGACAAGCCCGCACAATTGAACGCGTTAGCTTATGCGCAGGGCAATGATATTCATGTCGGTCCCGGGCAGGAGCAGCATTTGCCTCATGAAGCCTGGCATTTAGTGCAGCAGGCCGAAGGCAGGGTGAAGCCCACCATGGAAACCAGTGGCGGAACCAAGATAAATGACGATGCGAGCCTCGAGCAGGAGGCGGATGTGATGGGTGCCAAGGCGGCTCAGTTCAAGTCAGACAATAAGCGTGACAAGTCTACGAATTAGGCAGTATCTGGACTAGGTGATGAAACAATACTCAAAGAACGACAAGGCCTCGCGACCCCACGCAGCGGCCGACCTCGTGCAAAAAGCCAGTAAATCTGCCCCCACCTACCAAATAGATGACCGGCGTTCAGCTTCGGTCATGCAGCGCAAATTCAGGAATCTTGCGAATGGACTGGCGTCAGCCAATATAATTCAGCAAAAAGAAGAGACGCGCAGTTTCCAGACCAAGACCAAGCCCTTCCAAACCGGCCCCAATAAAGCCGACTAGTCCGTTTTACTGTTCGGGTAGTTACCTGACTTAAGTGGCTGGCAGATCAGTGGTTTGCCTGAGCAGCAAATTGCGAATTAACTCGGTGCTTTCTTCGTTCGGCTTAATTCCCAATTCCATATTCAGTAGATGGCTGAGGTTGTTGTAAGCCTCGATGGCCTTGGTGTTTTTGCCGCTGTTTGCCAGCAGCTCGATGAGTCTGTGGTAGCCAGATTCGTCCAGAGGGTCGAGGGTGATAAACCGATGTGCATGATGCAGGGCCAGATCGTACTCAGCCTTATCGGCATACTGCCCAATGAGTCGAGATAACAGAATCAACTCGTAGCGGTGATAAGTCTCACGCTTGTTACACACCCATTCATGAAATAACTCGTTTTGGGTCAGCGTGCTCTGCTCCATGAAATCTCCGCGATGCAGCGCTGAGAGATGTTCCAGGCTTTCAATGCTGAGTTCAGTGCTCGGCCTCAGTGATTGCCCAAATGCCTCACTTAACTCCTGGACATCCAGATAGTAATCACTATCTGGATTGAAGCGAATGCTGGTTCTGTTCACCAGTAAATAAGGAGCCGAGTTGTCTTTTTCCTGCAATCCTGCCCGCAATTTAAAAAGTGCGTAACGCAAATTGCTCCTGGCATGGTCATCAGGGAGATCTGGCCAAAACAACTCGGCAAGCACTTCGCGTCGATGAGGGCGGTTCGATTCGACGGCCAGGTAGCACAGCAATGCTTCTACTTTTTCATAGAAAACGTCATCTAGGGAAATCCCATCCAGAGTGAGTCTGGGTGTGCCCAGGAGTGCCAGTGACAGTTTGGCCATGAGTACCGGTTTTATTCTTGTTACACGGGGAGATCGATCATACATGAGATAGAAATTATGGGTCAACGCGTCACTGGCAAATGTTCAACAAACGTTTAACAAACATTCATACAACTGTCATATAGCGCTAATTACACACTAAAGAAACAGTGACACAGCGTTCGCCGAACGGTCGGGCAACGAACCGGTGATACGGTGTGGTTCTAGGAAAGACTGGCAAAGCTTTGAGCTCAAAATATTAAGCAACTTAAGCCAGCTACTACTACAACAGTGTGTTTCGGGTCGCGCATTAATGATCAACGCTGCAATTAACCAGCTAGCACTCAACCTCGATGAGGCGCTGAAGAAGACGTTTCGACTGGACGAAAATATCGTCGTCGTGTCTAACACTGTTGAGCAGGACGGCAGCCTCCCATTGCAAGCCAACAACAAAGTTGCACTGAGCCTGATTAACATTGAAAGAGAGACTTACTCTAAAAATCTCAATGCCGGTGGTGCAGGGCTCTCGCGGTCAGCAGTCAGCAACCAACCGGTATATCTGAATCTTTATGTCATGGTTTCGATTTGTTTCGGTGGAAACAACTATCTGGAATCCATGAAGTTTCTATCTAACACGATTGCCTTTTTCCAACGCCATCCGGTGTTCGATCACTCCAATTCGCCTGAGATGGACGATCGTATTGAAAAGCTGGTGTTGGATATCGAGAACCTCTCCATCCAGGACCTCAGTAATCTCTGGGGAGTGCTGGGCGGGAAGTATTTTCCATCTGTGCTGTATCGAGTGCGCATGGTGGCAATCGATCCGGGTGATATCACGGATCAGGCAGTCACTATATCCAGCGCCCCGGAAGCGGCGGTCACCGGTTAACAGGGGCGAGCTGTCGAAATGGGCCAATACCGACCAATGTTCAACATCAGCCTGGAACACACCTACTTCAATAGTGGCAAATTATCTGGCGTAAATTTCCTGCCTACTGCGGAAACACAGAAATTGATGCACAACGTCAATCTGGTTTCGCGTAAACGACCAGATGGACTAACTGTATTTTTTGATGGCGAACATTTAGATGCACTGAAATTGCATGCCAGCGATGAGGATGACCCCTTAAGAGTTGAATTCAAATGTGAAGTTGGCCACGAAAACTTTCAAAACTTCACCTCGTCGTCAGTGTTCGAGCCCAACAAGACGCTTTACTTTGATTCCGCAAACACTCAATCCCAGCCCTTGGGTAAGAAATATCTACATGCTGAAGAGTTCGTATCTTCCGCAGAATTGGTTGACAGCCCTTCACTGCAAGCCGCTCATGCCAACATAGCTGATCGACGCAGCCCTTCGCTGGGCGTGATCAGCATCCAAATTACAGATGATGAGCTGAGCGAGTTAGCAACCGGGACAACTCAGGAATTTAACGACTACACCATTCGATTCAAGGCACGGGAAACCTATTGGAAGTACTTCCTGATCGGAGAGGCCAATCGGGAAGGCGCCTATCTGCGTGATGTCAATGGTGAAATTGAATTTGAAGATCTGGGTGAAGAACAGGTTGCGGATGGTCGCATGGCTCGGATCTTCATGACTTCAAAACCGATCCCGATGCAGGATCGGGCCAAACCGAAACTTCAACTGGTAATCACCAAGAACAACCGACCCAAGGTTTTAGTAAGCCGTCTGGCAGTACCTACGGCAAAACGCATCAACAAAGTAATCCATCAAGATCGAGAACTATTTGTTTCTGAAATTTACGTAAATTTCTAATCGGAGGAGTGAGAAATCATGGCCGCACCAATGAAAACCCCCGGCGTATATATCGTCGAAAAGAGTGCCTTTCCAAATTCAGTTGTGGAAGTCGCCACAGCTGTTCCTGCCTTTATTGGCTACACAGAAAAGGCTGACAATAAAGGCAAAACCCTGGTGAACAAGCCTTGGAAGATCTCTTCCATGGCCGAGTTTCACAATTACTATGGCTACGGATCAAAGCCTGTCTTCAAAGTTCGCAAGGCAGAGGAAGGCGAAGAAGCTGACTTCATTCAGCGTGGCGGTGACGCCGATGATCCTACTCTCGAGGAATACGTCGTTGAACAGGACGCTGGCAAGTACCTTCTGTACAACAGCATGAAGCTGTTCTTCTCCAACGGAGGCGGCCCCTGCTACATCGTGTCTGTTGGCGCCTACGGGAAAGAAGACCAAACCATCGATGCGGGTAAGTTGTCAGTAGGTATCGAAACTCTGATCAAAGAGCAAGAGCCAACCATGGTGGTCATTCCTGACGTCATGCGTATCGCGGAAAGAGCCGATGCCGTATCTGTGCAACAGGCTACTTTGCTGCACTGCGGCGAAAAGATGAAGAATCGCGTGGCCATCCTCGATGTCTACGACGGCTATAAAGATCGCAAGGACCCAGATGGAGATTGCATTGAGAATTTCCGCAACGAGCTGGGCACCAATAACCTCGATTTTGGTATGGCCTACTACCCCTGGGTCAACACCACCATCGTGCAGGACAATGAAATCGACTACCGCAACTTCGACGGTGACAGCATCGATGCCCTGAAAGGCATTATCGCTGCTGACCTCGGTTTGCCCGAGGCAGACAAGCAATCTGACAAGCAGAAGGAAATGCAGGCGCAGATCGATCAGCTCACTAAGGTGAGTATCGCCGACTGGGTAAGCGGTGAAGGTGATGAGGACGAGGAGAAAGCAGAGGCACCGACCAAGATGCGCTTGTTGCAATCCAGTCTGGTTCAGAACTCTGCTGCATTCAAGATCATCATGGATGAAGCTAAGAACAAACTGAATCTGCTGCCTCCGGCTGCTGCTATGGCTGGCATCTACACACGTGTGGACAACGCCAGCGGAGTATGGAAGGCGCCGGCTAACGTGAGTCTGAATGCTGTTGTATCACCCACAGTGAACATCTCTCATGATGATCAACAGGATCTCAACGTCACGCCGCAGGGTAAATCTATCAATGCGATTCGTGCCTTCATCGGTGAGGGTACCCTGGTCTGGGGCGCGCGAACTCTCGATGGCAACAGTCTCGATTGGCGTTACATCCAGGTGCGTCGCACCATGATTATGTTGGAAGAGTCAATTCGACTCGCTGCGAAAGCCTATGTTTTCGACAACAACGACGCCAACACCTGGATGACCATCAAGAGCATGATCAGAAATTTCCTGAATGGTATCTGGAAGCGTGGTGGTCTGGCTGGCGCCAGCCCCGATGATGCTTTCACAGTAATGGTTGGCCTGGGTGAAACCATGACCCCTGAAGACATTCTGGAGGGTATTTTGCGTGTGACCGTACTCGTTGCGCTAATCCGTCCGGCTGAATTTATCGAGATTACTTTCCAGCAGCAGATGCAGAAGTCTTAAGCGCTGGCGGTAATCGAATTTAAACAAGTATTTAACTAAAACCCTATAACGGAGAAATACCATGGCAGATGACGGTTCAGCCCAAAGCACAGAGGTATGGCCACTTCCCAAATTTTATTTTCAGGTGAAGTGGGATACCGAAGAAATGT
>JANQJM010000093.1 GCA_028281635.1 Pseudomonadales bacterium | reverse complement strand
CGGACTGTGACTCCGGTTGTCGTGGGTTCGAGCCCCATCAGTCACCCCATTTTTCTTCTTTCCTTCTTTTGTCAGAGAGTTCGCTGCGAGCGGGTCTATTAGTCTATGGCTAAGACGAAAACCCTTGATGGCGAGCGGACAACTATAGCTGAACTAAACACTGGTTCTGACAGCGCAGCAGTTCAAGCTACTGGCTCCATTAGTCGTTGGAAACTATGGCTAAAGAACCTGAATTTGGTGATGGCTGGGATGTATACCGGACTCAATTGCTACGGGACACCCAAGACTCATCACGAATACGAAGATCGCGAAGATAAGCCGGACAATCGTCCTCTATAAGCTGCGGCGTCTAAAGGGCAATTAGGATAGAATGCGTTCCCTTCTATATGCGCCCATAGCTCAACCGGATAGAGCACCGGCCTTCTAAGCCGGGGGTTGGAGGTTCGAGTCCTCCTGGGCGTGCCATATAAAAAGACCCGCCTTTGGCGGGTCTTTTTATATGGCATGTCAGGGGTTGCACCAGAACCTCCCAGGTTCGACAAATTGCGTAGCAATTTGGACAGCGCAAAGCGCTGCCCGAAGGGCGAAGAATTAGGCTTAGCCTAATTCTGAGTCAAAGGCGCAAATCAAAACTATCTACTTCCACTCGTGTCCAGTCACCCCTCCGGCCCTCGGGCAAATCTCTAGGCCGTTTAAATCGTGCTGGAAGCTGCTTCCAACGCGCGTTTTAATCTCAGAGGTCACGCAGCCCTCGTCTTTACTAGTGCCCCTACATTTAACTAAAAAACAACAACTTACTAAAGGAACCTCCAGTAAAGCCGATACAATAATCAGCAACATATACCTACAGCGGCCTAGGCCAGGATTGAATTCTTGGCGCTAGGCCTTTTTTTGTGCTGAGCGATGGATTGGAGCCTGAACAGGCTCAGCCAAGCGGGCCCTGGAATGGAATCACATCCAGTAATTCCTCAGGTATGGCAATGATGTCGTCCTGTTCGGTTTGTCGCCACTCGGTGAAAGGGATCAGTTTGTACGCACCTGTGCGTTTCGCTTTCGAACCGCGTCGTCGCGCCACCCGCCCATCAGGGTTGCGCTTATTAAACTGATAGAGATGATAGTTATCGGGTAAGGCCGACAGGAGTTCTTCCCGCGATTGGAAAGACTGAGACTCGCCATAAGTGACTTCGCAGACGATAAGAGGTCGCTGGTTTTTCAGTGTTTCCCGAAGCCCTGCCAGCACAGGTTTTTCAAATCCTTCCACATCCAGTTTGTACAGTCGGATATTGCCTATAGAACGGGTCTTGAAATAGCTGTCACCCTGAACCACCTGCAGGCGCCCAATATCTTCGGTACCTCGTTCCAGGCTGTCTTCGGTGAATGATCCAATACCCTGATTACTTCCCCTGGGCGCGTAAAAAGTTTTCAGCTCATCTTTTTCGCCTAATCCAACAGCATGAACACTGATATTGCTGATGTTGTTGAGTGCTATGTGTTTTTCAAGTTGGGTGCGCACCGGTGCAAAAGGCTCGAAGGAATGCACAGTCTTTGCATATTGGGACATATACAGGGAATGCTGGCCAATATTACTGCCGATATCGCAGAACTGGACTGGTGTGTTCTGGTGAGCGGCTATTCGTTTGGCGCTATCCCGCAAGAAATAGAGTAGGGGTTTTTCGAAGGCACCGTAGTAGAAAATAGCGAATTCGATGCCATTGGCCAGATTGCCTTCGTATCTCAGTCCATAGAAATCTGTGACAAATGGCGCGTCAGGTGGCTCGCCTTGCTCTTTCAAGTGACGATGGATGGATTTTTTCCAGCGCAGACTTATCCAGCTTTGGCGCCAGAGAAATCGACAGAGCCTGGTAGCAGTGCTCAAAGCGGCAGACTTCCGAAATCGAATTGACGCGGTTGTAAGCTGGCTTTCAAGTAGAGCGGGTGGGCCGGCTGAGAGGATTGGTTAAGATGAATGCAATGCATTGAGCCCAAGTTCTGGCGAACAGTATCCGCACGACCGAGAAACTCACCATCATTGCCCCAACAGGCAATCGTGAGGTCCGCGTGTTTGTGGGCAGCTTTAATCCAGCGGTCGTTTGCAGGCCCAATCGGGTCGGTGGCCGCTTTAAGATCCTTTGGCAGCGTTGCTCGAAACGCAAACAGATTCACGATCTGCATGCGCTGATAACCCCAGTCCCTGGCGAATCCGACGCAGCGCCGAATGGTAGGGTCATCGCGGCGGTGATCGGCAGTGGATGGGTTGAGTCCTATGAACAAAACGGTACCAGCTCCTTCATCCCAACTGCGTTCGAGGCTGTAACGGTAACGTCGGCAACGAGAAAAACGGGCGTTTTGTGAAGCGTATTGCAGTTTTGACATCGATAGGCCGCCACGGGCTGGCATTTTCTGTGGAAGCAATAATAATCACACTAGCTACTCGATAAAAACAATCTTCGCCAAGTCTTGAATGGCTAGCTTAGATATCGAATAGATTGCCAGGAGGACTTCTGGTCTTCCTGGCAAAGTAGCTTTTCTCGCGTATCTCCTCCAGTTCGACGATCCTCCGACAACCAATTGATTCAAGCATTGCGTCGCTGCCGACCCTGGTTTATGTTCGAAGCTTTGGTGTGGGAGTCGAATTCCGGTTTTCAACTCCAGCCATCCACTACTCCTCACTCGACAGTTATAACGAAGAAACATGTTGGCAATTATTGGTGGCTCGGGCCTCTACGATCTTCAAGAGTTTGGTCAGCCACAGCTGGAAAGTGTAGCAACTGACTATGCTACCTCTGCCGTGGACATAGAACTCTATGACACAGCACAAGGGCAACTTGCATTTCTGCCAAGGCACGGCAAACAGCATTCGGTAGCTCCTCATCTGGTTAACTATCGCGCGAACATCGCTGCGCTAGCCACTGTGGGTGTAACAGAAATCATCGCCATCAATGCGGTAGGCGGTATTGATGCCCATGCCGCCCCCGGTTCACTTATATTGCCAACACAAATAATCGACTACAGTTGGGGGCGGGCCTCCACTTTCTGGGAGAAAGGTCAGGAGGAAGTGGTGCATGTGGATTTCACCAATCCATTTTCCGTGGATTTGGGTCGACGCCTGCTGGCTGCGGTATATCAACGTGCTGAGCTGGACGAAGACAGTCGCACGGTGCTGAAGCACGGCACTTACGGATGCACACAGGGGCCGCGGCTGGAAACAGCGGCTGAAATTCTGCGCATGAAACAAGACGGTTGCGATATTGTTGGCATGACCGGGATGCCTGAGACAGTGCTGGCGCGAGAGAAAGAGATAGATTACGCGATGTTAGCGCTGTCGGTGAATTGGGCGGCAGGTGTGGTGCCAGGGATCATCACCATGGATGAAATTCGCGCGGTGATGAAAGATGGCATCGGCTTTATTCGAAAGGTGCTAGTGACCCTGTTGACCACTACTGAGTGATGGCATCGCCTGCGCTGCTGGGAAGCGCCGTTGAGTTAGTGTCGAAACCGCTTGGTCCCAGGACCGGTAATTCGTAAGGCTCTACCATCACCACAACTCCCAATGCAGGATTGTCCAGATAGTGGAACTCCGTGCTGCGCATCTCACGGCTCTGTTGCATATGGTAAACCTGGATCGGGTAGTAGTCAGGGCCTTCAGAGTTTGCGTCATCGGTCGCCGGGGAAGCGTTCGGTGCGGGTGGAGTAGGCAGCTGCCAGTCTGCGCCTTGCAACGCCAGGGTGCTGAAATCGGTAAGCCATAGATTGGTATCAATGACGACCCGATCACGATTGTCATTGAAGCGAATAGTCAGACTGCCTTCGAGCTCACTGAACTCGCCATATTTCTCACCACCGCTAACATACAGAGGCAGGGCTTGTGGCGTGTTTTCCACAGCTTGTCGCCATAAGCCATGAAACAATAAGCGGTGATCAGGCGAGCGCTCCAGTACACGATTGGTCTGCTGAAAGTCGCTCTGTGCGGGAGGGAGTTGCAGAAAACTGTCTCTGGCGAAATCGAAAAATTTGAAATCCGTTGCTGGCCTGGCAGGGAGTGGTCCCACCGCTGCAATCTGTTCCGCAAACAAGCGTGCAGTTCTGTCCTCTTCACTTTCTGTTAACAGATCATCTGCTGAGCCTATCGATTGAGGCGCTGGTGATTCCACAAACAAGATGTCAAGCAGCCGACTCAATCGCTTGAGATTATCGGGGTACTCCAGTTTGGCTCGTCCCGGTTGCCAGGTTTCTTCGGCTCGATCGCTGAGCGATTCGTTAGTGAAGATGGAGACTTCGATCTGGAACCACCGCTCCTGGGCCAACAACTGCTGAGGCAGTGCAAGCAGCAGTGCAGCTAAAGCACAATAAATGAAGAAGGTACGAAGATTTGAAATGCCCAAGCTCATCATTGCCATAGGAATCGTTAAGCAGCCTGCTGTTCGCTCAATTGCATCTTGTTGAGTAGTTCGGAGATAAACTCCAACTTCTTTTCAGCTTCTTCGCAGCCATGATTGAACTGCAGCTGGTTGGCATTGCCCAGTTTGTAGGTGACGGGATCTCCCTGAATCAGCTTCACCAGAGAAAGCGGATCGACCTGAGTCTGCTGGGTAAACTCAATTCTACCGCTATTTACATTGGCATCAATTTTCTTGATGCCATAGGGAACCGACTTGAGCTTAAGTCTGGTTTGCGCGAACAGCAAGGATAGCGGGCGTGGCAGCAAGCCGAACCTGTCTATCATTTCAGCCTGTAAATCTTCCAGTTCCTCCAGATCTTTGGCGGAGCTAATACGTTTGTACATGATCAGGCGCATATGTACGTCAGGCAGGTAGTCGTCCGGAATCAGGGCAGGGATGCGCAGATTCAGTTCGACCACATTATCTGATTGCAATTCAATGGATGGAGTGCGACCCGATTTTATGGCTGCCACCGCTTCTTCCAGCATCTCGGTGTAAAGCGTGAATCCGATTTTTTGCATGTGACCGCTTTGTTCGTCGCCGAGTAATTCTCCAGCGCCTCGTATTTCCAGATCGTGACTTGCCAGGGTAAAGCCAGCGCCCAGAGTGCTGGCTGCCTGGATCGCTTCGATACGTTTTTGCGCATCACTCTTGAGTCGCGTATCAGCCGGCAACAGAAGGTAGGCATAGGCCTGGTGATGGGAACGTCCGACCCGACCTCGAAGCTGGTGCAGTTGCGCTAAACCAAGCTTGTCGGCGCGTTCAATAATAATGGTGTTGGCACTGGGAATATCGATGCCGGTCTCGATGATGGTGGAGCAGACGAGTATGTTCTGACGTTTGTGATAGAAATCCGCCATCACTTTTTCCAGATCCCGCTCTGCCATCTGACCATGGGCAATACTGATGCGGCCCTGGGGCACAATCTCCTGCAAATGCCTGGCGCACTGTTCGATGGTTTTCACTTCATTGTGCAAATAGAAAACCTGGCCGCCACGCAGTATCTCCCGCGATATTGCTTCCTTTATAAGACTATCCTGCTCTTCGCGCACAAAGGTCTTCACCGATAGCCGTTTGGCGGGTGGCGTCACGATCAGAGACAGATCGCGAATATTGGACAGCGCCATGTTCAGGGTGCGCGGGATAGGGGTGGCGGTCAGGGTCAGTATGTCCACATTGGCGCGCAGTGACTTGAGTTTCTCTTTCTGCCTGACGCCGAAGCGGTGTTCCTCATCAATAATGAGCAGACCCAGGTTGCTGTAGTCGATTTCGCCGTGGAGCAGTTTATGGGTACCGATCAGGATATCGATCTTGCCACTCTTTACCTGTTCCAGCGCGGCAGCTTGCTGGGAAGCGGACTTGAACCGGGAAATCACTTCTACATTGATAGGCCAATCGGCGAAGCGATCACGAAAACTCTCGTAATGCTGCTGCGCGAGTAAGGTGGTGGGTACCAGCATGGCGACTTGCTTGTTGTTTTGTACGGCGATGAAAGCTGCGCGCATGGCGACTTCTGTCTTGCCAAATCCCACATCACCACACACCAGTCTATCCATGGGCCGACCGC
>JANQJM010000073.1 GCA_028281635.1 Pseudomonadales bacterium | reverse complement strand
CCCAGGTACCATCACCGGTGTTTGTGCTCAGGAGAACGGTGCCGTCGTATTCTTCCACTGGATTGGAATTAGAATCCAGAATAGTGATCGTGACGATCTCCACAGAACACACATCCGTTGTGCCAGGTGTTGCATCATTAGCAAAGGAAATCTGGAATTGGCAGGCGTTAAAGGTTAGTCCTAACGGCGTCGTTGCACCAAATCCGGCTGAGCTGGCAGTCAACGTAGGCGTGTTGGCCTCACTGATCGAATAACTGACCTCCAGTACACCCGCATCACCAGCTACTGGATTAAACTGGTAAGTGGCTATGCCGTTATTGTCGTTGTCAGGATCCGGGTCAAGTGTCCCAAAAGCAGTAAAGCCAGAGTGAATCTCATAGTTGCCTATCGCCGGTGAACCACTGGTTTGCAGCACCAGCAAACCATTGAATTCAGTGGCGGTCGAGCTATTTCTATCCTGGATTACATAGCGGATTCGTATACCATCGCGACAGACTTGTCCATCTGCAGCATCAAGATCAGGGTCAGAAATAACAATGGTACAAGCTGCCACGTCGACCTCGTCACCGTTACCGACAGCGTTCTCAACCAGATTCGCCGTTCCCCAAGCCAGTACAATATCTCCACCGACATTAATGTCTAACAAAGGGTCCGGAGCAGTTTGTACGGTAAGGGTTCGAAACTCGAGAGTGACTTCGCCTGCATCGCCTGCCACAAAATCATAGGTGGCCTGACCGTTTCCGGTGCCGCCTACAGTATTGTCTAGGGTTCCCTGCCCTGCATCAGCAGGTGGTGCGGCACCAGAAGAGATGAACCAATCGCCAGTTGGCGCACCAGCAACGCTGAGATCAATCTGTCCATCGTAGCCAGTGATGGTATTGCCTTCGGCATCGACCACGGTAAAAGTGACTTCAATGATGCTACAAACATCCGAAAGTGTAGTGGAGACTTCCACTTCGATTTCACAATCGACCAGGACCAGATCTTCGTCAAAGCTTGGATTATCAGTGTCGGTCACATAGCCATTGGCGATGTCAACAGCATCAAAATTGTAGGTGTCATCGGTTGTGTTTCCGTAATTGAGTACAACCACGCCACCATCAGCCAGGTCGAATGTGTACTGCGCCTCATCACCGTCATCAGGAAATGCGTCGACCAGAGTTCCGAAGCCCGTAAAGGAAACGAATTCACCCCCACTACCCGAGGCCAACTCGATGTCTACCGTGCCTTCATAGTTTTCTGCCGGATCACCAGCAGAGTCAACCAGCGTGAGAGTAATCGCTTGTGCTGTGCAGGTGCCATCCACTGCAGCATCATCTTCGATTCGGAACTCGCAGTCCTGGTCTACAGTAAGCACTGGATCACGAGCGGGAGTTTGGGTCTCTGTGAAATCCCTGGTGGCATCAGGCTCCCAAAGCAGATCGAAACTCAGCGTATCGGGTAACACTGTATCGATAGTAAAGTCCAAGGTGACAGATCCCAGATCACCGGATGTGAAAGTGTACGTCGCATCCCCATCGCTTAATCCACTGTCTACCAGGTTGCCTGGAAATTCCGGGCCATCTGCAGCATCGCCGATGCTCCAGGTTCCATTGCCACCTAAATTACCGCTAGTGGAAAGACTCACTGTGCCGGTGAAATTCGTCAGTGTTATACCGTCACTGTCCAAGGCAGAGATCGTGGCCTCCTGGATGGCGCAGGTACTCAAGGTGCCGTCATGGGAGAATGCAAACTCGATCGGCTCAATACCGATTGTGGAAGTCTGGTGGGATTCATCGGTAGTTTGGATGGGAAAGCTGCCAGCGGTTACGGAAACACTGGGGGTTGTTGCGGTAACTTCATTGATGTAAGTGCCTTGAATAGACACACCGCCACCGCCACTTTCTCGAGCTGATCGGGAGAAGAAATTGGTATGCCCGACGAAATAGGAAGTCGATTCATTAACCAAGATGTCATCATCATCTGTCGACGCCATCTTTAGTAAGAGTGTGTTGTTGACAAAAGTTTCGATTGGAGGCGGCGTGACAATAGCGCTGGAGTCTGTTGCCGAAGTAAAAGGCGGCGTTGCTTCAATGACCTTTCCAGAGGCGCCCGAGAACAATGCCAGAAATGCTACCCGCTGCTCTTGAGAATTTAACAACCAGGCATAATGATCCGGCTCAAGCCCATTGACCACCTTGGAGTAGGTCGCATAAGTAATACCCTCACCTTCATCCTCATTGATAAGTGTAAAGCCATCTCCTGTAGGATCGGTCTGGAATGGGAGCTCGTTCCCGTCAGTAGCAATGTGTGCAATAAGCAAATCCCCGACTGCTGCCTGGTCAGGCAAATCGAGAAAGATATTATTCGAGGTTGTACCGTTGTTGCTGTTACCTGCTTGAAAATAGGTACATTGCTCCAGCACGACTAGCTGTGAGCCGACGATGGAGCCATCGATTTTGGGACAGGTGTCCGATTGACCCCCACCGGCTTGTTCGATCAATAGTGTGACAGTGGTCCATTCCTGATTAGAGCCTGAGTTAAAGTTTTCATTGCCCGTGTCCGCGCTGGCCGTTTCCTCGTACATGGCGTAGACACGAGTAGCTGCTCCGGCACCGCCGCCGGATTCGGTGCGTGTCAGCTCGGTATGTCCACCAATCGAGGCGCTACCACCTACGCCATTGCCATCAAAGCCACCAATACGAAGTGTTAGGTCACCGGGCTGGCCGCCTCGCAGTCTTTCTGTTGGTGGAGTGCTGTCATTACCATTGCCAGAGCGAATTACAGACTGGATCAAGCCACTGCCGCCGGAAATTCGAATGATGAAGGCGGCTACTTCATCTGTGTTAGTCCATGTAAAGTTGTAGGAACCAGCCTCTGTCCCATCAGCATAGCGTTTAAAAATTGCAAGACTGTTCGCATCACTGGATCCGGCCTGCACTGGAATCCAACCCGTCGGGGTGGTGAAGTTATTAACGCCATCGGTGGCAATGGCAGCAATCAAGATGTCGCCTGAGACGGTTCCTGCCGGCAAGTTGAGACTGATATTGTTGACGTTCGGGTCGGAAGTGGCTGTGGTACAGCTTTCAATAACCACACCACCCGCAGTCGGAAGAGACGGTAACGTGCCAGAACATTGAGCCTGTGCCTCAGGCGCTGTCAGAAAACTCAGAAGCACCAACGCAACAAACAAAGAAGCAAATTTTGCTGCTGATCGATGTGAATGGAAGTTTGTGAAGAACTGCGGCGTCATATTGATTCGTGATGGTTCCAGATTCCGTTTTCTTGTGTATACAGAATTATTCTAAAACCATAATTTTCAATTATTTTAAGTACTTAGAAAAATATCGACTGATCCGACAGATTATTAATCTAGTGCTCTAAAGCGCTCTTAGATGCTTTTTTCTCAGGTTTAAAACATACGAAGGAACTGAGTAAAATTCGATGAAAAACAGGGGTCCAATTAGGGCAGGATTCGTGCGATTTAAGGGCATTTGGAGTCCTCAATTTGGACATTTTGTGGAGTAGTTCACAGAAATCTCATTGAGAGTCAAACTCTTGCAAAAACAAGCATTTAACCTGAGAATATTCAGGCTCAGGTCGCCATCGCCGACTTGGCCAAATAGCGAATAAAAACCACTCTCGGAGCCCTCGATGGAACTCGAATACAAGGTGATCCAGGCGCAGACACCTCTGTTCGCCGACACGAATAAGATGCACAAAGTACTGGACGAAGAAGCCAAGGCTGGTTGGCGGCTTCTAGAAAAGGAAGACAATTATAAGATCCGATTACAGCGCGACATCAGTCATCGGGCAAACGATAAGAACTTGGACATCGATGCTTACCGTTCCGCGGTCGGAGTAAGTTCTGTCGTCACTTATGGCGGAACGGCAATTTTGGCGATTGGAATCGTGTCGGTAATTCTCTACTTCGCTCTTTGGACCCAGTAAATTTAAGCTAGAGTTTCTTAGAATGAAGTTCGAACCTGTACGGTTCGAGACACATCACCACAAGTTCCCGTACTCTCGATAGTGGCATAGCTGGTTCCGCTAATTGTGATCTGATCGCACACCACAGATACACTACAACTCGCCAGCCCTTCTGAAGCTGTAAAGTTATAAACCCTCGGCCCTGCCGCACATTCTGCGGTGAGTGAATAAGTTGGGTACTCTTCAGGGGGATATATCGTGTTCATCGCGAACCCAGCGCCAGATTCAGCCGCGAAAAATGCCCGCGTGAGATTTATCTCTTCAGCCGCAGTTTGCGCATTCTGCTCGATCAGTAGATTGATTGCCGCAGCGATAATTACCATCAACGTTACAATGAAGATGGCTGCCGGCAATCCTATGCCTTGCTGATTTCGTTTCAAAACTGTGAACATAATTTTCTTAGCCAAGCCCCGTCAGTGTCTTTACCTGTTTCTACGGCACATTTCGCGTGAGTACTTCATGGTTAAGGATCACCGAATCGGTGCCATCCGTAAAATTTAGCGCTATGGTAATGAGCGCATTCCGATTCAGTGTTTGCGTTCCAACTGAAAACGCGGTCACTCCTGTATTGTCGATGCTGTCGGTAATTAGTGTCTTTTTACGGCCCGATGCAACTGCAGCATAGTTTGGCAGACAACGGGCAGGCGTTGTGACAACGCAGGTACCGGATTCTTCAGCAGTGACCTGTGTTTGAAAGAACCCATAACTCGAGTAACGATAGAGTTTATCTGTCTTCACGCAGAAGCTGACCGGATCTGATACGACAAAGAAACGCCGAGTTGGTGATCGACGATTGAAACGATGGGTCGTAGCCGGCAGAACAGGCGCCATCGTTACTGTCGTGACATTAGTGGTGCCACTGGCTGCAATCGTACTTATCCGTTCAATCGGACCCCGAGTTGGGAAATCGGGCCAGTTGGCATAAGCCCCATTGTCGCCATTGAAGATCTGATTGCGCCGTCGCGGATAAATCACGGCATAGAGATTTGGGGGTGCGGCGGGATAGATTGCGGTTCCAGCCACGGCATCGCGGAAATCCACAACGTTAAACGACGCCGTACCCGATCCTGTAAAGGGTGGATTAATATAGGACGTTGAGGCCTCGACCGGAATGAACTCTATGCATTGATCGTCATTGGTAGGAGCCAAGACTCTGATGCTGTTTGGCAATGCGTTGTGCAATTCCAATGCTATACGATCTATCGCAATACGTCCGGCAGTGGCGAGTTGGTTTCGGCTAGCAGATGAATTCAGTCCTTCCACCGAGCGTGCAATAAAAGTCGTTATTCCGATCGCCATAATGGAGCTCACGACAATAACAACAACCAGCTCTACTAGCGTGAAGCCTTTACAACGATATGGATATCTATTCATAGCCTGTTTTCAGTCCGCTACTTTAGAAGTTGGATTTGAATGCGCTGTATTCGACAGAAGTCTCCAGCCCACCGTTGCTGACGGTGACGACGATCAGTTTGGCATCGAATTCATCGTCTAGTTCGCTGCTTATGGGGAGCCCCACTTCGTTACTTGCAGCGGGCGGATCGATTCCTAGCGGAGTTGGGGAAATGCCCAGATTGATGTAACGCACATTTACCTGCACACGAAAAGCATCATAATCGGTGCGCGTAGCACCGTTAGCATCAACCATGGTGTTAGCTCCGCCATTGCCTTCATCCATGCCATCATAATCGTCCACATCGTCCCAGCGAATTCTGGAGTAGGTAACCGAGGTCTCTCCCGCATCGGGCCCAAAAGCAGATTCGAACGTGCATCGTCTTGCGGCAGGCACTCCCGACAGCGAAGGGTCTCGGCAAGGAGGCACGCCTCGATTTCTTGTTTTTTCGTCGTAGCGCTTACCCAAGATCTCATCGAGATACGATTGCGCCAGCGCCACCGCTTGGAGTTCAGCAATCGCCTCACCGCTTCGGTTCAAACCTTGACTCAATCCTATTGCAACACCTGCAAGTGCAATAGATAGAATAACGATAGTGGCAATTAATTCGACCAAACTCAGCCCCTGTTGCCTGGACTTAAACATCGCAATCCCCAGCATAGACAAACCCTGCAGGGGAGACGCAG
Organism: Pseudomonadales bacterium; assembly: GCA_028281635.1. Taxonomy (GTDB): domain Bacteria; phylum Pseudomonadota; class Gammaproteobacteria; order Pseudomonadales; family Pseudohongiellaceae; genus UBA9145. The sequence continues at coordinate 8,929 of JANQJM010000073.1, read as the reverse complement.
ACAGAGGATTGAGCATCGTCGTTGATACAAATACGTACGGCAGAGGTAACAGCAGTTCCTGCGCCAAATCCACTGGCGGTGAGATCGCCAAGCTCATCGAAGTTCAGGGTCATTGGGGCAGCATTAGTTATAGCCGTTGCGCCAGGCGTGGAGCCACAACTTGCAGTGGTGTTTACATCACCTGCAAAAGAATCTACACCATCGAGGTCTATTACTGCTGACTCGATAGTGCCCCCGCTATCGGAGAAATCAATAGTGAGGGTGTCTCCGGCGCCGTTCGGTGTCAGAGACAAAGAGACACCTGGGCGACCTAATGCACCCTGCTGAGCCACTCGACCAAGCGATATGATCTGATCGCGGACAATCGACGCGTTGAATGAGTTCGGTTCGATAATTCTCGCAAACGCAACGACAGCCAAAATACCAACAATCACTATTACGATCAGCATTTCGACTATGGTAAGCCCGTTGGGCTTATATGTGGATAATCCCCTTAAATTGGTCCGTGCTAAGGAAGGAACCTGAGGATTCGATTGAGAAGAATTTGTGCGCCGCAGTTCTCGAACAAAGTAGAGAGGGCTATCATTGGGGCTATTCACTTACTGGTTGCCTCTAATCAAATAGTGGCAGGAGAAGCTAACTCAATCGCTACTTGATTGTAGGTTCAATTGCTACAAGCTATTCAACCGGGCAACACCCTTAGTAAGAATGAGAGGCGGTGCTTAAGCACCGCCTCTCCATCAACAATTCGATGTAACTACCCTAACAATCTAAATTAGGCGCCTACAGCAATCAAATCTACTTCTGTTGGAGCAGTCAAAGCTCCAGTTGTTGGGTCATACAATAAATAGGGTACGCTCACGGTTCCCGCCGAAACTGAGAATTGTGCTACGTAGTAGTACTCACAGAGATCGTCAGCACTACCCGTGTTGACATATACGGCCACAAATTCAGCTCCGATAGTGTTAGTGGCATCACCAGCTTTACCCGACCCTGATGCAGTTGGGTGACCAGTGTTACCAGCTACAACCGCTCTTACTGAGTTACCGCCCGTGATCTGCAGTAAATTGTCAAAGACAGCAAGGCAATCAGCTTCGCTGTCGATAACATTGTCATTGTCATCACCTGCTGGATATCCACTCGCGTCATCGGTAAACAAAACAGTTGCGCCACCATAGGTTACAGCACTCGCGGTCGGTTGCCCCTGGGCAAACCATCCCGCTCTATAAAGAGCCAACGCAGACGACAGTGATCCGAAAGTAGCGTCAACAACTGCGTCATGGGCCTGGTCGGATATGTCCAGAAATCGTGGTAGTGCCGTCGCTGTCAAAATTCCCAACAACAGAATTACCACCACAAGCTCGATGATGGTGAAACCAGCCTGCTTGGCTCGTCCCACCTGCTTGATGTTTAACGTTTTCATTTTTCCACCCTCTTCGTAGAAATGTTTACTTTAAATTTGTTTCCGCCCAGTTTTAGCTGATTGCTTGATTCTGCGCTTGTATCCGGCTTCAGCACCGAAATAAATTCAGTAATTTCAATAATAACGGCCTAAGTTTTAACAACTTAACGGCAAATGCTAAGGTAGTTTGCTACCCAGGCCACTCTGGTAGCGTATTGTTAAGCAAGACTCTTTGTCTGTATAGGCCAAGAAGGGTATTTCTTCCCCACTTTGACCCTTGGAGGTGTGTTGGACGGGCTTTGATAAGCTATTGATTTTATTTATATTTTCGGCTCGATTATTGTATGGATATCATAGCCAAAATTCTGTTAGCCAGATCACAGATTGCTCAAGCGAATCGGATTTAGGAGTCGAGAATACCAGATCCGGCCAATTCCATGATATCTGTATTCCATTGGTAAGGTATGACCGGCGTGAGCAGCAATCCACTAACAGAACTATTACCCGCGAATCTCACGGCAGGCAAACTTTCATCGTCGTTTGCCAGTACTGCACTATCAGTATTCCTTGAAAACGCTTCTTGGCCACTATAAACGGCTTGGATCTTGAACCGTATCTCTTGAGTAGGCACTAGCCGTCCATCAACATCCAAAAACACGCCCTCATTATCGTTAATCAGATAGACCAGTTCATTGCGATTCAGATCGAAATACCAAACCCGCCTTTCTATGGATGCGGTATCAACGAAGTCGAATTCACCTATATAGTTACTAGGTGGATCGAGTAGCAGATCCATGGGATTGTATTGTTCGATGTCAGCAACCGAGAACGTTTGACCGCGAGTTAAAGCGATCATCATCTCCAAGTTGATGCCGGTTTGGATCTGAGTGGCAACAGCAAGGAAATTTGCTCTTTCCGCCTCGCCTGGAAACTCACTAAACCGGCGCGCCGCCGCCGCGTAGATTATTGCAACCACTATGATGAAAACGACCAATTCGAATAATGAGAATCCGCGGCCACTTCTCCAGTGTGTTTGAAATTTTGTTTGAAACGTTTTCACGGTTTCGCCTGATGGTGCCCCATTTATTCAGGATAAGCATAACCCGAGCGTCTTACACGGCACCGTGGTTTTAACCATTCGCCGCAGTACTTAGATCCCAAATGGGCAAGAAAACACCAAGCGCCAGGACCAACACCAGTCCAGCAATAAACACGATTAAAATTGGCTCGATGGCATCGCTCAGGCGTTTTAAATCGTATTCCACTTCTGCGTCATAAAAATCTGCGACTTCTGACAGCAATTCATCCACCGTTCCGGTCTCTTCACCCACCGCTATCATCTGCAAAACCAGTGGTGAGAACATCTCTGAGTTGGTTGCCGTTCGGTGCAAAGATTCTCCCCTCTCTACTCCTTCGCGCATATTGTGGATGTTGTGTGCAATAAACGCATTACCAACTGCTCCTGCAACCACCGAGAGTCCTTGCACAATTGGTACACCTGCGTTCAGCACCATCCCAAATGTCCTAGCAAATCTGCCCAGAGCGACCCGCTCAAAAATCTGTCCCGCGAGGGGAAATTTTAGCTTACGTTTATCCCATTCGAATCTGCCTCGCTCGGTATTCTTCCACGAGATAAATCCAAATACGCTGGAAAAAATCACAAACAAGATCAGTGGCCAGTACTCCCGCACAAAACTTGAAGTCTCCATAAGAACCACCGTCTGCCAGGGCAGGTCTGCTCCCAGTCTCTCAAATGCGTCTTCAAATACAGGTATCACGAATACAGTCACCACAGCCAAAGCTACAGCGATTGTCACCATGACAAAGATTGGATATCGAGTCGCGCTCTTAACTTGTTTCGTGGTGTTTTTCTCAAGCTCTAGATACTTCCCAGCTTCGCGAAAAGCCAAATCGAGTCGGCCAGTATTCTCTCCCACATGTATTAAACTTAGGAATAAGTTCGAGAACACAGTGGGATACTGTCCCAGTGCTGTGGCCAGACTTTGGCCGTTTTCCAAACCCTCTACCACATCATTGAGAATCGCCTTAAAGCCTTTGTTGGTAAGAGACATCTCGAGCCCGCGGATTGCACGATCCAGCGGCAAACCGGCTTTGGTGAGGCTGTGCATCTGCCTGGCAAACATGATGAGATCATCGATCTGTACTTTGTTTGCGCCAAGAAAATCATTGATCTTATCGATTGCTGATGCATTTTCAGGCAAGCCAGGACGCTTGCGCTTCTGTTTAACCTGCTTAGTCTTCTGTCCCTTAGTTTCGTTGATTTCGATTGGCGTAACTCGCTCGCCAAATAGCATCGCCGCCGCCTCTTCTGCAGTTGCCGCATCGACACTTCCAGAGACAAGCGCTCCTGTACTATCGCGACCGCTGTATTTAAATAAAGGCATAGAATTCTATTCGATTGATTGGTTACGCAACGTTGATAAAATCATCAGATTCATCTATCTGTTCCGCGACCCGCAGCACCTCTTCAAGACTTGTAATGCTTTGGGCAGCATCTTTCAACGCACTTATCACCAAAGGTTGATAACCTGGTGTCTTCTTGGCGATTCTAACAAAGTCTGCCGAATCTGAGCGGCGGAGCGCATCAGCCAGCGTCTCATTCATCACAAGAAACTCAAATACACCGATTCGGCCACGGTAACCAGTGTTATTACAGCGATGACAGCCAACCGGTTGTTTCAACTGCATCTGATTAAATTCTTCTTCACCTAATAAGTTCTTTATCCAGGCTGCATCCTTGGCCTGTGGTGTATGATCTTCGAAACAGTTATCACACAGACGTCGCACCAGACGCTGAGCGATAACAGCTCGCAGAGCCGTGGCGGCAAGAAAACCCTCAGCCCCCATATCAACCAGGCGCATAGCACTGGACACGGCATCATTGGTATGCAGAGTTGATAACACCATGTGACCGGTCATTGCTGCTCGCAGCGCAATCTCAGCTGTCTCCTGATCACGAATCTCACCAACCAGCAGTATGTCCGGGTCCTGACGCAAAGCTGCACGCAACACGCGAGCAAACGAGAGATCTATCTTTGGATTAATTTGCACCTGATTTATGCGGTGCAGACGGTATTCGACTGGGTCTTCTACCGTTATGATTTTCTTGCCAACTTCGTTGAGTTCCTGCAACGCACCATAAAGCGTTGTCGTCTTACCACTACCAGTTGGGCCCGTCACCAGAATCAATCCGTGTGGCATGTGAATCAACTGACGAAACTTTTCCAGCATATCTGCTGGCATACCAACTTCATCCAGGTCAGTTGCACCTTCTGTCTGATCCAACAGACGCATGACAACTGATTCACCGTTCTCAATAGGCATAGTAGAGAGACGAACATCGATACTTCGCCCTTTCACCTTGAGGCTAAATCGACCATCTTGGGGGAGACGTTTCTCTGAAATATCGAGGCCGGAAAGCAATTTCAGTCTCAGTACAAGCGCAGGTGCAATGCGACGTTCTTTCATTACTTGCTCTTGCAGTACACCATCCACTCGCTGCCGAATGCGAAGCACATTTTCATCAGGCTCGATATGGATATCCGAAGCCCGCACCTGAACGGCGTCTTCAAAGATAGACTGCAGCAGCTTCACTACAGGCGCTTCAGAATCATCCGCATCCAGAGTTAGCGACTCAAGGTCAAACTGTCCTTCTGTTAGCTCTTCATCGAGTTCCTCAGCAAAACTCGCTATCTCTTCGGTGCGTCTATAGACCAAGTCCAGCGTGTTTAGTAATTCAGATTCACGAACCACCGCCTGCTGTACTGGTTGTTGGAGAATGCGTTCAATTTCATCGAACGCAAAAATGTCCATGGGGTCGGCCATCCCAACCAATAGCCCCGACATCTTTTCTTGCAAGACGATTGCTCTATGCCTGCGAGCGTAGGTTTCGGGCAGGCGGTGAATCAGATCCACATCAAACTGAAAACGCTTTAAGTCTATAAAAGGTATTTCCAGTTGCTGAGAGAGAAAACTCAGAAACTGATCCTCATCTACCATTCCGAGGTCAACAAGCACGCGACCAAGTTTCTGCCCTACTTCTTTCTGTTTATTCAGGGCAGTTTCCAGTTGCTCTTCGGTGATCACCTGGTTTTGTACCAATAGATCACCTATACGTATTTTTTGCTTGGTAATTGCCATAGTAGCTATTGACTCAGGGCGGCCAGACGCTCCTGGCTGCGACGACGCAAATTCGCGCTCAGATTCGGCAATCTAACCGCTTGGGAGTACCCCTGCCTCGCGGCCAGCACATTTCCCAGTGAATCCTGTGACGCAGCAAATCCGTACCACCACTTACCTTCATTTTGGTTTTGCTGAACCAATTCAGTATAACTGATCAGCGCCCCTTCGTAGTCTCTACTGGCTAGCTGAGCGGTTGCCAAAATGTCATGATACTCGAGGTCAGCGCCCACCTCTGGAGCGCGCGATAGCAACATCTGCACCGCAGCATCCAGTTCACCTTCAGCTATTAGCAGTCGCGCCTTAATCTTCTTGAAACCACTATGGTTCGGCGAAAGCACTAAACCAGCCTCGTTTAGCTCATATGCCCCTCGCAGATTACCTTCACTCATAAGTAATTTTGCATAAGTCTCTCGTGATTGATGCGCGTAACGATTATCCAGTATCTGTTGTTCTAAAGCAGCGTACGCTGTCGTCATATCGTTTTCAGCAATTAGCTTCAAAGCATTCTGAACCGCAAGCAAGTCACTTTCTTCAGGGGTTAGCTGCGCAGAGTTCTTAACTTCCTGAGTGGGGGCATTGGTAAGTTGAACAATCTCAGAACCTGAATCGGTTGCGGTTTCCTCAGATACGTTAATTTCCTCAGATACATTAGTTTCAGCAGATCCTTCAATGCCTTCTGATGGAGTAGCAGGAGCTGAAGAAGCTATTTCTCTGCCACTGTTGGAACGCTCTATCGTTCTATCCGCATCTCCCAAAATTGGTTCGTTAGGCATTTCTGCAGGGCTGGAAGCAATATCTGCTGTGGCGATTGAAGTAGCATCTTGCTCGAAGGTATCAATCTCCATCTCAGCCGGGGCCGAATCATTTTCGATATTAGGAGTGTTGGCAGCCGAAATTTGTACCTGACCTAAAGGCTCATCAGTAGACGGCAATTGCGCTGGTTGCTCAAGCACTACTTGTGGGGCAATATCCAGTTGTCTCGTTGAATCAGTATTATCTTGTTGCGCCCAAAACCAAAAAACCGTACCTGCTCCAATTACTAATGCCACTATTAAATAGAGAACCACAGGAATCTTCTTTGACTCTGCAGGAAGTTCAGGAGCAGGGGTTAGTGAGACTGAAGCTGCTGAGCCAGTCGACTCTTTGCGCCGCTGATCCAGGTCTCGCAGCATGTCATTGACGAGGCTCATAGATACATCCTCCCCAAATAAAAGACTAATGCTGCTCCTAGTGCCAGTCCGGTGACTGCGAGAAATGCAGGGCGATAATTGGAAGCTGGCAGTTCTACACCTTCTGTGTCTTCTGCTGCATTCTTGATGTGGTCTACCTGGACTGCCCTTTCACCTTTTCCGAATGCAACCATCAACGCTTTGTGACAAAGAATGTTGATCACGCGAGGAATTCCATCACTTGCCCGAAACAAGTAATCCAATGCGCGTTTCGAAAACAGAAAAGGTCCGTTATAACCTGCAGTGGCCAAACGATGAACTACATATCGTTCTACGCCGTCACGATCGAGAGCTTCTATTTCAAAGGAAAACGTGATGCGCTGACGAAGTTGTCGCAGCGAAGGCTGGCTCAAGGACACATCTAATTCAGGCTGTGCAAAAAGTACCACTTGGAACAGTTTCACTTGTTCAGTTTCTATGTTTGTTAGCAGTCGTAGAGCTTCCAGCGTTTGCTCTGGCATCGCGTGAGCTTCATCGATGAACAGAACAACTTGCTTATTGTTTGCCGAGTACTCAACCAGCTTCTCCGTGATCGCCTTGAGCAATCTGTGATGGCCAACATCCTGATCGATCTCAATATTGAGTTCTTCTGCAAACGCGAGAAACAGGCCTTTAGGGCTGAGCACTGGGTTTGGTATGTACGCGGTTACGTACGCTTCTTTGTCCTCCTCAAGAGTGTTGAGAACTTTTCGACACAACATGGTTTTTCCTGTGCCGACTTCGCCTACAATCTTGATAAATCCCTCAGCATTAGCTAACGAAACCATCAGCATATTGTACGCCTTGTGATAGCTAGCCATGTTAAGAAAAAACTGTGTGTTCGGAGTCAGAGAAAAAGGCAGCTCTCTTAATCCGAAATGTTGCAAATACATTTTCTACTACCTACAAAGTGTAATCATCTACTGGTTCGCAAAGGGATCCAGCGATCTATTTATTTCACGAAATCGCTCATTGCTCTCAGTCAAAACGCGAGTGTCGCCATCCTGGTCAGCAATTATTGGTTTCAAAAGAATAATGAACTCACTTTTGACCGACTGTGTTTGCCGTTGTTCAAGAGCACCGCCCACTACTGGTATTTCCGACAAGCCGGGAACACCAGCAGTTTCGTTCACATTGCGCTCAAATGCTAACCCACCTAACACTACTATTTTTCCATTGTCCGCTTTAATCACGCTGTCAATTTCGCGCGTGGTTGTTCTTGCCAATGGCACTACTTGTCCTCCGATGTTTTTTGTCTGTTCTTCAACTGCAGTAATTATCGGATGCACATGTAGCGTAATCTCTCCTTCTGCACTTATTTGTGGAGTGATGTCCATTGAGATACCTGAAAAAAATTGCTCAAGACTGTTCTCTGCATTAGTCGTTGTGTTATTCACGGATGCAACTGTCGTAGTGTCTGCTTGTGTCTGAAAAAACTCTTGATCACCATCTTGAAATACAGCCTTTTGATTATTCAGGACACGGAGTTGTGGACTGGAAATCACTTGCGTCGTACCACGGGTTTGCAGCAATTGAAAAACGGCATCGAAATCTGTAAAACTTGTGCTGAACTGCAGTGGATTAGAGATCCCCTCAATCCCGGGTCCCCCCGATATCAACTGCCCAGCTACTTCATTATTACTGCCGAGTAACCCGTCTTCAGTGCCTAGAAATTCTCCAGAGCCTGTAACCGGATTATTCGCTTGAGGACCAAATGTGTTGAAATCAAGGGCGTATTGAAAACCCTTGTTCAATACCACCTCAAGAAACTGCACCTGGATAATCACTTCACGGCGGAGCGATTCCTGGGCTGCCTCAATAAACGCTTCGATACGATCTAGTTCGTGGGGAAATGCGGTAACTATCACAATACCAGTTAACGGCTGCACCAATACGCTTTTGCCTTCGTCTGTTACTGTCGACTGATTGCGCGCTCCAGCACCACCGCCAAATCCGCCGAGGCCGCCAAGGAATCCGCCACCAGCGGGTGCTGCGGCGCCAGCATTGTTGCCAGATTGAACACCAATCAGATTGGATATTGCTGTCTCTAAATCGGACCAGAAATCAGTGCTGGTTTGAGTTTGAATTTGGCCACCGGCTCCGCCGCCAATTCCAC
>JANQJM010000230.1 GCA_028281635.1 Pseudomonadales bacterium | reverse complement strand
CTACCGAGATGCAGGGGCGAGTATTTGCATCATGGAATGATGGCAGTTTCAATGGTGTCGGCTGGGAGCAATTCCCGGTATTGCTCACCTGTCTGGCGGTCGGGACTTTTTTATCACTTGGCCTGGTTAAGCCACTTAATGCTCTGTTACTCGGGGAACAATACGCCGCTTCTTTGGGACTGCCGGTTACCCGCGCTCGTCTTATCGTTCTGGCTGGCGCCGTCATGCTTGCCGGCCCGGTGACAGCATTCTGTGGGCCGGTGCTGTTTATTGGGATTATTGTGCCGCATATGGCGCGGGGACTCTTCAATACTTCGGACCATCGTATATTAATGCCAGGCACATTATTACTTGGTGCTATTGTGGCGCTCACTGCCGACCTGATCGTACATTTGCCCTGGGAAAGGCACTTTCTGCATCTGAATGCAGTAAATGCTGTGGTAGGTGCACCGTTTGTGCTTTGGATTCTCTTAAGGAATCGCCACACGCGGGCCATGGAGATCTAGGTGCTGGCTCTGCAAGATCTTTCCGTTGGGTACGAATCTCTTGGGGCACATCGAGCTGTGGCTACCAATATCAGTGTCGGAATCACCGAGGGTGAGTTCATTTGTCTGCTCGGTCCTAACGGAGTGGGGAAATCGACGCTAATGCGCACTATTGCAGGAATCCAGCAACCGCTGACAGGTAAGGTGCTGCTCGATGGTCGAGACACGCGACTGATGCCGTCCCGAGAGCGCTCAACCAAGATGAGTGTAGTACTCACAGAACGTATTACTGCAGGTCTACTCAGCAGCTATGCTCTCATTAGTCTCGGCCGTTATCCTCATACTGGTTGGTTTGGCAAGTTGACCGACGCAGATCGCCGAATTGTGGCGGAAGCTATTGAGTTGGCCGGGGCCCAGGACTTGGTGGATCGCTTCGTAAGTGAACTCAGTGATGGCGAGCGACAACGTGTCATGTTGGCCCGGGCATTGGCGCAACAACCACAGTTGATGATTTTAGATGAAATTACTGCGTTCCTCGACCTTCCACGCCGAATTGAGATTATGGCGCGCCTCGCTCAGGTGGCAAGAGAGAGCGGGTGCGCGATTCTAATGTCGACACATGACCTCGATCTTGCTCTAAGGAATGCGGATATGATCTGGTTAATGAATGACGACGGCAGTATCAGGACAGGTGCGCCAGAGGATCTTGTTCTCAACGGCGCATTGGCCGACGCATTTTCGGGTTACGGACTAGAGTTTGACCCATTTCATGCAGCCTTTCGTATACAGAATCCATCCGGCTCCGTGGTCCATGTTATGGGGTCGGACCCTATTTACCGGGAATGGACTTTAAATGCTCTGCGCCGTAAGGGCTTCCTGGCGCAAGCTACATCTTCCAAACAACCTGGTGAATCTCCTTGCGTCTCAATTGTTGAAAAAGGCGAGTGGCGTCTTGAATCCGGGTCTGGAGATTTCAGTTTCAATTCGATTGCAGAACTCGTCCAGCATCTTGTTACTGAAGATATCGGCGTGTCCGAGCAGTAATAGCGAAGGGGGCAGGCGAAAGTGAAGCCAGGGCGGCAGGCCTACCAGAGTTTGCTTACGAGCATTAGAGTTAACCTGGTAAGCGCGGTCCAGTTGCAAGAGTTTAATGAAACACTGTTCTTCGATAGCGAAAGACAAGTTACGCCCACTATCAACATCCGCTCCTGGCCTGAAACAGACATTCTGGTAAATGGAATTACCAGAATTGACCACCCAAACTCCGCTCGAAGCCCAGCTATACTCGAGTTAATTTGGAAAACATATCGCAAAATGAAAAAGTCCCGGTGATAAACCAGGACTTTTTGTCGAGATAGTTTGTATCTGTTATTCCGGTTTGCGGAATCTTAAGGTCATTCGGTCTGACTCACCAATTGCCTGAGTATCAGGGTTGTCGGTGGTGGTTGGTGGCAGACGCCATACCATGTTGTCGGCAGGGTCGTTAGGATTGGCATTAATCTCACTGCTTGCTTCAAGTACGAAGCCCGCTCGCTCGAACGCGGCGACAACATTGCTTTGTTTCAAATAACCATTGTTGCCATTGGCAAACTCAGGGTCGGCGTCTTCTGGAGCGCGGTGCTGTACTACGCCGACCACACCGCCTGGCGCGAGCAGATCGTAAACTTCAGCCATTGCCGTATCGATTATGGGTTCTTCAAAGCGGAACAGGTGGTGCATAGCCCGGAAGAATAGCGCGGCATCAGCCTGACCGTTCATAGAGTCCGGGATATTGTCGATGGTGTAGCCTACTGTTGGTTGCGAACTCTCAACACCTGCAACACTTAAATACCGGCCCATTTGAGAAATGTCTGCACCGATCCTTTCAACAGAATCTGCATTCCAGGTTCCAAACATTTGCTGGAAGAGGCTGTCAGGATAGGTCAAACCGATCATACGGCCCCGCTCGGCAGTAAGCGGAGTTAGAATCTGGGAATACCAGCCGCCATTGCCGGGAAGGACTTCGGCGATTGTCATGTCCGGCTCAATACCGAAGAAAGACAGAGTTTCCTGAGGGTGGCGCCATTCGTCGCGAGCACGGTTTCCATCGCGACGTTCGTGATTGAGGACATCCTCAAGGCTGGTGGCGGCAGTGACGGTTTCTTCCGCCATATTGGATGCGGCTGAAGCGGGTTCAGCGACATTGGAAGTAGTGGGCTCATTCTCGTTAGAGCAAGCCACCAGAACGAGCGACAGAGCGCTCGCAATGACCATAGTTCTCATAAAATCCTCCAGAGGAATCACGTCATTATTGATTTTCGAGCTGTGTATCCAAGAACAACGAAAGGTAGCCTCGAAGCAAGCTGTTGTCCAGTCAATAGAACGGCAGGTGTGCATCTGGTATTTGGAAGACATTTGAATCCAACTAGCCGTCTAATTCCAGATAGTAGAGTTCTGACGGGAATATTATCCACAATCCACCCTCGCACTTTCAGGATCCGGAAACGCGTTGTTCCAACTCGGGCGGATTGTCTAAACCAGAACGGCCTACGAATCTGCACTCCAGATAGATCCGCACCGGGTTTAGCCCCTGGAGGGCTTGGCTAGGGTGGACCAAAATTTGAATTAGCCCAGTCCTAAGTAAGAGGGCTGATAATTGGGGTTCGGTAAAATTGCAGCTGCGAAGTGTTTCTAACCAGCCAACAGTCTTGCATTTCCACCCGCCGCTGTGGTGTCTATACAAAGGTGGCGCTCATGAGCAACATGACCCAGATCTGGAGTCTCGGTGATCAGAGGAATAATCGGTCCAGGTCGCCTGGCTAATGCTTGCGCGTAGGCTCTGGCATCATCACCCCACCAGACAACAGCATGGATATTTTCCAGTTGTGTCAGAATTTGAGGCGCTATCGATCCGTTAGCACTAATAGCAATGCCGCCCAGTTTTTCCACAATATCGATTTGTTTATGTGCTGCTTCAATACCTGGCCCCATGCAAAGAATTGGTCCCCGCTGCAAGACCCTCAAGGTATTGGCTTCGCCCGTTGGTCCGGGAAGCTCCAGATGGCTAATCTGGCTTTTATCTTTTACATTGTTAAGTCGTTGCCGTAGCGCTTCTATATCGCAGGTTACATCCCAGCTACCAGCAGGTTCGGACGGGGTAAGTTTGGAAAAACGACTCAGGTATAACGGCCCGCCTGCCTTTGGACCGGTGCCTGACATGCCTTCGCCTCCAAACGGCTGGCTCCCTACCACCGCACCAATTTGGTTTCTGTTTACATAGATATTGCCGACATGAATGTCATCAGAGATTTCCTGAACCCGCGAATCAATACGGGTGTGTAAGCCAAAGGTCAAACCAAACCCTTTGTTATTGATTGCCTTAATGACTGTACTTAGCTCATCACGTTCAAATGTTGCAATATGCAGAACAGGGCCGAACACTTCACGAGCCAGTTCTTCGATGCCAGTCACCTGAATTAATGTGGGGGGAATAAAATTTCCACCGTCTTTCAAAGGTAATGAGTGAAGAACTTTGCCGTATGATTTTGCCTCAGAGATATAGGCTTCAATTTCTGACTTTGCTTCGCGATCAATTACTGGTCCTATGTCGGTGGAAAGTTTCCAGGGATCGCCGACGGACAATTGGTCCATTGCGCCCTTAATCATTTCGACTATGTCCGGGGCGATGTCCTCTTGAATATACAGACAACGCAATGCCGAGCAGCGTTGACCGGCGGATTGAAATGCCGAGGAAACAACATCCTGAACAGCCTGTTCAGGCAATGCCGTGGAATCGATAATCATGGCATTCAAGCCGCCAGTCTCTGCGATGAAAGGTGCGGAAGGGGAAAGGTGGTCAGCAATTGATCGCCGGATGATTAGTGCCGTATCAGTTGAACCCGTGAACACGACTCCAGAAATACGAGCATCCGATGTTAATGCTGCCCCCACGGTATGACCCTGGCCCGGAAGCAATTGCAATGCCGATTGGGGCACGCCTGCTTCATGCAGTAAATTGACCGCTATAGTTGAGATGATGGGTGTCTGTTCTGCGGGTTTGGCGAGGACACCATTTCCCGCCATCAGGGCCGCTGCTATCTGGCCAGTAAATATCGCCAATGGAAAGTTCCACGGCGAAATGGCTGCGAAGAGTCCTTGTGGATTGGGATTCGACTTTTCTGCCTGACTGGCATAATAGCGCAGGAAGTCGACAGCCTCGCGGACCTCGCCGACGCAGTCAGGAATGGTCTTTCCGGCTTCTCGCGCCAATGCCGTAAAAATCAGTCCGATGTTCTGTTCATAAAGATCGGCGGCTCTTCGCAAGATGGCTGCACGTTCATTAACAGGAGCTTGCCAACTCTGAGCATCTGCTATTGCCTGGGCAACAGTTTGTTCATCGGCCTCTATCACCTGAGCGATGATCTCACCGTTGGCAGGGTTGGTGACTGGGGCAACAATGCCCGTGGGTGATGAAACAGTTAGAGGTGTGGCGTCAGGTAGAACCAGGTTTTGTTCAGCATACAACCCACTGAGGGTTTCCTCGTCAGTTAAATCAAACCCCCGAGAATTAATGCGCTCAGCAAACAAGGCATGGGGTGCTACCAGTGCTTTCGGTGGCTTCGCTGATTCCAGCTTTGCGAATGGGTCTTCAGCAATCGTCTCCGGGCTGATACTGGTGTTTACGATCTGATTCACAAATGACGAATTTGCACCGTTCTCCAATAGACGGCGAACCAGATAAGCCAACAAATCCCGATGTGCACCAACAGGTGCATAAATTCTGCAACGCCCCCTGGTTTCTTCCATCACAACATCGTGCAAGCGTTCTCCCATGCCGTGGAGGCGTTGAAATTCAAATGGTCGCCCTGCAGCCATTTCCAGTACCGCCGCGACAGAGTGCGCGTTGTGAGTTGCGAACTGAGGATAAATTCTGTCGGTGTAGTCCAGCAGTTTTTTTGCGTTGGCGATGAAGCTGACATCGGTGGCGGTCTTGGAAGTAAATAGGGGAAAGTCCGGCAGGCCTCCGACCTGGGCCAGCTTCATTTCTGTGTCCCAATAGGCCCCTTTAACGAGTCGCACCATAATCCGACGGTCCAGCTTTTCAGCCAGACCATGAAGCCAGTCGATGACCAAACCGGCGCGTTTGCTATAGGCCTGCACAACCACACCAAAACCGCTCCAACCGGCCAGGTCTGGGGAGGAGAGAACTGTTTCGATCACTCTAAGCGATAAAACCAGCCTGTCCTGTTCTTCGGCATCTATGTTAAAGCCCATACCAGCCTGCTTGGCCTGACGGGCAAGTCCCAGCGTGACGGGAACAAGTTCCGCCATTACACGATGTTCCTGCGCCACTTCGTAACGAGGGTGCAAGGCGGAAAGCTTGATCGAGATGCCGGGGTTTTCCTCAACAGATTTCTTGGTACAAGTGCGAGCAATTGTGGTAATTGCGTCACTGTAGGCTTTTCTGTAGCGATCAGCATCCTCGGCGGTGATTGCTGCTTCACCCAGCATATCGTAGCTGTAGGTGAATCCCTGTGCCTCCCATTCATGTGCTCTTTCCAAAGCCTTTTCTATGGTTTCACCGAGTACAAACTGACGACCCATTTCCTTCATGACCTGATTTACGGCAACACGTATTACTGGCTCGCCTAGGCGTTTTATTGCACCTCGAAGTACACCGGCTAATCCCGGTTGCTGGTCTTCCAACATGCTCCCCGTAAGCATCAATGCCCATGTCGAAGCATTCACAAGCGAAGAAGAAGCAGACCCTAAATGCCTGCCCCAGTTGGAAGGTGCTATTTTGTCTTCAATCAGGGCATCCATGGTTTCGGTATCGGGCACTCGAAGCATTGCTTCTGCCAGACACATCAAAGCAACTCCTTCACGGGTCGACAGTCCGTATTCGGTCAGGAAATGCTCCATTAGCGTTGGAACTTTGTCCGATCGAATGCGTCGTACCAAATCCGCAGCTTTACTCGCTATGTTGCTGAGGTCCTCTTTTGAAAGATCAGCTATAGCTACAAGTGTGCGTAAGACTGCGTGCTCAGGGGCAAACTTTGCGTTTTTGGAAAAATCAGCGACTGAAACGGAACTCATGTCTTACTGCTCATCTGCATTCGATTTTCATCTTTGGTGAATTTGTCATAATGTAACACTATTGCCTAAGAGAGATACTTTATGAAATCAGACACTCATCCAGACTATCGTCCAGTGGTGTTTCATGACACATCGGTGGATCGCTACTTCGTTATTGGTTCGTCATTAAAGACTGATCGCACAATTGAGTATGAGGGTAAAACTTATCCCTATATGCAAATTGATGCCTCGAGTGACTCTCACCCATTTTATACTGGTAAACAACGAATATCAGAGAGCGATGGTCGAGTCGCTAAATTCAATAAGCGCTACAAGTCCAGAGCCAAGAAGTAAAGTTGATCAGGAGTAGAATCTTTCATTCTACTTCTGGTGTATATCAGAGTTTCATCCAGTCAAGCGCGCACCAGGAATAGCTCCAGCTGGAGCATCTATTGCGATTGATTCTTACTCACGATCCAAAGCATCAACGCAGCACCCACTCCTGATGCGCCCAGCAGCATGGACATGATCATGATCTGATAGCGCACCGCCACCAGCGGTGAAACGCCAGAGAGGATCTGTCCGGTCATCATGCCTGGCAGGGCGACGAGCCCTACAGCGAGCAAACTATTTATCTGCGGAATCATGGAGGTCTGAAAGGCGATGGCGCGGGCTGTGCCTGTTGCTTGTTGGTTCTCCAGTTCAGACTGAAATCGCTCAGCGGCCAGGCTGATTGTATTCATGGTGTTAGCGAAATACATACCTGCCAAAGGGATCAGCAGGTCCGGGCGAAACCAGTTTCCAGCGCGCAATACCAATAATAAAGAAAGCATCAGGTGCAAGCCTACTGCAATTCCCAGCGCAATAATGGAGGGCATCAGATACTGGCGGTGTTGTCGTACAGGTCTGACAGCAATCCAGCCGGCCAGCGTGATCATCAGAATCAGAATGCCGGCGCTGATCAGCGGCGAAGGATTGTTGAAAATAACTACAAGCAGATAACCTACGGCTACTAACTGTACCAACATGCGCGCTACTGCAATGACTATCTCCGTTGAATTCGTTCGCCATTGCATACTGATGGCGAGCACGAGTGCAACTGGCACCAGACACCAGGCTAGGTCAAACCAGGAAATTAGCGTCATGGGTCAATTGGCGAGAAGGATTATCACGACAAAGTAATTTAGGACGGATTGTTTCCTGTCTAGCTATCATGTGAACTATTTGGAAAGTAGAATCGTGATGCGATTGCCTACCCTCTGTGAAACGTCAGCAATATTTCCCACTAGTGTGATAACTTTGTAATAGAACATAACGTCTACAGGATTCAGATCTTTTTCAATAGCAAACAGAGCGGCACGAATAGAAATTTGCTTTTCATCACTTTCGCTTTCAATTCTATCCAGTTCTTCAAGCAACGTTTCGACATCAGTCCGGGAACTATCTAATCCAACTTTAAGCAGGTCGCTAAACTCTTCAGTAGTATTTTGTGCCACGCTGGCTGCTCTCACGCTCAAGCTCATTAACTCTGTGATCGGTTGAGCTAGTTCCGCCGGAAACTGCATTTTTCTGCCCAGCATCAAGCCCGCGATATCCTTCGCTTTATTGGCTAGTCGATCTTGAATGGCCAGCAACGCTATTACGTCCGCTCTGGCGAACGGCATCAGCAATGTCCTTGGAAGGTTCGCACGGATTTCATTTTTCAGACGATCCGCTTCGTTTTCGATCGCCTTAATCTGAATCTGCAAATTCTCTGCGGAATCCCAATCATCGGAGAGTGTGTGTAAGAAAAAGCTGTTTAGAGTAGAAACACACTGATGAGCTAGTTGCATGTGTGCTTTTATGGAAGCAATTGGAGATTTGCCAATGAGAGAATCGATAATACTGGGCATAAGGTTCCGTTGTTAGTGAACGAATGCCCAGCTTACCATATTCCATCTTGCGCTGTTTTAGGGTGCGATAGCTAAATCAATCCTGCACCCCAAAGAACACAAACAGTAGCAAATGAAACAAGGCCCCCTACCAGCGTTGCGCCACCGTAACTGAATACTGCATCGGGCACGCTCAGTTTAGATAACGAAGTACACACCCAAAAGTAACTGCTGTTTACGTATTTGATGATTACAGAGCCACTAGCGCCCGCCAGCATGGCGGCTTCCGGTGAAAGCGCGAGATTTCCAAGCATCGGTGCAACTAAAGACGCGGCAGTGATAACACCAACTGTTGTCGACCCAGTAATCATGTTGCCAATGATACCGATAACGAATGGCAACAGAATTGCAGGAAGCCCATAATCGCTGAAGAAAGTCGCTATGAAATCCACCGCAGGGGTGCCGCGTAGGATTGCGCTTAGAGAGCCACCGAGTCCCGTGACAACCAGAATCATTGCAGAAGTTTTCAGTGCTGCTTCCACCCAGGCGTCGCGCGCTTTTTCTTTGTCGTCTTTACTCTTAATATTGCGATAAGCAAGCCAAACACCAACGGACAGCGCCATTACCGGCCAACCCAGATAAAGAAAAACAGTGCGCAGGATATGACCCTCGGGAAAGGTTAGTGCGACAACACTCTGAGTACCAATAAGCACGATCGGAATCACAATCGGCATGTAGGAACTGAGCGTGCTAGGCAACTCGGAAGGGCCATCTTCGTCCAGGTCATCGATGGTAATGCCTTCGAATTCATCGGAAGGCTGGGTCGATATGCGCGGACCAGCAAACATAGTTCCCCACGCCCAACAGGCCAGGGACCCAAACAGGCAGGCGATGCTGCCGTAGATGATTGTTTTGCCGATATCCGCGCCAACTAATGCTGCCGCTGCCAGTGGGCCAGGGGTAGGTGGCACGATGGCGTGAGTAAGTTGCAGTGCTCCCACTAACCCGGTAGACATCACTGCGATGCCAACACCCATGGTTTTCGCTGCAGAGTGCACCAACGGATTCAGAATCACGTAGGCCACGTCGGAAAAAATCGCGACACCAATGATGAAGCCAGTGAGAGTTAATGCCAGTGGCATGCGGTTGGAGCCAACCAGATTCACCATTGAACGAGTAATTACTTGAATTGCCCCGGTGTGTTTCAGCGCCTCAGCGATAATCGAGCCGAGTACGATGACCACGCCGATTGAACCCAGGGTATTGCCAAACCCACTCTCAAAAGCATCGATAAAGTTGTTTTGTTGAATACCTGGCAAGATGCCGAACAACAAAATCGGAATGAGCAGTGCAAAGAAGACATGCCATTTCCATTTGGCGATGAGA
Organism: Pseudomonadales bacterium; assembly: GCA_028281635.1. GTDB lineage: Bacteria > Pseudomonadota > Gammaproteobacteria > Pseudomonadales > Pseudohongiellaceae > UBA9145. The sequence goes on along the minus strand of JANQJM010000230.1, from coordinate 24,782 downwards.
AACAGCAACAGAAAGATAACGGCGGCAAAGCCTAACAGAGAGATTGCAGCACTAGTATTTACTGCAGTGGCAGGGTCCATAAAGGCTCCTTGTTGTTCTAATTGTCAGTCGGAGGTGCTGGCAAGAAATTCCATCGCAGCCTGCGCGCCGCCGGGCTGATGCGGCATATCTGCTACTTTGAGACCCATCTCAACGCCACTCAGAGTGCCCATCAACATGAGTTCATTGATGTCGCCCAGGTGTCCAATACGGAATATCTTGCCTCGCAAAATTCCAAGTCCAGTTCCCAATGACATATCAAATTTCTCAAGTATCACTTTGCGCAAGGCGTCCGCATCGCCAGGGGCAAACACCGCTGTCGTGCTGTTGCAGTACTCCGCTTCATTAAGGCACACGTTATCCAGATCCCAGGCCGCAACGGCTGTTCGAGTCGCTTCGGCAAATCGCGCGTGACGAGCAATGACATTGTCCAAACCTTCAGCATGGATCAGGTTCAGTGCTTCATCGAGGCCGTAGAGCAGGTTAGTTGCGGGCGTATAGGGAAAATAACCGCGAGCATTGTTTTCCAGCATCGTGTCCCAATGCCAATAGGAATGCAGGGACTGGGAGTTTTTCGATTGCTCCAGGGCCAGGCTGCTAACCGCATTGAAGCTCAGTCCGGGCGGCAACATCAGTCCTTTCTGCGAGGCGCTTACCGTGATATCGACTCCCCATTCGTCATGACGGTAATCGGAGCAGGCAAGGGATGAGACAGCATCAACCATAAACAATGCAGGGTGTTTCGTCTTATCGATTGCGGCACGTATCTCGGGGATGCGGCTGGTCACACCAGTGCTGGTTTCTGTATGCACGGCAAGCACAGCTTTGATTTCCTGGTCCGAGTCTTCGCTCAGTTTCTCTTCCACCAGTTTGGGGTCCACGCCATGACGCCAGTCTCCGGGCATCCATAAAATATGTAAGCCCAGTTTCTCGGCCACATTTTTCCACAGCGTGGCAAAATGTCCGGTTTCAAAAGCCAGGACTTTGGCACCGGGAGACAGGGCATTGAGTAGTGCGCATTCCCAACCGCCCGTGCCTGAAGCAGGGTAAATGAAGACTTCCGATTCGGTTCTGAAGACTTTCTTGAGTTTCTCGAATAAGGGAAGCGTTAGCCCGGGAAACTCTGGTCCGCGATGGTCGATCACCGGTTGCGCCATGGCGCGCAACACACTGTCGGGCACATTGGAAGGTCCTGGTATTTGCAGAAAATGCCTGCCGGCTCGGTGGGTCGCTGAACCACTCATGGTGCGTAATTCCTTCTGCTCACAAGATCCTTGTTACAGTCTATTCACCGGGCCGATAACGGCGTTCCAGGTTCGCTTCGATATCATCGCGATAAAACAGCACATCGCGGAATTCACCATTGGCATACATCTCTGCCTGGTCATCGAAGTGCGGCGAATTGGGATCACTTTGCAATCCACCTACCGTAATGGCTTTTGCTCGAAGTGGAGAACCGAATTCCACAGCGGCGACAAAACTGTTGCCGCTGGTACCGTACATGCGATTAGTGCCGGGATAGGTGCGTGCACCAAACGAGGCGAGTGAACCCCAGCGGCCGGAAGCAAAGCCGACGGGAAGTGAAGGTGCGTTGTCATCGAAATCCTGTACCAGGTCACCAGTCAGTCTTTGATAGCGATTAATCTCGCCCCAGGGGACTTGCCAGGAACCGAAGCCATTGATGAGCGTTTCCGCAGCTTGACGTAAGGCGCTCAACTTCTGCGAGGGAGTTGAATTTGCAACCATGTACTCATAGATGTTGATGCCTTGGGCATTGGCTTCGTCACGGACGTCGTCCATGAGTTGTTGCGCCCAATAAACAGCTAGTGAGGTCTCGACAGAGTCGACACCGAAGCGGTAGTCCCAGCCACGTAACAGGTCGATGTATTCCAGGGTGTCGGATGCAATTGAAACCCTTATGGCATTGTCATCGGTATTAACAGGCATGGGACTGTCTACTGAGGTAATGAGAAACAGGTCGGGAACAAGGTCCTGGAAGAATGGCAGCTCAGAATCGTAGGCCGCTTCGATTAGTGAATCCAGGGTAAAGTCAGCTTTTCCTTCTAGCACTCTGACTGCATGCACACCTCGAGGATTCTCGGGATTGTTTGCCATGTACACCGGGTAGTCATCAGGATCGGGACTGAAACCTGGTCCTGCCGCATTGAAAGGCGTGTTGTTTGTGTTTTGAATCCATCCGCTGCCTGGATTCATTACGGTAATCATCTCGTTGACCGTGTGTAGACCCTGATAGTCGGTAGCCGGGTTGCTGCCATCAAGAGGGCTATTCCAGTCAAAGCTGGGATCGCGGCGGGGGATATAGTTACCGTGCCAGTAGGCTATGTTGCCAGCACTGTCTGCATACACCGTGTTATTGGAGGAGTTGGTGCGCAACTCCATGGTGGCCGCAAACTCCTCGTAGTTGTTGGCCTTGGTGCGGCCGTAGGACTGCGATAGCGCTTTAATCGGTTCTTCCATGATGCTAAAGGCAACCCATTGACCATCCTGTTCGCGAACGACTGGGCCATGATGGCTGAAGTAAGCGGTGACTTCCCGTTCGCGCATCGTATCGCCATCTATATATGGCAACGTGATCACTCTTTCTGTTAATGGCCGCTGCTCATCGCCGAACTGATAGTAGTAGCCATCGTCCTGTTCTATGACCGTGAGAAGGTATTCATCGATAGCATCGGCGCGACTGGAGGTATGCATCCAACCGGTGTTTTCATTGAAACCCTGGTAGATGAAGAACTGCCCCCAGGTTACGGCGCCGTAGGCATTAAGTCCTTCTTCACTAACCATATGCAGTTCAGAACGGAAGAAGAACGAAGTATGAGGATTGATCAGGAACAGCGCATTACCATTGACCGTGTTTTGCGGTGCGATGGAGAAACCGTTGGAGCCTCTCGGTTCACCATCGAATGGCATCTCAAGCTGCGCAACCATGGGGCCATTGTTGTAAAACTCTTGCAGGCGCTGGATGTTTATTCGTTCGATATCTCCGCCAATGCTACCTTCGGTAAAACTTAAGGCCATCCACGGTTCGAACTTTTGAATGACTCGCGGCTCTACTTGCGGATGAGTGTGCAGGTAGTAGTTGAGTCCATCGGCAAATGCCACCATCAAGTCTTGTAACCAGCCTGGGCTGGCATCAAACTGCCTTTGCATATCTTCCGGGTCGATAAACAACTTCATGCGCAAGTCGCGATACAGTTGTTGCTCACCCTCTGCCTCGGCAAGACGACCCATGGCGTTGATGTAATTGGTTTCCAGTCGGTAAAAATCATCTTCGGCCTGGGCATACAGCGTGCCAAAAACCGTGTCCGCATCGCTTACGCCGTAGATGTGTGCTATGCCCCAGCGATCGCGCAGAATTTCCACATTGGCAGCAGTTGCTTCCATGCGTGATATCTCTTCCGCAGTGAATCTTTCTGCTGCGGGTGTTGCAACAACTGGAGTAGGCGCCTCATTAGTTGGACCGCATGCGGTCAACAAGAGTAAGACAAGTGTTACAAGGTATGCGTTTCGATATTGCATGCTTACCTCCGAATGAGTGTAGTAATTAATTTCCGATCTGGCGGCCGCCAACCCAGGTTTCTTCCACTTGAACCTGCCATAAGTCTGAGAGAGGCATGTCAAAAAGGTCGCGATCTATAAAGATAAAATCCGCTTTCTTGCCTGGCTCCAATGAGCCGAGTTCATTCTCCTGATGGCCTGCATAGGCGGCGTCGAGGGTAAAACTTGCAAATGCTTCGATCAGGGTCATGTTTTCCTCCGGATACCAGCCGCCCTCGGGTTCGTTGCGCTGATCTTGTCGAGTTACAGAAGCGTGTAATCCGTAGAAGGGGTTTGGGTGCTCTACAGGAAAATCAGAACCATTGGCGATTCGGGCACCAGTCTCCAGTAGCTTGCGCCAGGCGTAAGCACCCTGGATACGCACCATACCAATGCGATTCACTGCCATATTCTTGTCGCTGGTGGCATGAGTCGCCTGCATGGAAGGGACGACTCCTAACTCAGCGAATCTGAGAATGTCCTCAAAGCGAAGGATTTGAGCATGTTCCACCCGATGCCGACGAGCTCTGGTATTGGTCTCGTTAATCAGCTGCTCGTAGTTATCCAGCACTTTCATATTGGCGTGGTCACCAATGGCATGAGTATTTACCTGAAAGCCTGCATTCATGGCTGCCCGCATAAGAAACTCCAGGCGCTCATCATTGTGACGCAGCAAACCACGATTACCAGCATCGTCGCTGTAGTCTTCAATCAGGGCTGCACCCCGACTACCCAAGGCTCCATCGGCAACGACTTTGACACTTTCGATGGCCAGGGTTGAGTCATCACTCTTGAAGAAGCCTTCAGCCAGTCGATCCTGATACAGCGGATCGGAAGCTGCCAACATTGCATAGATTCGAATCGGTAGTGGCCCTTCCGCCACCAGCTCTTTATAGGCTCTGACGGTACTGCTGCCGATGCCTGCGTCGTGCACACCAGTGATTCCGTAAGCGGCCAATGCATTCATGGCGGCCGTCAATGCAGCCTTTTGCTCGTTGAATGTGGTGCGTGGAATGATCTCTTCAATGTACCGTTCTGCAGTATCCACAAACACGCCCGTCGCATCGCCATTCTCATCGCGAATGATCTGACCACCTACCGGGTCTTCCGTGTCGCGATCTATGCCGGCAAGTTCCATCGCCATGGTATTGGCCCAGGCGGCATGACCATCTACCCTGCTTAACCACACCGGCCGGTCGCTAACCACTGCATCGAGACTGGCAGCCGTTGGAAACTCGTTACTGTCCCAAAGCACCTGATTCCAACCACGACCCTGAATCCATTCCACGTCGGGATTAGCTTCCGCAAATTCCAGTACTCGCTGGGCGGCTTCCGTTTCGGTGCTTGTGCCCACTAAATCTACACGTAACAATCCCAGTCCATATCCCATCACATGACCATGGGCGTCGATGAGTCCCGGAATCATTGTGCGTCCTTCCCCATCTATAACGGTGTCTGAACCGGTGGGCAGGATATCCCCATCTGAGAATACTGCATCAACAGTGTCATCGGTGAATCGAATGGCATTGAACTGAAGCAGCTCGTAGTCGCTGTTCAGGGTATAGCCATTAACGTTGGTGATGAGTGTGGTGTCAGCAACCGCCGGCAGCGCCAGATTGACAAGCCAGACGAGACAGGCGAGAAGTAGATTTTTCATAGAACTCGTTATTCTGATTTTGAAATACAACAGGATTCTGAGTCTATCACAGCGAAATAGGCTGGAAACCTGCTCAGGCGCAAGGAAAACGGGGGTCAGGTGCGGTCCTGGTCTCAGGGCTGCTAGCTAGGGAGCGAGCCCATTGCCAGTAATGGCCTGTCCGGGGTATTCGCCTTCCACAGTTTCGCCGTTACGAATAACAGGGATGCCCATCACCAGAACGTACTCAATTCCCTCGGAGTAGGAGAGACCCTCTTCAAACGTGGCGGTGTCGATGACGCGTTCGGGATCAAAGAGGGTGAGATCGGCGTCGGCCCCTACTTGCACTCTGCCTTTTCTGGCCATCTGCGGCGCATAAGGTTCCAGTCGTAGCGCGGGCATCAAGGTGATTTTGCGAATCGCTGATTGCAGGTCCAGTACACCCCGTTCCCTGACATAACGTCCAAGTACTCTGCTAAAAGTGCCCGCAGATCTGGGATGCGCACCTGGGGCATAAGGCATACCATCAGATGCCACGATCACGAAGTCTTCAGAAAGTGCACGATCGATCCAGGCTTCCTGCATCATGTGAATAATGACCGGCCCACCTTGTGCGCGGTAAAGCTCGAATGTTTCGGCATTGAGCCTTTCTCCCGTTGCAACCCACTGCAGCGCATCATAACTGACTCCAAAATCGTTCTGCCAACCTTCATCGAACAGGGCGGACTCAAGACCTGTTGACGCGGCAGTGTAGGGATATACTTCAGTGCTGATGTCGAATCCGTTCGATTGTGCCCTGGAAATCATATTCAATATCAAATCGATGTTTTCCAGAGCCATGGAATTCACATGCACGATGTGCAGGGGCGTTGATGTGAGTACCGAGTTGGCAATGACTTCCTGCATCGCCAGCGGCTCAGAAGACCTGACGTGGGTAAAAATGATCGCCGATTGCTCTGCTGCGAACTCGAACAGATCATAGACTTCCCTCTCATTTACACCTGGCGAGTATTGGTGTGCAAGACCAATTCCTATTGCGCCTTCATTGAGGTCTTCCTGAATCTCAGCACGCAGCAAATCATGTCTGTCAGGAGTCAGTGTGGCATAGCGACTTTCTCGCATGGAGGCGGCGTAGGGGATAGCATCACCGTTGGGCTCTATGTGACGCCGGCGCAGAGAGTTTCCGAGAATCCTGGCGTCCTGTCCCTCATGCAATGCGACGATTCTGGCTGTATTGTGCGAGGCCGAAGCACCGAAGTGAACAGGCCGTTTGCCGCGCCGGGCCTCTAACCATTCTTCAACACCGTAAACACCGGATTCCAGTTCGAGGGTGGTAGTGACACCGTCGTGTGCCATAAAGTAACTGGAAGTTTCCGATTGGCCGTGGGTGTGCATGTCGATAAAGCCGGGCGCAACGACAAGATCAGTGGCGTCAATCAACTCGCCATCGGGAGCAAGTTGATCGGCCAAAGGTGATGCTGAAACAGCCACGATTGAGCCATCGGTAATGCCGACGTGACGGATTGCATCCAGTTCAGTTTCCGGATCGATGACCCGTCCGTTCGCAATTACCAGATCCAGTTGCTGATCTTGCCCAGCAGCAGACACTGGCAGTACGAGGAGAATACAAACACTAAAACTCGCCAGATGGCGAATCGAGTCAATTAGTAGCCGGCTCATTTACTGACCTCCGGTGAAACTAACGTGGGACTTATCAGATTTGAGCTGCAGGAAACCTTACCATAAGCACTGGACAGCGGCACCAGTGAGTCAAATTGCAGGCAATAAAAAGCCCGACCACTCTAGAGTGGTCGGGCTCTTGGAACTACTTCTGGCCGGGAATTAATCGTCCCCGTTGTCATTAGCCTCTACATAACGATAGAAGCCGAAGAACATTTCCTGCCAGGTTTGTTCCCCCCATGTCAGTGTCTGGGAAGGATCTGGGTTGAAAGGATTCATCTCGGAGTTATCGAAGGTTCCGGTGAATACCATTTCAGTACCTGCGGGTACGAACTTCGGTTCCTTGAAGTCGTATACCTTCTGCCAGTTGAACTGGTAGTTAGGTACATTCAACACTTCTTCAGTGCTGCCATCTGGGTAGACCAGCTTGAAGTTAGCGTCGTAGCCACGGTAGTGCATGTGTGGCCCTAGCATGGTCAGGTAAGAGTCCTTGCGGAATTTCGCAGTAGCAACCATTTCGTGACGTGCTTCGAAAGGAGGAATATTGATATCCAACTCCGCAGCAGAACCGCCCAGAACGGTGAGCTCTGGCTTTTCATCCCACAGGTAAAGTGCAATTTCTGATTCGTCTACAGTTTCACGACCTGAGGTGGTGTAGTGAAGCTGCAGCATCAGACCGCCACCAGCTTTCAGTGGGAAACCTGAATTTTCAGGATAAGTATTTACTTCGTTACCTGGAGCATAGGCACCGAGACCGATGCCCTGGTTCAGAATTTCGAATTCGTTTACACCGTTAGGACCGTAAGCGAAAGCGATGATGTGGTGAAGGACAGTTGTGTCACCAGCTTCGAATTCGATTGCCTTAACCCAAACGTCTTCTTCCAGGTTCAATGGCATCGCAATGTTGCGGTAGTCCTGAACACCAGTAGCTGGGATCTGCTGAGCTGGGATCTGGTAAACCAGATCGGGCTCACCGTAAGACCATTTAACAAGCTCAGGATTGTATTCAGCTAAAGGATCTGCACCGTCATTGTTCTGCGCGCCAGCTTCGATCCAGCTCACCAGCTTTTGAGTTTCCTCAACAGTGATGTGTGCTACATCGCGAAAATCGTGAACATACTCAGTTCCGATTTGGCCTGGTGGCATACGCTTGGTGTAAAGCACTTCGCGGATCATTGGAGACCAGCCCTGAACCATCTGGTGGTTAGTCATAGCGAAAGGAGCAATGCCACCTTCCATATGACATGTCACACAGCGCTCTTTCAGGATCGGTGCGATTTCGTTGGCATAAGATACGCTATCAGGCGTGGCAAACTCGATGGCGTCACCTTTACTGGCAAGCTGCTCGGTTGCGATGTCGTTGCCAGCCAGGAATGCATTCAAGGCGTCTGCAACATAGTGCTCAGAAGCGCGACGGGAGCGGCTGCCCTCGGCCCAGCGGTCATTCAACGCACCGCGGAAAACAACTTCTTGTGATTCAGGATCAAGGATCACCACGTCAGTAGCGCGGTTGATACCCAGTTCCTTTGCGACCAGTTGAGTGTCATCCATTAATATGGGCAGAGCGATATCTGCGTCATCCGCCACATCACGCATTTCAACTTTGTCCGAGGCTCCAGTGGAGTCGATCAAGTAGAAGGCGACGGACTGGTCGGCGAACTGCTCGACAAGCTCTTCCAGGTCTCCATATGCACGACGCACATCGCGGCTGTCCTCATGGGCCAGAATGACGATGGCTTCGTTATCTGCGGCGCGGCTAAGCTGGAAAAATTTGCCGTTATGGTCGACCAGTGAGAAATCACTGATGCGATCAGCGGCACTTGCGGGCAGACAGACATACGCTGCCAGTGTGCCAGCCAGAGCCAACTTGGCAAGGGATGAGATTTTTAACATGTTGCTCTCCTCAAGCTTTTTGCAGGTTGAAGCAGGTTTAAATTCACGCTCGCATACTAGTGAGAGTGTTATCAAATGGCTTCCTGAAAATTAAAAAAATGCCCAATTTTCAATAATTGGGTAGCTGTTTTTCCGGATTGTCGGCTTCGATTGGTCCAAATCCAGAAAACACGGGGCTTTCAGGTAAATCCATCTAAACTCGATAGAATCTGGTTGCTTGCTCAAAACCTGACCTATAGACGTTGCCGGGGGTCGATTTGTTAACAATCTGACACCCAATAAACGCACATTTTTTTGCCATTGATTAATATTTCACCAATAAGGTGAACTTGTTATGCTGCGCCCGGTTTTTGGGGCAAATGTACGGGGTAAGTAACAGAAGCGTAAAGCCATGGGGAAATGCAGCCATTCAGAGAGAATCAGACCCAGAGTCGACACTGGGCAACTAACTGTAGCTATTATTGCCCGAGTTCGCAGTAGCTTCTTTCTTCTATTGACTATTCCTGCAGCGATTTTCGTTGTTCCTGCCGTTGCCCAGGTCTATCAGATTCAACATTGCTTCCTGGGTTGTCCCACTGGTGCTGATGCCAACAACCATCTCCTGCTGCGCTCGATCTATGCACTTTCTTATAACTCAGAATTGAAAACTGCGGAGTGGGTCGCCTATGAAGTTGACGCGGGGGCGATTGGCATCGCATCCAGCCTGTCGCGGCGACCGGTAGCGGATGACTATGCCATCGAGACTCTTACCAGTGCAGACTTCATGACCAGCGACAGCACCGGATACATTCGAGCCCAGTACGTGCCCCTGGTGAGCTTTGCTGCCACGCCTTACTGGGATGAGGTAAATTATCTCAGTAACGCAGTGGCCCGCACTAACAGTCTCAGCCAGGGGGCCTGGTACGGACTGGATTGGGCAATACGGAATCTGGTGAACAGGGAAGCTGCGGTTTTTGTGGTGACTGGCCCAACGTTTAACAGCGAAGCTGAGCCGAGGTTGCTAAACACAGCCCGCTCCCATCGAGTGCCCGATGGCTTCTTCAAAGTAGTAGTTGATAAAGAGGGAAGAGCAGCGGCGTTTCTTTTTGACCAGGACACGCCGGTACATGTCCATCATTGTGAGCTGACCAGCAGCATCGAAGAAGTGGAGGCGATAACGTCGCTGGATCTGTTTCCGGAAGCAACTGCTCCGCTTACGCTGGAATTACAGTCGGCATTGGGCTGCGATTAGATTAAGGCTATTGCAGTTCGATCAAGAAATAGTCGTCGCCGAATAACTCGCGAACCATCCTTTCCAAAGAGGCATGTACAGCAGCGGTCATGCCTTCTTCTTCTGGCACAGTTCCGCGGCCAAACAGAGTATTCTCCCAGATAGTTCGGCCGCCGTTGCGAAGCTGAATGTTAGTGCGGATAGTCAATTGAATGGAGGGCACACCACCACGTTCGGTCATCTGCGACTCGGCGCTGATTACATTACCAACGATCTGCATGTCTTCGCCTTCATCCACCAGATCTATGCCACCCTTGGCGAATCCCTGAGCGAAGGCATCTCGCACGATGTCAGCGAGCGGAGCGTTGAGGTTATAGTCTTGAGTGAGGACACTGCTGTCCCCACCACGATCATCATCGAATTCAGCTAGTTTTAACACTGGACGAATAGTGCCGATGTTGACGTTCCTGTCATAGCTGAAATCAATTGTCAGATCTTCAGCAGCATGGCTTGTTATCGCGATAGAAAGGGTGGTGAGCAAAGCTGCAATCGTGTACTTGATCATTGGTAATCCGTTTCTCAATCTAGTTTGCGCTCATGCAGAATAATGGACATAGAAAGCGGGTTCAAGGAAGCTGAACGGCTATCCCGCTCACACTAACTGAGGCAGAAAAAAGGCCGGCAGCACCGGCCTTTGGGGTCAGTTGTTTGATAGCTAGTGTATTTCGCCCTCGGGCCAGGGTGCGCCGGGCCGGTGATCGGTGATAGGTCGCATGCCTTGCATCAAGAATTTCTGAACACGCTTCCCTTCATAGGTTTCGGTGGTATAGAGGTTGCCATCAGAGTCAGTCACAATGCTGTGGGGCGCGAAGAACAAGCCAGGTTGTCTACCCCCTTCACCGAACTCAGCCAGCACTTCCAGTGATTCTCGATCCAGAATGTGTACATTGAAATTGCCACCGTCGGCCACGTAGAGGAATTCCTGTTCTTCGTCTGGTGAAAACGTGATGTCCCAGGTTGATCCAGCAAGTGTTAAAGGTGCCACCTGGCTTTCTTTTACAAAGGTTCCATCGGGTCGGAATACCTGAATGCGATCAGCACCGCGATCACATACATAAATCAAGCCGTCATTTGAAGGTTCAGCACAGTGCACTGGTCCAACAAATTGTTGCGGCAGTGGCTCGTTTGGATCATAAGCTACGCGCTCGTCGATGGGTTCATTACCATAGGCACCCCAGAAGCGTTTGAAGGCGCCGGTCGCCACATCAACCACGGCGACTCGCTTATTGCCGTAACCGTCAGCGAAATACGCTTCCCCGGCATTGGCATCGATAGCGATTTCAGCAACCCGACCAAACGAAACGGTGCTCAGACTGTCTGTGGGTTCGCCGGGAATGCCAATCTCTCTAACGAACTGTCCGTCGCGGGTAAATACCAACACATGGGAATCACCGGAGCCATTGCCGCCGATCCAGACATTGCCATCCGGTCCGACTTCGATGCCATGATTGGACTCCGGCCAGGTATAGCCTTCACCGGGACCACCCCAGGCATTAATAAGATTGCCGTCAGTATCGAACTCCAGGATTGGCGGCGCGGCAGTGCAACATTCCGCACGCCCACGATCCAGACCCAGTTCCTGATTCATGAACATGCTGTCCTGATCACGATGCACTACAAACAGATGATCACGATTGTCGATGGCAATACCAATTGTTCTGCCCAGTATCCATTTATTGGGCAATGGTTGTGGCCAGAATGGATCCACCACAAAGTGCGGAATCAAACGGTCATTGTTCACTGCCTCAGCAGATTGCTGCAGACGATCTTGCCCGATACTCAGTGCAATAAAAGCGACCAGGGCGAGGGAAACGATGATGAGGGGCTTCTTAGGAGCAGGCATAGCGGTTTCCTGTTATTAGTGTGAGTGAAACAACTACTGAGTAAATGAATTTATCACTATTTCTGGCTTCATAAAATCCCCTTTGGGGCAAGATTCAGGTCCCGTTAGTTTCTTTTATAGACTTGTGAATAGAGGTTATCTATTCTTGTTTGATAGCTCACTCACCTGATCAATTTCAGTGGCATTTTCAGCTCTTTCCCAACAATTCAAAAAACTGCTTCAGTTCAGCGAGCCTGGCAGACAATGGCCTGACTTTCAGAGCAGTCTACCTTGGTACGACAGGCCTGATGCGCTTGAATCTTTGGATCGCCTGGTACAACAGGGCGAATTGAATGCTGAAGATTATGCGCTGCTGGTTAAGTGGTGCACGGACGGTTACGTAATTCTAAACGACTGTGTTAATCACGAGCTTATTGATCGGATGTGTGAGGACGTCGATGCGTTATGGACAGCAGCAGAACCTTTTCAGGGACTGCAGATTGAGGAGGTCAGAAAAGACCCATCCTCAGTACCTGGCATTGCGCATTCAGATTTATTGCAGATACCAGAGCAAAAAAGATTACAAATCAAAGCCAGAGATCGTTGGCGAGTGCACGGGTTTTACAGATTCTCCGCGGCTGCTCGAGAATTATATGAAGATCCAACTCTCAAGTCGGTCTGTTCCAAGTTGTTGCGCCAAGAAGCAATCCCTCACTACAGTATCAATTTTATTTATGGAAGCCGTCAGGAATTGCACCAGGACACAGCAGTGTTTCACGTGTTCCCCGCTAATCATCTCATTGGTGCGTGGATTGCCTGTGAAGACGTTTCTTCGGAAAGTGGACCACTGGTTTACTACCCTAAGTCGCAAAAGGCAGGGTTTTTTAAGCAATTCAATAATTATCCACAAACCAATCTCCGAACTTGTGAGTTATCTTTGACCCACAAATACAATGATCATCTGAACTCGGTATCAAAAAACTATGAGCGAAAGCGGTTTTTGGCGAAAAAAGGCAACGTGCTTTTGTGGAACGGATTGCTGCTGCACGGTGGCGATGTTGTAGAGAATGATGCCTTGAGTCGAAAGTCGTTTGTTTGCCATTTCATTCCGCAGGGAATGGATAGATCTCAGGAAGTGGTGGGTCCCTTCAACTGGGGGTAAGTATTTTGCGATTGCACAAAGCATAAAAAACCCGGCCTGAGCCGGGTTTTTTATTGGTGAGGAGATACTAAAGTTCTTCAGCAGGCCAGGTTGGTGCGCGGTCAACTACAGTGACTGGACGCATGCCCTGGAAGTTAAACTTCTGAATGCGCTTACCTTCGTAAGTTTCAGTAGTGTAGATATTGCCTTCTGAGTCGGTGGCAATACTGTGTGGTGCGAAGAACAGTCCAGGCTGTCGACCACCGTCACCGAAGGTGTAAAGCACTTCCATTGAGGCGCGATCAATGATGGATATCTTGAAGTTCTGACCATCGGCAAGATAGATGAACTCCTGATCTTCGTCAGGTGAGAACGCGATGTCCCAGGTTGAACCCTGTGCCAGAGTGGCTGGGTTGTAAATGTGCTCGCTCACAAACGTGCCGTCGGGACGGAATACCTGAACGCGGTCAGCACCTCGGTCGCAGACATAAACCAGTCCGTCATTTGAAGGCTCGGCGCAGTGAACAGGGCCGCGAAATACTTGTGGGCCTGGCTCACCTGGGGTGTAAGTGTCGTCAGCATCATCGTCAATGTCGGTGCTACCGTAGGCACCCCAGTAACGCTTGAAAGCACCAGTAGCCAGATCGACAACTGCGACACGCTTATTGGCATAACCATCAGCAAAGTACACTTCGTCGTTGGCTGCATCGATAGCAATTTCAGCAACCCGGCCGTAGGCAGTCGTGCTGTTGCTGTTCATGTCCGCACCTGGAACACCAACGGTACGAATGTATTCGCCATCACGAGTAAAGACTAGTACATGAGAGTCTGGTCCGCCGTTACCGCCGATCCAGATGTCACCGTTTGGAGCAACATCGATACCGTGGTTGGATTCTGGCCATACGTAAGGTGCGCCTTCAACAGGACCACCCCAGGCATTGATCAGGTTACCTTCGATATCGAACTCAAGAATTGGTGGTGCTGGTGTGCAGCACTCGGCAACGCCAGAGTACAAACCAATTTCCTGAATGCGCATAAATTGAGATTCAGTGTTGCGATGCACGGCGAAAATATGATCGCGCTCGTCTACGTCAACACCAATAGTGTTTCCCTGTACCCAGTGATTGGGAAGTGGCTTGGGCCAGAAGGGATCCACTTGAAAGTGGGGGGCCATAACATCATTACTGGCGGCAACAGTTGGCTCTTGAAGTTTGGATTGGGCAACCCCTAACACAACAAGTGCAACTACCAGAGATGAAGCAATCGCTAATTTAGTCTTTATCATTTTTGTTCTCCTCATACTGCCCTGACCAGCTGCCTGGACGGGCGTCGAAACTACCAGAGCAAGCGCTGAGTATACTGGCAATAACCCAGACAGTATACTCGGAGCCTTCCAATTCCACAGGCCACTTGTAAGATTTTGTAACAGGTCTATAAAGAGTGGTTGCAGCCTTGCCTGCGGATAATTATCCTGCCCCCTCGCTTAATATTTAAGTCGCTGTAATTAATACAAAAAATACAATATGAAGACTCTCAAAAAAGCCTCAAAAGTGATGCAATTTCCCGTCCCTACCAGCGGTCGCTGGATGAGTGCTCTGTGCCTGCTGACATTGTTGTTGATTCCAACACTGACACAGGCTCATGACATTCCTTCCCGTGTCACTGTATACGCATTCGTCAAGCCGGAAGGCAATGAGCTAACTGCCTTATTGCGCGTACCCATGGAAGCTTTTGGAGAGATTGTTTTTCCACTGCGTGGCCCAGGCTATTTGCAGTTTTCGGAGGCGGAGTTCGAATTGATGGATGCCGCCCGGGTCTACATTACAGAATCCTTACATTTCTATGAAAATGGCGTTGAGCTGACGGACAAGGAATTAGTAACGGCACGAGTATCGTTACCGTCCAATCGATCCTTCACCAGCTACGAGACGGCTTTGGAAAATGTGCTGAGTCCGCCGCTGGACGACAGCGTGGATTTGTTCTGGCGCCAGGGTGTGCTGGATGTTCTGGTGACTTATCCGATTCAATCGGAAGACTCTGATTTTTCCGTCAATCCTGAATTGGGCACACTGTCAGATGAAACTACTACCGTGCTGCGCTTTTTGGTGCCAGGTGGGGCGGAGCGGGCCTTCAATTACCTTGGTAATCCTGGTGTCGTGGAACTGGATCCGCGCTGGCATCAAGCTGCTTTGCGCTTCATTGCCATGGGCTTCGATCATATTCTGGAAGGAGTCGACCACTTACTGTTTCTATTCTGTCTGGTGATTCCGTTGCGCAGCATTCGTGCGCTGATACCTGTTATTACATCGTTCACTATTGCCCACTCCATTACCTTGATTAGCTCTGCTTTCGGCATGGCGCCGAGCGTGCTCTGGTTTCCGCCTCTGATTGAAACCTTAATTGCTTTATCCATTGTCTATATGGCGTTTGAAAATATCGTTGGCGCAAAGATGGAGCATCGGTGGATGGTAACCTTCGGTTTTGGTCTGGTGCACGGTTTCGGTTTTTCATTTTTGTTCAGTGAGACGCTTCAGTTCGCAGGTGGCCATCTGTTCTCCTCACTTCTGGCCTTCAATATAGGAGTAGAGCTCGGACAAATTCTGGTGCTGATTCTGGTTATTCCAATCATAAATCTGGCCTTCAAGTATCTGGTAGAAGAGCGTATCGGTTGTATCCTCCTATCTGCTTTGCTCGCTCACAGTGCCTGGCACTGGATGCTCGATAGAGGGGGTCAATTGTCCCAATTTCAGTATCAGTGGCCAGTATTCGACGCCATGTTCTTCGCTGCATTGATGCGCTGGGGCATGCTACTGATCGTCATTGTGGGCGTGCTTTGGGGCATGTACGAGCTGTTCCGAAGGTTGTCTCTGATCGAGAGTTTCTCCAGCTATGGCTTGGGCCAAAAACTGCAGGCGAAAAACTAGCCAGGAGTCAGCCTGCTTGAAAATAACCATACAAAACAAAGGTTTATGCGGAGCCGGGTTGCAAATTGTCACAAAGGCTTACACTCAGTTGCTTAGCCAGTCAGGCTCCTTGAGCTAAGCTTAGCGTCCCTGTTTAGAGAACTTCACCATGCAACTGATGAACTCCATCAGACGCTTTCGCTTCGCCGTTGCTTTTTCGCTGCTGGTAATTGCCCCGTGGTCTGCGGCTGACAATGAGCGTATTGCAAATTTTGCCTTATTGGATGCTGAAGGTTCTTACCATCAGCTCCGGAAGTACGGCGATTACAAAGCCGTTGTCATCATCTCAATGGCGGCTGCCTGTGAAGAAAACCTGGAAAGCCTGCACAAATACCGACTATTGCAAACAACCTGGGAAAACCAGGGCATCGTATTTCTGGCTCTGAACTCGACGGCTGAAACCGCTCTTGAAGATAGCAGAACACTGGGAAGTCTCTATCAACTGGACATGCCAATCCTGGTGGACTCCAGTCAGTTAGTGGCTGAGTTACTGGATATAAGAAAAGCGGGTGAAGTACTTGTAGTCGATCCTGATCGTTTTCGAGTCGTCTATCGCGGAGGTTTGGACCTCGAAACAAGAAGAGCAGACCCATCCAGAAATATCACCCCGGTGGTGGCAACCGATTACCTGGCACAGACACTGGCTCATGTTGCCAATGAGGAATGGGATGCCCTTACCAATACAGTCACGTCAGGAGTAACCGGTTGTGAGATTACTTTTCCTGCCCGTGATGCAGATCTGGCGTCGGTTCCTGATTACAGCACTGAAGTAGCACCAATTCTGGTTGAGAAATGTGCCAGCTGCCACAGTGAAGGTGGAATCGCACCATTTGCTATGAACTCACACATGATGGTTCAGGGTTGGTCGCCAATGATGAAAGAGGTCATGCTCACCAAACGCATGCCACCTGCACAAGTTGATCCCAGTGTGAACCATTTCACTAACGCACGTTATATGGATGCAGAAGAGCTGCAAACCCTGGTGCATTGGATCGACGCTGGCTCGCCCCGCGGAGACGGTGAGATTGATCCGCTGACTCTGTTTGAATCTCCCACCTCGGAATGGGAACTGGGTGAGCCGGATTACATCGTTGAAGTACCAGCATTTACCGTACCTGCCACTGGCGTGTTGGACTATGAAAACGTCACCATAAATCTGCCGTTCAAAGAGGACGTCTGGATAAAATCAGTACAACATCTGCCGGGTGATCGGCGCGTTCTGCATCATCTGCTCAGCTATATAGTGCCTGCAGATTACTCTGAAAGAATAGTGGAAGGCGAAAATGATCAGTATCGGGAGTTTCTCGAGGGTTATGCGCCAGGCAAAGATGAGGCAGCAACTTATCCCGAGGACGCCGGTATGTTTGTGCCCAAGGGTTCAGCGGTGCAGATGTCATTGCATTACACAACGTTCGGCAAAGAGACTGTGGATCAGACATTGCTTGGTCTGTACTTCGCAGATGAAGAACCAAAGTATCAGTATTCCACTTATTCCCTGAGTCACGGTGGTCGCAATATCGTGATTCCGCCTGGCGTGTCAGAGCACAAGATGAGCGCGACCCATGTCTTCGAAGACGAAATCATGTTGCACGGTTTACGTCCTCACATGCACTACCGCGGCAAATACATGAAGTTTCGCGTGGTTTATCCCGATGGCACACAGGACGACATCATCAATGTGCCGGATTACAATTTTAACTGGCAGCCAACCTATCGATTGTCTGAGCCCATGCTGCTGCCAGCGGGTTCAAGAGTAATCGTCGAAGGGGCGTTCGATAACTCTCAGTTCAATCTGGGTAATCCAGACCCAGGTGCCACGGTGCGAGGCGGCGCGCAGAGCTGGGATGAGATGTTTATTGGCTATTTTTCCTACCACAAAACCGCACCGCTGCACTGATTCTGCGACTACCCTTGTCGAACGGCCGTTCAGTCAGAATGGGCTGCGTCTGCACTAACGCTGAGTTAAAATCCAGCCACTGCTCACAAACCCTGGAGCTAGACAAAATGAGATCATTTTCTCTGCTAAAAACCCTGTTTATCGCAAGCACTTGCGCGCTTTCTTCGAGCCTGATGGCGCTCCCGGAAAGAGCCGGTGATTTCGCCTTGCTGGATACTGACGGAACGTTCCACCAACTGAGCCGTTACCGTCATCTGGAAGCCGTGGTGCTGATGTCTTATGACGCAAACTGTGCCGCCATGGACGGTGCTGTGCAGAAGATGCAGGCCCTGGATGCACAATGGGATGACGACAAAGTGGTGTTTGCCTTCATCAACTCCTCGCAAGACCAGGATTTGGAGAACCTGCGCGCCAGCAAGGCAGTCGCTGCCCTGGCTCAGCCATTGCTGATTGATGACGGTCAGCTGGTTTCTGAAACTTTGCAATTCTCAACAGCAGGAGAAGTCACCGTATTGGATCCGCAGCGCTTGAATCTGCTTTACCGTGGTCCAGCAGAAGCAACAGTGGCGGCCGTGTTGGAAGCGGAATTAGCTGGAGAAGTAAACGACACTGTCACCGTACAAACTTCAGGTTGTGAGCTAACTTACCCGGCTCGAACTGAACATCTGGTCACCACTCCTGACTACGCGACTGAAGTTGCGCCGATCGTTGCTGAGCAATGTGCTTCCTGCCATCGCGAAGGTGGAATTGGGCCTTTTGCCATGGACAGCCATTTGATGTTGCAAGGCTGGTCACCAATGATTCGCGAAGTGTTGCTCACCAAGCGTATGCCACCAACGCAAGTCGATCCTTACATTGGTCACTTCGACAATGCGCGCTACATCTCCGAAGCGGACATGCAGACACTAGTGCATTGGATTGATGCGGGCGCACCTCGCGGAGCGGCGGCGGTCGATCCTCTGGCCGAACTGAGCTTCCCGGATCGTCGCGAATGGCAGATGGGTGAGCCTGATTACATTATCAAAGCCCCCAAACATGAGATTCCTGCAACCGGCGTGCTCGACTACATCAACGTCGATGTTGAGCTTCCTTTCGATGAAGACAAATGGGTTAAAGGTGTGCAGTACATCGCTGGCGACGAGTCTGTACTTCATCACTTGCTGACTTACGTCACAGCGCCTTTGGAAGTTGCTGAAGGTGAAGCAGCACAAGGCAGCGTAGCCAACCGTTTTCTCGAAGGTTACGCACCAGGCAAAGTGGATGCCATGATGTTTCCGGAAGATACCGGTGTCTATATTCCGAAGGGTCACAAACTCTCCATGCAATTCCACTATACGACTAATGGTCGAGCTACAGTGGATGAGACCCTGTTAGGTCTGTATATGTATGACGAGCCACCGGCTCATGAGAATTTCACCCGTTCGGTGTCCGGTATGTTTCGCATTCCTCCTTACGAACGCGACCACAAGGCCAAAGCCCAATATATTTTCGATGAAGATGTCGTTGTCACTGGTTTGCGTGCCCATATGCACTTTCGCGGCAGAGACATGAAGTTCACCGTGGAGTATCCGGATGGCAGCACGGAAGATCTGTTGAGCGTGCCAGCTTACAGCTATGCCTGGCAGCCCACTTACCAATTGAGTGAGCCAGCATTCCTGCCAGCAGGAACGAAGGCCCATGTGACGGGTGCCTTCGACAACTCTGAACACAACCCAGCCAACCCTGACCCCAGCAAAGAGCTGACCTTTGGTCTGCAAAGCTGGGATGAAATGTTCATCGGTTACTGGACTTATCACGCAGCCGATTCGTCGGATTAAGTGGAAGAAATACTAAAAACCCGGTCATCTTTGATTGCCGGGTTTTTTATTGCTTGTTAGATTCCGGAATTTACGCAAGTTGTTGAATTTATTGAGCGAATGCAGAGTTTTATAGCTTGGCCCAAACGTGGCTAACTTGCTATGATTCGATGCTTCAAATTTATAATAAATAACTAAAATCAGTCGGGAGAGATTTTATGTCCTCGATCTTCATCGTCCTCTTTGGATTAGTCGGATTTACCTTCGGATGGTTCGTCTATTCGAAATTTATAGCTGAAAAAATCTATCAGCTCGATCCAAACTTTGAAACTCCAGCCCACAAGTTTGAAGACGGTGTTGACTATGTTCCTACTAATAAATTTGTTCTTTGGGGCTCACACTTCACGGCGGTAGCCGGTGCGGCACCTATCGTAGGACCCGCAATTGCAGTTTACTGGGGATGGCTGCCAGCACTGCTCTGGGTAACTTTCGGTTCTATTTTCTTTGCCGGTGTTCATGACTTTGGCGCTTTGTGGGCAAGTAGTCGCCATGACGCTAAGTCAATTGGTGCATTATCAGAATCTATTATTGGAACGCGAGTGCGTTCCGTATTGATGATTATTATTTTTCTGTTACTTGTCCTGGTGAATGCAATGTTCGCCACGATCATTGCAGATGAAATGATCATCTATCCTGAATCTGTGTTCCCGGCTTGGGCAGCGATTCCTGTCGCAGTTGCTGTTGGTGTGTTGATCAGGAGGAAAGTTAATCTGTTGGCGATTTCGATAATCGGCGTAGCAATTCTCTATTTCACGATTTATATAGGTAGCGTATGGCCTTTGGCTTTACCCGGTGACATTTTCGGTCTGCAGGAACATGGAAACTGGATCATTCTTCTCTATATCTATGCGGGTATCGCTTCAATGTTACCAGTGTGGCTGTTGCTGCAACCGCGTGACTATATTAATGGAGCACAACTGATTCTCGGCTTATTTGTACTTTATACGGCAGTACTTTTCACCATGCCAGATGTTGCTGCCCCTATGATCAACGACGTGGCCGAGGGAACACCGCCAATCTTCCCAATATTGTTTGTCACCATTGCCTGTGGCGCTTTGTCGGGATTTCACGGCATTGTTTCTTCTGGTACCAGCGCCAAGCAGCTGGACAATGAAAAGGATGCACGCTTCGTTGGTTACCTCGGCGCGCTGGGCGAAGGCTCCCTGGCATTGATTACTATTGTTGCTGTAACAGGATCTCTCTATGCTGCTACTGCTGCAGGGGGCTGGGATGAGTTGTACCCAACTATTACGGGTGGTCCCGGAGCGACAGGTTTTATTGCGGGCGGTGCTCTTCTGATAAGTGAAGGCTGGGGAATCTCCTTGACCTTCGCTCAAACAATGCTGGCGGTAATGGTTGTGCTGTTTGCAGGAACAACTATGGATGCAGGGTTGCGACTCACTCGCTATATCATTCAGGAATGGGGCAACATCTATAATATTGAGCCTCTAAAGAGCAATTATATTTCTACCTTCGCGGCTGTGGGTGCATGCTTGCTCCTGGCTTTTGGGGTATCCAATGGCAATTATCCAGGTGATGGCGGAACGCTTATTTGGCCTGTATTTGCTGCCTCCAATCAAATGCTGGCGAGCATGACGTTGATCGTACTTTCCGTTTATCTGCTTAGGCTGGGACGGCCAGCGAAATATCTCATTGCTCCTACAGTGTTTATTCTGTTCATGGCCTCATGGGGTGGAGCCTGGTATGTGATTTCCTATGTCGAGTCAGGGCAGTGGTTGCTTGTCATTATTCAGGCGGCGGTGATGGTTTCTTCTTTGTTTATTGTGCTCGAAGCCTGGTCGGCTATTTCGAAGATGCGTCGAGAAGACAGCGGAGGCGATGAATCAGCAACGCCTTAAACTGAATCAGGAAGTAGTTGCCGGGTTAGAACCGGCTCAAAAGGAGTGGTCTGTAGTGCGCTAACACTAGGCCGCTCCTTTTTCTTTATGAGGAGTTATAGAAAAGGCGTCAGGTAGCACTTTATGGATAAGCAACTAGTTGAAGACAGTCTTTCGGAGCAGCTTAGGCAGCGACTGCAGGCAGTGCATGTGCATGCCGAGATTGATTCGACGAATCAGGAAGCCTTTCGTTTGCTGGAATCGAAGACTGCTGGTAACCATCTGATTCTTGCTGATGCACAGACGGCGGGAAGAGGTCGGCGTGGTCGATCATGGCAAAGTCCTGCTGGCGGCGGTCTTTATATGAGTCTGCTGTATCATTTCTCCGCAGATTCGGTGCAACTGCAAGGGCTGAGTCTGGTTACGGCTTTGAGTGTGCACTCCGTGCTTAGTAGCTTGAGTTCAATGGAGATTAAACTGAAGTGGCCAAACGATTTGCTGGTTGGTAACAAAAAACTCTCCGGTATTTTATTGGAGTCCCGCATCGGTGACGCAACACTTCCCATCATTATCGGCATTGGTATCAACTATGCGCTTGCCGAGGACGTTAAGGCGGAAATCGATAGACCTGTTGTTGCGCTAGATGAATTGAATCAATCGCCTCCGAGCCGCGAAGAGCTGGCGGCTTCACTTTGTTCCCAAATAGTTAAGAATATAGATCGCTATTGTGATTCTGGATTTGCTCCATTTCAGGCCCATTGGAACGCTAACGATCGTTATCTTGAAGCCGATGTGGTTATCGATAGCGGCAACAGTCGTCTCATCGGAAAGTCACTGGGCGTGGATGCCGAGGGCGCACTGATCTTGCAGACTGCGACGGGAGAACAATTGATTTCTGGTGGCGAGATTTTCCCGAGCCTGCGTGACGCGAACGAGGTGAATGACGCGTGATACTTGAATTGGATATTGGCAACTCGCGAGTGAAATGGCGACTTGTGCCGGGTCAGCAAACAGGTGTCGTCGCTTCGATGGAAGAACTGCTGAATGACTTCAAGGAACTGCCAAAGCCAGATCAGGTTCGGGTTGCCAGCGTGCGCCGCGACCAAAGTATCGAGGCAATTTCTGCATGGACGAAATCGAATTGGGCTTTGGTCCCGCAGCTTGCGGTCGTCAGTGCGGCGAGTAATGGAGTCACCAATAGTTATCAGGATATTAGTCGCATGGGTGTTGACCGCTGGCTGGCCATGCTGGCCGGATTCCATCGAGCAAAATCAGCCTGCGTTATAGTTGATGGTGGCACCGCACTGACTATTGATGCCATCGATGGCTCGGGTCAGCATCTGGGAGGCTACATCTTACCCGGACTGCAACTCATGCTGGATAGCCTGGAGGGAAATACTGGCATTCGTCTGGCGAGCAGAGAATTTAACTTGGTCGCTGAATTGGGCAAGAATACAGAGCATGCCGTGCTAAATGGCGCGTTGGCGCAGGTCTTGGCACTTGTCAGCAAAGTGGTGAATGACCTCGCTGAATCCGAGGATAAAGTCAGTGTGCTGCTAAGCGGCGGCGATGCAGATTTGCTGCAACAAGCACTGGCAGAGTCAGCGATTGCAGGTGAAATCTGCCCATCGCTGGTAATGGATGGCCTGGAGTTCGCCAACTTAGAGGAAGCCGAATAATTCACGATGCGCTACATTGCAATCTGTTTACTGCTCGCAAATCTGGGCTATTTTGGCTGGAATCAGTATCAGACGCCGGCTGCCGAGCCATTGGCCCAGCCCCGACCACTGCTGAACACCGGTCTGACCCTGATTTCCGAATATGACGAGCAAATTGCCCAGCTTCCCCAGCCCACTGGTCGGCTTTGCTCGGTGGTTAGCGGATTCGTCTCCGCTGAAGATGCCGGGCAGTTCATAACCCGTGCGCAGGCCAGAGATTTCGGCACCTATCTCAATTTTGCTGATCCCAACCAGTTGCTCCAATATCGCGTCTATCTGGCGCCGACCCCGTCCCGGGAGATCGCCAATTTGACCCTGGAAGACCTGAGTGAGCGGCTCATCGGGGCAGATTTAGACATCGAGACCTATCTGATTACCCGCGGTGAATTGGAAAACGCCATCGCTTTAGGGGTTTATGGGTCCGCCACCGAGGCAATCGAGGTGCGGAATCAGGTCCGGGACCTCGGATATGGGCCAGAAATCGAGCAAATCGGTGAGGCACTGGATGAGATTCAGGTATGGCTCAGACCGACCGGTTCTGACTCCATCAATCAGCCGGAATGGCTTGATTTAACTGGGGAAAGGACGGACTTGACAAGGACCGAAATTCTCTGCCAAACGATTGCACAAGCATCCCAATTCCAATAAAATGCCGCCCCTGAGTGAGAGAGCCAGGGATTTTGACCCTTGGGAGATCTTGTGGGAGGGGTTCCCGAGTGGCCAAAGGGATCAGACTGTAAATCTGACGCGCAAGCTTCGGTGGTTCGAATCCACCCCCCTCCACCAACTGATTTTGTGGTCTTGGGAGAGATCGATTTAGAAATCAGGGAAGTGGATGCACGGCAGACTCGCTTTTGATCACGCGGGTATAGTTCAGAGGTAGAACCCCAGCCTTCCAAGCTGGTTGCGCGGGTTCGATTCCCGCTACCCGCTCCAATTCACTGACGCAGTTGGAAAAAGCCAAGAGTATCTAGTAAACGCCGGGCTAACGAACGGCTTAGAGTGGCATTACATTTAATGTTTCAGCTCGCTTAGCTCAGGCGGTAGAGCACATCATTGGTAATGATGAGGTCCCCGGTTCAACTCCGGGAGTGAGCACCAGATTAGTTGAAAGCAAGGCTTATATAAGAAGAAAGAGAAACAGGTAGAGGATTGTTGCTTCTATATATAGAAGCAGGAGCTACTTGAAATTGGCTCCACAGGCACCACCTCACAGATTCGTTAAACATCAGTCAATTTGAGATATAGCAAGAAATAGGGGCTATCCAGCATGGCGAAGGAAAAATTTGAAAGAAATAAGGTACACGTAAACGTAGGGACGATTGGTCACGTAGACCATGGTAAGACGACGTTGACTGCTGCGCTGACCAAGGTTTGTGCAGAAGCCTACGGTGGTGACCTTAAGGCATTTGATGAAATCGATAATGCGCCAGAAGAGAAAGAGCGTGGTATTACGATTGCGACGTCTCACGTT
>JANQJM010000214.1 GCA_028281635.1 Pseudomonadales bacterium | reverse complement strand
GTCATCGACGGCCAGATCATTGCGACGTGGATGAAGGATGAGTCCGACCTGGATGGGGTGACCTATATTCTTACTCCAAAGATCGAGGACGGAGAAATTGAGTGGGCAACCACTGGGACTTGTGGCGCTAAAAACGCCTGTTAGATTACCAGCAATGTGATTCATGACTAATCAATTCAACCTTAAATTCACCCCGCGCATCAGCCCAATAGCTCAGGAGTAGCATTGATGACTGATCAATCCATAAATCCTCTCGATATGGTTAACCCGCTTGACTCGGCGGACCGCTCATCACCCGAGATGGGCCCCTCCGGCAAGCCAATAGTGCGCACCGAAGAGGGGATCATCACCGAAGGCAGCAAAGTCAAATGGGACAGGAAAGCCATCCTCTGGGCTCTACCCCAGCCGCTTCTGGTGATGGGCTCAATGCTTCTGGCCGCCGCCATTTTGGTAAACGAATGGGGTGGGGAGTACTACCGCGTGTGGACTCTGATTGTTGCAGTCTCTTCTACGCCTTTGATGCTGATCGCCGAACGGTTCTGGGCCAAGAAAAAGTCCTGGTTGCTAAAGCCCGACGAACTCGCAGAAGACGTATTCTGGATGGCCTCAGGTGGTCTGCTTTGGGGGCCGATCATTTCCGACCTGTATCGGACGCCAGTCTCTGATGGTTTCCTGGCTCTGCGCGATATGTCTCCGCTGCAAGTCGAATTTCAACCAACAACCGTGCTCGGGCTGATTGCCGCCGCGCTGTGTATTCGATTCGTTTCCAGCTTCTTCTATTACTGGCTGCATCGCATCCAGCATGAGTCACTGTTCTGGTGGCGCATCCATGCGACCCATCACCACATCACCAAGATGAGCGCGATGCGCGGTGGTCGTACCCATCCTCTTGAATACCTGGCGCTTGGCCTCGGCACTCCAATGGCTCTGGCCCTGATGGGTGCAAGCGATGAAGTGTTCATCGTGTCAGCTGCATTCGGTATGTGGAACGGCAAATTTAACCACGCTAACTTGCCCATGGTTTCCATGCCGGTATGGGACTGGTTCTTTGCAACGGCACAGCAACACCATTGCCACCATGCGCTGGAACGCCGTCAGGCTGACTCCAACTACGGATGCGATATCATTTTCTGGGACCGCGTCTTCGGAACTTACTGCGGCGATGCTGAAGTGGGTCGAACTGGCGCAGGCAAAGGCGTTCGCCTTTCCATCAAAGACCAGCTCATGCTGGCCTTCTATTCTGACGAACGCCTCAAGAGTTTGTAGCTGAATCTTGGCGAAATATATTGAGTGGTTAGAGTAACAATACAGCGCTGTATTGTTACTCTGACTCCTTTTCTATTTCCCTATGCAGACATGGCTTGAAATGATTGTTTTGCAATTTCAATCGCTTCGTCTATAGCACTGTCATCGTGGGCCGAGGAAACAAACCAGTTTAATTTTGGATAAAAAAGCGCGCCGCGTTTGGCGGCTTCGTGGCAAAATGTTTCGGCCAATACGTAGCCAGGGTCATTACCGAAAGAAATCGTAGGGTGCGAATTCGGGCCGGAAAATTGGACATCAAATCCTTCTGCCCTTCCGGCATCCTCCAGTCCTGTTATTAACCTTTCCCCCGCTCTCTCTATCTTTTCGAACGCACCATCGCGCTCGTAGATATCAAGCGTTGCAATGGCTGCTCGGTAGCCAACAGCTCCGAATAGAAATGTTGAAGTGTATGAAATATCTTCTGCGCCTCGGCGCATTGGCTCTTTGCCTAACAATCCAGCAACCGCATGACCATTACCCAGTGCTTTGCCAAGGCAAATCAAATCTGGATCGAGGCCCATGGCGACATGAGACCCGTTTGGATGAATCCTGAATCCTGCCCGAACATCATCAAGAATAATTGCAGCCCCGGTTTGATTGCGAACAGCGTGAATTGCGTCGATAAATGCTCTGGAAGCAGAAGATGTTGCTCTGCCAGGGCCTTGATCCAGCGGGCTCATTAAGATCGCTGCAATATCGTCACCTTGCTCTTCTAACAACTGATACAGGGCCTCCTCATCATTCCATGGCAAGCGCGAGGTATACTGCAAAGCAGTGCTCGGTACACCCTCATAACTCAAGGACTGTTCACGATTGCTTCCATGGTAAGACCTTTCGAACATGACCAGTTGATTCTTTTTGGTCACCGTTCTTGCAACACGTACGGCTAGTTCTGTACTGTCTGATCCTCTTTTTACAGGGACAGCCCAGCTAAAATCTGGCGCCCACGCAACAAGACGTTCGCAGAACTCGATCATGGCAGGTGAAAACATGGGCATGACATCTCCCTCACTTAGCTGTCTTTGCGCTGCCGCTTCAACTTCGGGATGTCGATATCCCAACAGGTTGGGACCATTTGAACAGGTAAAATCGATGTAGTGCTTCCCATCAACATCTGTAACGCGGCAACCATCAGCTGACTTGATGAAGCCCGGGTGAACATTGTATCCAGAGTACCGAGCCGACCGGCTTAAAAACATGCGGTAACTTGGCATCACTTTATCTGCGCGCTGCCAGAGTTCTTGCCCTGCAGGGCCATCAACTGGCGGTCTGTTTATATCCGTTGGTGTCCAATGGCCGGGTAACTGTGGCCTGGGGTCGGCAGAAGTCGAATCAGCCGCATCACCAGCGGCGGCAAAGCCAGTGCTTACTCTAGCGGCGGCGATTGAGGCGCCGAGCGCGAGAACAGCTCTTCTAGACCAGTGAGGGTGCTTGGAGTCAGATTCATTTCTAGAATTTTTTTTATCTTCTGGCATGGCTTGCCTCCTGGTGGCAACTGTTAATTGCTACATAAAAGGGTCAGAAAGTTGGGCGCTCTAGTGA
>JANQJM010000070.1 GCA_028281635.1 Pseudomonadales bacterium | reverse complement strand
GGATTGGTATCCAGCTCCAGAGCTAGTGATGAAGGGAGGGTAGGTTGGTCGGATTCCCTTTTTTCTTTCTCTTTCGCAACCCGTGTTTGCAATGCAGGGTTCTCCCCGTCTGCGGCCATAGCGAACTTTAGATTCGCCATTGTGTACTCATGGGTACAATAGACTGCAGCGTTGGGATTTAGTTTCGCCAGCTTGCTTAGGGAATCGAACATCATTTCCGGTGTGCCTTCGAAAATCCTGCCACAACCTGCAGCAAACAAAGTATCGCCGCAGAACAGGATTGGCGTGTCCGTGTCGTCGCAGTAATAGGCAATGTGATCGAGTGTGTGACCTGGCACTTCTAAGAGTTGGAACTGCAATCCATAAAGCTCGATGGTATCGCCTTCGTGGAGAAAGTGAGTGATGCCTTTTATGTTTGAGGGCTGGGGTCCATAAACTGTGGGGTGATACGTGTCAGCCAGCTTCGCCAATCCACCCGTGTGATCTGGATGGTGATGAGTAATCAGAATGTGAGAAAGCTGCAGGTCATTTGCCTGCAGATAAGCCAAAACCGGCTCTGCATCGCCAGGGTCAACTACTGTGAGGGAGTTTGATTCAGCGTGGTGAATGGCCCAGATGTAGTTGTCGGTGAAGGCGGGAATCGGGTGAATTTTACTAATCATAGATTGGATTTGACTTAATCGCTTTCAATGGCAAATGTTGTCCTATCATAGCGAGAAAGTCACTGATGATAAACCACTGATTCAATTGAATTTTCCTAACTGGTGTAGGCTCCCGTGACAAGCTAAAATTCCAGTTACCAAAGCTCTGTTCAAACCAGCCAAGTAATGAATCTATTCTCCAAGCATGAAACACGACGTCGTCTGCTGCGCGGCATGCAGGATGCTGATTTGCTGCCTACGTTGGTAGGGCGGTGGTTTCAATCTCCCCTGGGGGAAAAAGTGTTGAAAGCAGAGCGAGATATCACTCAGCCTCTGATCGAGAGACTGTTTGGATATCATATCCTGCAGATTGGATGTAATGAGGAGTATTCGCTGATTGACGATAGTCCGGTCGGCCATAAGATCATTTTCGCGCCAACCTGGCGGCCTGGTTCTCGTTATCCTGTTGCTGACAATGAAGAATTGCCCCTGGCAACCGATAGCATGGACGTAGTTGTGGTTCACCATGCATTGGATTTTACCGAGGACAGCCATCGTTTGTTGCGGGAAGCCACCCGCGTTCTCAGGCCGGGAGGGCAGATGTTGATCGTTGGCTTCAACCCTATTAGCCATTGGGGGTTTTGGAAGCTGTTCAAACGTCGTACTACTATTCCTTGGCGAGGTCGATTCATTTCGAAACGGCGCCTCACTGACTGGTTACAACTACTTAATCTGCACATTGAAGAGCTTCATCATGGACTGCATTTTCTGCCGCTGAGCATGGGATCTTTGTTAAAACATGCCAATAGTCTCGAGCGCTTTGGTGCCCGTACCGGCAGTCCCTTCGGCGGTGCTTATGTCTATCAGTGCGTGAAGCAGGTCGTTCCTATCACTCCAATCGTACCCCGTTGGCGGCCGTTGCGAGCCAGACCCGCCGTTATCCCGGCAGCCGAAAATGCTCGGGTGAAAATTCACTAAAGGGAAACTCAGGAAGAGAAATTGACCGACTTGGTTGAGATGTACACGGACGGTGCTTGTCGAGGTAATCCTGGGAAAGGCGGCTGGGGCGTTTTGCTACGCTATGGCGATGCTGAGAAAACCCTCTATGGAGGGGAACAGGAAACCACCAATAATCGCATGGAGCTGACTGCAGTTATTAAAGGCCTGGAAGCGCTTACCAAGCGCTGCAAGGTGTTGGTAACCACCGACTCAAAATACGTGTTATCAGGCATTACTGAATGGATGCCGAATTGGAAACGCCGAAACTGGCGAACAGCTAACAAGAAACCCGTTCTGAATGTGGAACTCTGGCAGCAACTGGATGCGCTGGTTGCCCAACATGACGTTGAATGGGAATGGGTTAAAGGTCATAGTGGTCATCCAGAAAATGAGCTGGCAGATGCACTGGCAAATCAAGGGATCGATGAATTAGAGTACTAGCTCCCGGTCAATAGCTTCTCCCCACAACCTACATAAACTAGTAACTTAAAGATCAATATGCGCCAAATAGTACTGGATACAGAAACTACCGGACTGGACCCGCAGCAGGGACATCGAATCATCGAAATCGGCTGCGTAGAAATCGAGAATAGACGCCTCACCGGAAATCATTTTCACCAATACATAAATCCGCAAAGGGAAGTCGATGAGGCGGCTGTCGAAGTGCATGGGCTGACTACAGAGTTTCTTTCGGACAAACCGCTGTTCGGGCAAATCGAACAAGAGTTCATTGACTTTGTATCGGGCGCAGAACTGATCATCCACAATGCGCCATTCGATATCGGTTTTCTTGATCATGAACTGAAGTTGGTAAAATCCAGCGCCATGGATATGGCCAGCCACTGCACCGTATTGGATACCCTGGTTCTTGCCCGCGAGAAGCACCCTGGGCAACGCAATAATCTCGACGCCCTATGCAAGCGCTATGGCGTGGACAACACACAGCGGGAATTGCATGGCGCTCTGTTGGATGCCGAGATATTGGCTGATGTTTATCTCATCATGACCAGTGGCCAGTC
>JANQJM010000176.1 GCA_028281635.1 Pseudomonadales bacterium | reverse complement strand
TTAGTAGGGCTTAGCGACGCGGCTGGCGTAGCCACAATAAAAAACGCTCCTAATGGAGAGTATTCACTGCGAATCTGGCATCCCCGAGCAGCAGCAAGTATTGAAGAGCTGACGCAATCAGTAGTCATAGGCAGCGGCTCTGTAACCGAATTAAGCATGTCGTTAGAACTGCGAAGGGATAGACGCGTAAGGCGAGCACCTGGTTCAGACGGCAGGCGTTATCGCTAGTGCTGTCACTTTGACTGAACTCAGTACAACTTCCTCAGTATTCGGGTTTCGTAGTTTTCGTTCCCGACTCATCGTTTTTCTATTGGTACTTCTGCTGCCCATCCTGGGTGGTATCTTCTACTACGTTAATCAAAATAACACTGAGTACACTGAGGAAACGATTAATAGTTATCTGGAACTCGGGGCAGATGTATTCGACTTCACCCGCACCCAACAGGCTTATACCCTGCAGGCGATCACAAATAGTTTGACCTGGGACTTTGGCTTTCGCACAGCCTATGCCGCCAATGATCCAGCGACTTTGTTTGATGCTGCACTTAATGTACTGGATCGTTCGCTCGACAGCGCGGACATGCTGATGATTGCCGATCTTGAGAACAACGTGATCATCGACACTGCCTTGCAGGGGAACGAAATCCTGTCTGGCCCCTGGTTAAGTTTAGTCGAGCAGGCAGACCTCAGCGATGAGGGAAGAGCGGAGATGATTGTGACTCTCTCTGAGGAACCGTTCCAAATCATTGCCCTGCCTTTGTATCTTCCTCGACAGGTGGCCTGGATCATCGGCGGGTTCGCTATGGATGAAGACTTCGTTAATCTGGTTAAGGAAACCATCGTCTCCGAAGTCAGTATCCTGCGCATACAAGATGGCAGTCCCTCGGAAATCATCGCATCTACACTGAACAGTGAGCGCCAGCAAAGCTTACTGGAGCAACTGCAGGTAGGAGAGTCGGTAACAGATAACCTACAGCGAATAGACTTTGACGGTGAAGAGTTCACCACACTGTTACGAAGTCTCTTCACAGATGCCGGGCAACAGTTTCAGATAGTTGCCGCAATCCAACGGTCCTATGATGAAAACAACGAAAACGTTGTGCAGTTTCAGAATCTGCTGGCGCAGTTTTACGTGTTTGTGCTTTTCGTCAGTTTGATCGCGGTATTGTTTCTAGCGCGATCGATAACGAATCCAATTAGTAGTCTGGCACTGGCCGTGAAGCGGATCGAAGCAGGCGACTATGACATGCAGGCCGAGGTGAAGTCCCGTGATGAGCTCGGGGAGCTGGCAGAATCTGTAAACTCCATGGCGGCAGGCCTGGCCGAGAAAGAGAAGGTGAGGGACCTGCTAGGAAAGGTTGTATCTCATCAAATCGCTGAGGAATTGCTTAACAATCCGGTTGAACTTGGAGGAGAGGAACGTACCGCGACGATTTTGTTTTCTGACATCTGCGGCTTCACCAGTTATTGTGAAGGGAAGTCTCCCCGTCAGGTATTGGAAGAGCTCAATAAGGTCCTGAGCAGAATTAGCGACATTATCGAGCATCACTCTGGTGTAGTAGATAAATTTCAAGGCGACGCGGTGATGGCCCTATTCGGTGCGCCAGTGGCAGGGCCGGACGACACCGCCAACGCGATGCGGGCTTCTCTGGAAATCATTGCAGCCCTGGAAGAGGTTGGTGGCGGACTAAGTGCCTGTGTTGGTGTTAACACAGGGTTGGTGGTCGCTGGCAATCTTGGCTCTAACAATAGACTAAACTACTCCGTGATTGGTGATACGGTAAATCTGGCGGCCAGACTGGAGAGTCTTACCCGGTACTACAGTGTCTCCAACATTGTGAGTGAGGCGAGCAAGAACGCGGCACCAGACTTTTTCTATCGCGAACTGGATGAGGTCCGTGTGGCTGGCAAGAAAGATTCGGTTCGGATATTTGAACTCATGGGTGATCCTGGCTCCATCACTGCAGACTGCGTTCGGGAGATAGAGCTGTTCGAACAGGCGTTGACCAGCTACCGCTCTCAAGAATGGGCTGAGGCTAAGAATCAATTTACCGAACTCAGTCGCTCATGCGAAAATACCGCTCTCTTTAACGTATTCCTGAACAGGATTGCTCATTTCGAAGTGAATCCTCCGGCTACTGATTGGCAGGGAGTTTTTACTTTCGGTAAGAAATAGGCTTAGCAAGAACTAATGTACAAACTCATCCGAACGGATCTTCTCAATCCTGTTTGTAACCCGCCCCTCTGAAAATACTGGACACTTAGATGAAGCTGATCAAACCCTTTCGTGGTCTCAGGCCGACCCGGGAGTTCGCCTCTCGTGTTGCTTCCCATCCCTATGACGTTCTTAATCGTGAGGAGGCTTATGCGCTTGCGAAAGACAATCCTTATAGCTTCCTGCATATCAACAAGCCCGAGGTGGATGTGGACGCTTCAGTCAGTGTCTATGATCAACAGGTTTATGACAAAGGGCGGGAGAACCTGGACCGTTTTGTTAGCGAAGGTATTTTGCAACGCGATGAAACTGAGCGGCTTTATGTTTATCGACAGGTGATGGGTGACCACAGTCAAGTTGGGCTCGTCGCGGCGGCATCAGTGGCAGCCTATGAGCAGGGGCTTATCAAGAAACACGAGTTTACGCGCCCAGACAAAGAAGATGATCGGGTTAACCACATGGATGCACTATCTGCACAAGTTGGTCCGGTGTTTGTGACGTACAAGGCGGAAGCCGCAATTGATGAACTGATAGCCGGCATCACAGCTCAGCAACCAGAATACGATTTTGCGGCGGAGGATGGCACTCACCATACATTTTGGGTAGTCGGTGACGAATCAGTTGCACAGGCCTTGCATGATGCTGTCAATGAGCTTGACTGCCTCTATGTGGCGGATGGCCATCATCGTTCTGCTGCTGCCTCCCGGGTACAGGCTCTCTATGAAGAAAGAAACTCAGCACACAACGGAGAAGAAGCTTATAACTGGTTTCTCACTGTGTTATTCCCACACAACCAGATGCAAATCCTTGATTACAACCGCATCATCAAAGAACTAAACGGACTATCGAATGAGCAGTTCCTTGCCGCTATAGCGGACGATTTCGATGTTGAGCTGGTTGATGATGCTGCAGCGGCAAAACCAGTTGAGCCACAACAGTTTGGACTTTACTTACGAGAAGAAGAGAGCGGGTCCGGTCAATGGTACAGGCTACAAGCCAATGCTGAATTTTTGAGTAGGCTGGATGTAAATGACCCGGTTCAGAGTCTCGATGTCAGTATTATGCAAGAGGCTATGCTTACACCCTTACTCGGAATCGAAGACCAACGCACGGACAAGCGAATTGACTTTGTTGGTGGTATTCGCGGACTGGAAGAACTGGAGAAGCGAGTAGACTCCGGTGAATGGCAGGCTGCCGTTGCACTTTACCCAACATCCGTAGAAAGCCTGATGGCCGTTGCCGATGCCAATGAGGTCATGCCACCTAAGTCAACCTGGTTTGAGCCCAAGTTAAAAAGCGGTTTGATTATCCACGTTCTGGATTGATTTTTTACTGCTTGAGTCCTGAATAGAAAATTTCAGAACTGAGTGATTGGCTCGAAGGGCTGCTCAGTCGAGTCTGGGGTGTCGATTAGGCGAAATCTGCTCGTTACTTTTTAATTAGATGCGAAGCCAGCTAAAAAGCCAGTGCGTTCTTAATGCTTCAATCCCTTTTCAGCCCCAGCGCAAGTGCTGGCCTTTGGCGCCTGTTCCCATTCTTTCAAAATGGAACCGCGAAACTTCATGCGTAAGCATAAGTAGTGCTTAACAGCTTCAGTCAAATGGTCTGTAGTGTGAGTGAGTATGTTCATGGTTCGTCACCAGTTTTTAAGCTCTATGGTTTTCGGTCTTGCCTATTAAACGCCGCGAGATCCTGTTTGGTTGACAGCGAATCGGAAATTGATTGCGACCGATTCAAAACAGAGTGCAAGCCCTGCCAAGCTGGGCAGATGTTCAGGGTCTGACAGCCAGAAACGAGAAGCCCCGCAGATTCTGCAGGGCTTCTGGTTGATCTGTTAAGACTGACTCCGCTGCAGAGGTCAGTCTGGGGTTAAAACAGCTTAGGCTGCGTTGCGATCCTCATTCACATCGATGAGCTTACCGTTGCCATTGCCAATCGGAATGCGCTTTGGCTTCATGGCTTCCGGGATTTCACGCACTAGATCGATGTGCAATAAGCCATTCTCCAGGCGTGCTGCAGTTACCTCGATGTGCTCGGCGAGCTGAAATCGACGCTCAAAATTACGTGCGGCGATACCCTGATGCAGGTAGTTGTGCTCAGTGCTGTCAGTCTCTCGCTTACCTTTTACGGTGAGTGTTTGCTGTTCAGCCTGGATATCCAGTTCTTCCTGGGTAAATCCGGCTACAGCCATGGTGATTCGGTAGCTGTCCTTCTCCAGTAGCTCGATGTTGTAAGGAGGGTAGCCTCCGGCAGCGTTATCGCTGCGGCTTACAGCATCCAGCAGGGAAGACAGGTGGTCAAAGCCAACGGTGGTTCGGTACAGGGGTGCAAAATCTAAACTTCTCATAGTCATATCCTCATGAGTGGCCATCTGGCCGGTTAAGCAATATGTAAAGGTGCCCACCACAAGGGGTCGGGCGTGGCAGCTGGCCTCCGTCGAGCACCAGCGTCGAGGATGTATATGAGGCTGTGACGGGATATTTCAACTGATTGGAAAGCGGAGGGGATGCTGTCCGAATTGTCTTTTTTGGTCAGCAGCCGAACGGTGTTCAGTTTCACAGAATTTACGGGTCTGATACAGGGGGCTTTATTGGCTAAAAATTCAGCAAATCGGACTCGCAAAAACCGTGGGCGTCAGCGTGAAGCAGCTCACAGATAAACTTAAAGTAAATTCTAGGTGGGTTTAGGGAATTATGTGCTGTGTTAAAGGCTTATATTCTAAAAGTAACAAGGCACCTGAAAAAAACGTCAGCTTTCAGATGATTTTCTGTTAGTGTCTGCTCCGGCCCTAGGTCAATAATTCAAGAATTCAGTAAGTGTTTGATATAACTTGAATTACTGTGTGTTACAAAGCTGCAAGATGACTGCAAAAGTACCGAAATTGTTTTAGTGAAATCACCAGCCCAAAAAGCTGCTTACAGGGTTTTTTAACGACCGCAGGGTTGGATTACTTGAGTTGGGAAGGGCGGAGAGGTTTCTCCGGCTATGAGACAGTTTCCAGACCTGCTGGGGATACCACCGCGGAATCTCTGTGGGAATGGACCCTGAGGCGGCTGCGAGACCGCCCAGGGCTCCAGAAAGGTCCAAGTGGCTAGGTAGTCTAGATAATCAGCATCTCCATGAATTCGTGCACGGGAGTCTGCTCCAGGCGCTGCTGGTCCTTACATAAGGCGAAGATGGCGTCTGCCCGGCTGGCGGGGAAGCGAGTGGCCAGATTGGCCTGAAATTTGGCTTCCAGCAGCGGAATACCTTCTTCACGGCGCCGTCTGTGGCCCACAGGGTAGTGGATTTCCACCTTGTCTGAGCTGCTGCCGTCCTTGAAATACACCTGCAAAGCATTAGCAATAGAGCGCTTCTCTGGTTCCAGGTACTCCTTGGTATAGGTAGGATTCTCATGAATCTCCATCTTCTCCCGCAGCTCATCGATGACGGGGTGCGCCTGATGGAAGCTGTCTTCATAGTACTCAGCCACCAGATTACCGAAGGCCAGGGGAACCGCCGTCATATACTGCAGACAGTGGTCCCGGTCCGCAGGATTATTCAGCGGCCCAACCTTGGAAATAATACGAATCGCCGATTCATGGGTGTGAATGACGATCTTTTCGATCTCATCCAGGCGGTCTTTCACCTGAGGATGCAGTTGCACCGCGGCCTCAGCAGCCGTTTGCGAGTGGAACTCGGCGGGAAAGGAGATTTTGAATAAAATATTCTCCATCACATAGGTTCCATAACTCATTGGAAATGAAAAGGAATTACCCTTAAACGATACATCATAAAAACCCCAGGTTGGCGCGGTGAGCACACTGGGATAACCAATCTCACCCCGCAAAGTCAGATCCGCCAGCCGCACTGCCCGCGACGTGGCATCTCCCGCAGCCCAGGACTTGCGAGGCCCGGCATTAG
>JANQJM010000158.1 GCA_028281635.1 Pseudomonadales bacterium | reverse complement strand
GCCGATGTTGTCTCAGGCCTCGGCGAGACTGAAGCGATAACCCTGCCCCCTAACAGCCTCTATAGGTTTGAGGGTTTGCCCTGGATCCAGCTTTTGTCGCAGGCGGCGCACGAACACTTCCAGAACATTACTGTCTCGGTCGTAATCCTGAGCATATAAATGTTCGGTGAGCTCTGTTTTGGAGATGACCTGACCTGGATGCAACATGAGATACTCCAGCATCTTGTATTCGTAGGCGGTGAGATCCACTATGTTGTCGTTGACAGTCAGGCGCTTGGCAGTGATGTCGAGACTGAGTGGACCGAATTCCAATTTAGGTTTGGAGAATCCTGCTGCTCTGCGCAACAAAGCATTCAGGCGAGCAACGATCTCTTCCATTTGGAACGGTTTGACCACGTAATCATCGGCTCCCGCATCGAGACCCTCAACTTTGTCTTGCCAGTCGCCGCGTGCGGTTAAAATAAGAATTGGGAATTGTTTGTCGTCGGCACGAATCTGTTTAATGAGGGAAATGCCATCGATTTCCGGCAGGCCCAAATCGATGATACCGGCGTCGTAGCTATACTCAGAGGCGTAATACAGGCCGGACTTGCCATCCTCTGCTGCATCGACAACATAACCTTCCTTGCTCAGTCCCTGCTCTAGCTGCTGTCGCAACAGACTCTCGTCTTCAACCACCAGTAAACGCATTGTTCAGTCCTCTTGCCAGCCTGGCAAATGCTGGCTAGGCACCGCCGCTCACTTCGCCGGTAGTGGCATGCACGAAAACAGTAAATACCTTGCCTTCGTTTTCCATTCGAATCTGATAGCGCTGATTCGGCCCTTCACCAACCACACTGATACGGAGGATGTTGCCGGCAAATCGCTGCCGCGCGAGGATAACCGCTTGCTGTCTATTGATTCGCGTATTGGCCTGTGGGCCTCTTAGATCACGCAGAGGGTTCGCTCTATCCAGTTGATTCTGTTCCACCTGAATGGGAATGTCCTGCGACCACGCAGGGGAGCCCGGGCTTAACAGAATTAAGCCGGCAACCAGTACCCAAGCGAATGTTTTCAACTTCCACCTCATAGTCCTGTGTTTACACTTATCACTAGCAGAGGAAACACAGAAAGAATTTATAAAACGGGCTGTACGCTCACTCTCAACCTGATCTGATCACCAGGATCAGAATCGGTGCGAATTGTTCGTTCTTCCCCGTTATAGAGATAGGTGACTTGATAGCCAATCAGCCGTTCTTCTTCACGCTGCTCGTAAGCTGTCTCACAGCGTTGTACCGTCTCATATTCGCGGATGGCGGAGCGATTACTGTTCCGCACTATATCACGTCCGATAGAGTGGCCCAATACGGCCCCAACCACAGCACCTACACGCTTATTACTTTTACCATTGCCAACCGCATTACCAATTGCACCACCAATTATGGTACTCACCAAAACAGGTGTATTTGAGCCCCGCCGTGCCGGATAGCGACCTATCACCACTTCCTCCTCCCAGCACTGCTCAAAAGGCTCAGCGATTTCTACGACCTGGTAGATTGGGCGTGACTCAATCACCGGTGCATATTCATAACTGGTTTCTGCTGCCAGACCTGCACTGAACAGGGCGCAGCTTGCTGCAATCAGAATGCTTGCTTTGTTCATTGTTGGTTACCTCACGCGAACAGCAGAACAGACTATTTGAAGTGCTATCGCATCTGCGGCAATAGCGCACTTCATGGCATTTCAGATTTGCAATTTAGCAGGGTCAAGCTGAATTGAAACTTAAGCAAGACCAGGTTTTTCCTGAGGTTCCAGGACTTGCCAGACTCAATAGTGGGGAGGTCTTTCCTCGAGCTGAGAGCCGCCGTGGTCCATTTTGTCAGAGA
The DNA here is from genome assembly GCA_028281635.1 of Pseudomonadales bacterium. Lineage (GTDB taxonomy): Bacteria > Pseudomonadota > Gammaproteobacteria > Pseudomonadales > Pseudohongiellaceae > UBA9145. The sequence continues at coordinate 49,996 of JANQJM010000158.1, read as the reverse complement.
ATTCTATTAGGCGCTCCTGCATGATCTGCAAGAGTTTTTGTTGGTCATCGAGCTGGATTTGTTGGCGTGCCACAATGTCATTCAACTGCTGCACCAAATCGTCGAGAAAGCTGTAGCGTGACTCCAGATCCTGAAGTTTGTTTTCTAGTCTATTCATTTAGGTTGTCTCTATTTCGTCTCAGAGTACTCAATTTGTTAAGTTTTCTCGGCTGTATCATTCAACAATGCTGGTGCTAAGGCGATATTCAGTTACACTGTTGACGAAACACCTGTGAGCTAGCGTAGCAACCAAGGATGCTATCAATGAAGGAAAAAGCACCAATAAATTGGACCAATATGCTGCTATTCAGTATTACTCCTGCGGCAGCTGTCACATTGGTTCCTTTGTACGGCTATTTTCATGGCTATGATCTCTACGAATGGATGGTATTCGTGGTGATGATGGCATTCTGCGGCCTCTCAATCACGGCGGGTTACCACCGTATGTGGTCGCACAAGACTTACAAAGCACATCCCATTCTCCGCTTCATTTTTGCGCTTGGCGGTGCCTGCGCATTACAAAATGATGTCATGCATTGGGCATCCGGCCATCGCCGGCATCATCAGTTTGTCGACAATGATGAGTACGACCCGTATTCCGCCAGTCGCGGTTTTTGGTTTTCCCATATTGGATGGATCCTGCGGGAGTACGAGAGCGGCCGGGCTGATTTCTCCAATATCAAAGATATTCAACAGGACCCAATCGCGGTCTGGCAACATAAGCACTATCTGAAACTGGTACTACTAACCAATATCGGCCTGCCTGCTCTATTGGGTTACCTGCACGGCGACGTTATCGCCAGTTTACTGCTAGCTGGCCTGCTGCGCCTGGTTCTTAGTCAGCACGTAACCTACCTGATCAACTCGATTGCCCATATGTGGGGTAGACAAACCTATAGTGACAAGAGTTCGGCAAGGGACAATCCAGTGTTGGCATTGATTACTTATGGCGAGGGGTATCACAACTTCCACCACACTTTTCAGTGGGATTACCGCAACGGTGTGCGTTGGTGGCACTTCGATCCAACCAAATGGATGATCCGCGCCCTGTCATGGGTTGGCCTGACCCGAGATTTAAAACGCACTAATCCTGCCCAGGTCGAAACAGCCCGTCTGAAGATGCAATACCAACAAGCGACTGCCCGCCTCGCAGACCACAATCTTCCAGAACACTGGAGGGAAAAGCTAGAACAGGAGTACGAGCAATTTCTGCAACTGTTGCAGCAATGGAACGAGCAGCGCCAGGCCTGGTATGAAGCGAAAGGCAAACGAATCCAAGAGACACTGGCTCACTGGGAACGGATTCAGATTCGTGATAAGTATCGAGAGCTTCAATTTCAGGTCAAAGTACAGAAACGACGCTGGCGGGAGATGCTGAGAAACCTCAGTGACCCGCTGTTAGCGACTGCCTGAAGCGGACACTGTTGTGTAGACGAATTTTCGATCTCTACGTTATAGTGGGTGGTGCTGAAACAAATCCCTGAGATGGCTGGTCTCAAACAGAACCACGGAGACCGCTGGCCAGGCCACAATTTAGCTATCGGCACGCGGGTGAACGAGAGTCGGCAATGAACGGAAGTCAGCTTACTTGACGTATACAGGCAATGTTCCAAACAGCTTCCCCCAATCACTCTCAAATTAGTAGGATTAGCGAGCAATGAATATGAACAAAAGCATCAAACTCTCCATCGCACTGTTAGCCAGCTTCCTGTTAAGCCCCGCTTTCGCCGTGGAAGAAGGTGATCAGGTTCCGCAACTGACGCTGCCATCGATCTATGCAGAACGTCCAGATATTTCTCTGCCGGCACTGGCAGGTAAAACCCTGTACGTGGACTTCTGGGCATCGTGGTGTGCTCCCTGCCTCACTTCTCTGCCGCTGTACAATGAGATGTACCACAAGTACAAAGACCAGGGCCTGGAAGTAATCGCTATCAGCGTGGATAATCCGGCCGAAGATGGACTGGATTTCCTGGAGGACACACCACTGGATTTCCTCATTCCATCTGACCCGGAAGGCAACGCAGCCGAAGCTTTTGGTGTAATTGGAATGCCTTCTTCTTACCTAATCAGCCCCGACGGTGAAGTGAAGTTGGTTCACATGGGTTTCCGCAATGGCGATATGGAACATATCGAAGCCGCAATCATAGAAAACCTTCCCTAGTGATCCGATGATTAGCAAACGCATCCTGGTACTTATTCTTTGCACCGGCATCTTCATCACCGGTTGTACACAGGTACGCCCATGGGAAAGAGGCTATCTGGCACGAGAAGAAATGTTATGGGATGCCGATGCGCTGGAGCGCCAGCTGAACGACCACATATTTTTCAGCAAAGAAGCTTCTTCTGGCGGCAGCAGTGCGGCTGGCGGTGGCTGCGGCTGTAACTAGTCAGCGGCGCCATTGGCACCTGGTGCGACCACGCTGTGAAACGTAAACCTTCTCGCGGTCTTATCGCTCTATCCACTACCGCCCTGGCCCTGCCTGGTATTTCCAGCGCTGATGCACCGCCGACAGAAAACACCCTTTCTTACAAGATTTCCAACTACAAAGAAGACGACTTGAGCCGTGAGCAAGTGCCCTTCGGCGAGCTGGGTCGTTACGACATCGATGTCCATCAGTTTCAATATGTTGCTCCGGTAGGCAGAAACTTCTCCGTCTCGGTGGACGCCAATTATGAAAACATGAGCGGAGCGTCTCCCTGGTTTTCAACCGCCAATGCAGATGGCGAACCGGTTATCAATATGAGTGGGGCCAGCGGTATCCGTGATCGCCGTTCGGAATTAAGCATCGGCGCGCGCTACTACATGGAAAACGGGAATTTCGGTGGCTATGTTGGCTACTCGGAAGAAGATGACTATCGCTCATCTTACATCGGGGTGAGCGGTGAGATTGGCTTCAATAATGACCTTACCCGCTTCTCTTATGGCTTCAGTCATGCTGCGGATGATATTTTCCCCACCGATGCTGAGCTGTTTAATCGAGTGCGCAACGAAGATAAGCAATCAACCTCTGCAGCAGTGGGCCTCAGTCAGGTCATCAATCAGTTCTCAGTGTTTCAAACTGCTTTCAGCGTGACCGAACAATCAGGATTTTTGACTGATCCCTACAAATTACAGGATTCACGACCCGACAATAAAACGCAGCTGGTTCTGAGCAACTCCTATCGTCACTTCTTCGTGGGTCCAGATGCGGCCTTGCATGCTGATTATCGCCTCTATCATGATGATTTTGGCATCACTTCACATACTGTTGATCTGGCCTGGTATCAGAATCTTGGTCGCGACTACCAGATCGTGCCCAACCTGCGCTATTACACACAGTCCGCTGCGGACTTCTATACGAATATAGATGACTTCCTAAAACCTCTGTCTGAGCACCAATCCAGCGACTATCGCTTATCTGCCTTCGGCGCCATTAGCGGTGGTATACACTTTATTGCAGATTTAGGTGACTGGACTGCAACCCTCACCGCAGAACGCTACATAGCCAATGACAAATATTCCGGCTTTGAAGTTACGCAACCAAGCCCGGCTCTGGTACGCTTTGTCCGAGTCTCTATCGGCATCGACTATTCTTTCTAATCTGTGGCAATAACCTCGACGCTCAAACGCTTCTCATTTCAAGCTATGGGAAGCTATTGCGAAGTCCAGCTCTATCATGAATCCAGGATCGAAGCCCGCAATGTCTCGCGGGAATTGATCAGGGAGGTCAATCGACTGGAAACGAAATACTCCCGCTATCAAGCCAGCAGTTTCCTCAGCACTATCAACAATTCCGCAGGCGAGCCTGAAGGCATTAATATCGACGCCGAAACTAAATCCCTGTTCGATCATGCGACTGCCTGCTACAAGCACAGCGATGGTTTGTTTGATATCACTTCCGGCGTTCTAAGGAAGATCTGGAACTTCCGTGAAGCACGTGTTCCATCACAAGATGAAATCGACGATTGCCTTGCCTGCATTGGCTACGAACGACTCGTTTGGCAAGACGACCGCTTGCTTCTCCCGGCAGATATGGAGATCGATTTTGGAGGCATAGTGAAGGAATACGCTGCTGATGCTGCAGCTCGCCTGGGCCGCAAATTAGGTATCAAGCACGGTCTGGTGAACTTAGGAGGAGATTTCGCCATCATCGGTCGCAAGCCAAATGACCAGGCTTGGCCTGTGGGCATCGCTGACCCGAACTCTCCGCAACAGATGATGGCAAAAATCGACATCCTGGATGGTGGGCTCGCTTCCAGTGGCGATTACGAGCGCTGCTTTATTCACGAGGGCAAACGTTACTCCCATTTACTCAACCCCCGCACTGGTTGGCCAACAGAAGGTCTGCGCGCCGTGAGTGTCGCTGGCAATCTCTGCACAGTCGCCGGTTCGATAGCCACCATCGCCATGCTAAAACCAGAGCCCGAGGGCATTGCCTGGTTGGAGGACTCCACGCTTCCCTATGTCTACATGGACAGCACTGAGCAAATCAGGGGCCCCGCGCTACAGGAAATCGAGACCAGCTAAATCAGCTCTAATGGTGGCTCATCCAGCGCCGAAACCTGCTCTTTCAGTTCCAGCACATGCTCCGCCCAATAACGGTCAGTATTAAACCAGGGAAAATTCATTGGAAAAGCTGGATCACCCCAGCGTCGGGCTAACCAAGCACTGTAATGCATCAAGCGCATGGTTCTAAGTGCTTCAACAAGTGCCAGTTCTCTTACTTTAAAATCATAGAATTCATTATAGCCCTCAACCAACTCCAACAGTTGCGCCTGACGCTGATTTCGATCACCGGATAACATCATCCACAAATCTTGTATGGCTGGCCCGGTCACTGTGTCATCGAAATCGACAAAATGTGGCGTGTCGTCGCGCCATAACACATTGCCCGGATGACAATCACCATGGATACGCAGTTGATCAAGCTTTCCCACAGCCGCAAAACACTGCTCAATTCTGTCGATTAGCACCTGACTGGTGGACTCATAAGCAGGCCGTAAATCCTGCGGAATAAAATCATTTTCGAGTAGAAACTGCCGGCTCTGAATAGCAAAGCGCTCGATGCTGATATGTTCACGGTGTTGGAAACTGGATTGGGCACCGACGGCATGAATTCTGCCAACGAAGCGGCCCATGATGAGTAAGTTATCCAGGTCATCGAGTTCCGGAGGTCGTCCAATGAATTGCGGAAAGATCGCAAATTGGAAAGCTTCGTGCCTGAGCAGACTCCCCTGCCCTGAGAATTCCATGGGAGGTACGACAGGAATTTCCAGATCAGCAAGCTCTCGCGTGAAAGCATGCTCTTCCAGAATTTGTTCACTACTCCAGCGATCAGGACGATAGAATTTGACGACGATTGAGGGACCATCCTCAAGACCTACCTGATAGACCCTGTTTTCATAGCTATTCAGAGGATAGATGCGGGCATCGGGCGTATAGCCCATGGCTTCAACAGCAGCGAGAACCGAATCCGGCGTCAGGGAAGAATAAGGGTGTGCCGACTGATTCAAAATCCCATCATCTGTAAGTCGATCGGATAGGAACTATTGATACGGGATTATGAATCCTGGCTGTCAGCATTTCCTGCGCCAACCAGTGATACGGGAAATGGCGTAATGTTGTCACCATTGGATATTTTAGCGACGCCGGATTTCTCTACCTCATCGATACGAATAATCGCCTGCATGGGGATAAAACTACGCCTTACGCCTGAAAACTCGTTCTTGAGCTTTTCTTCACTGGGATCCACCACCATTTGGGACCGCTCGTTGAACACAAATTCTTCTATCTCGATGAAACCATAGAGATCACTCTGATAGACCTGTTTAACGAAAACCTCATAGACCTTGCCCTTGTTGAGGAAGGTTATTTTGTAGATTTCAGATGGATTTGTCATGAAAATCAAACTCTTAGAGTAAATATCAGATTGACAGCGGCGACCAAGCGCTAGCGTACCTTTAATATTTGGTTAATGCGATGAAATTCAAGCAGCCATGCACAGCCGGGGGTATAGACGAAATGGCTGGTACTTTTGAATAATGATCCAGGCATATGGTCTCTCTGCCTGATACTGCTATAATTCGCAGCCTTTTCCTTCTGGGAAATAATTCAATCGTTTCAATCTCTTAGGTTTAAGATTAGTTTCATTCTAATGACTGAGGCAGCGACTTCACAGGATATAGATACAGGCGACGCGCAAAGCGAGTCTGGGGTTCGCCGTGTTTACATCAAGACCCACGGCTGCCAGATGAATGAGTACGACTCGTCCCGCATGCTCGATTTGCTGCGCGAGTCCGAGCAGGCAGTGCTGGTGGATTCACCTGAACAAGCCGACATTCTGCTGCTCAATACCTGCTCTATTCGTGAAAAAGCGCAGGAAAAGGTTTTCCATCAACTGGGCCGCTGGCGAGCACTGAAAGACAGCAATCCGAATTTGAAGATAGCGGTTGGCGGTTGCGTGGCCAGCCAGGAAGGCGAAGCCATAGGCAAGCGTGCTCCCTTCGTTGATGTCGTGTTCGGTCCACAGACTTTACACAAACTCCCTGAGATGCTGAATAGCGCTAATGGATCGCGACCGGTAGTTGATATCAGCTTTCCCGAAATCGAGAAATTTGATCGCTTGCCTGAACCAGAAGTGGATTCCTGCCAGGCCTTCCTTACAGTCATGGAAGGCTGCAGCAAGTACTGCAGCTTCTGCGTTGTGCCCTACACTCGTGGTGAAGAAGTGAGCCGACCACTTGATGATGTATTAGCAGAAGCAGTGCACCTGGCGGAACAGGGGGTAAGAGAGATAAATCTGCTGGGTCAGAATGTGAACGCCTATCGAGGCATGAGTCATCAGGGAGAGCTCACCGACCTGGCGCTGCTGATAAACTACATCGCCAGCATCGATGGTATTGATCGAATTCGTTTCACTACCTCCCATCCTGTCGAGTTCAATCAGAATCTGGTAACTGCCTACGCCAAGGTCCCGGAGTTGGTTTCACATTTACACCTGCCGGTACAGAGCGGATCTGATCGGATACTTGCTGCCATGAAGCGCGGACATACAGCGCTGGAGTACAAATCTCTGATCCGCAAAATCCAGGCAGCTCGCCCGGGTATCAGTTTGTCCTCAGATTTCATTATTGGGTTTCCGGGAGAAACCAATGCTGACTTTGAAGACACCATGAAGCTGATTATCGACATTGGGTTCGATACCTCCTTCAGCTTCATTTACAGCGCCAGACCTGGCACTCCGGCAGCGGATCTCAGGGACGATACCCCGGAACAGGAAAAAAAGCACAGGCTGGCAACTCTACAATCACAAATCTCACAGCAGGCCGCTGCCATTAGTCAAACCATGATTGGGAAGACAGAAAACATCCTGGTCACTGGAGTATCGCGCAAAGACCCAGGGGCACTGCAAGGTCGCACTGAAAATAATCGAGTGGTTAATTTCCGTTGTGATGACCATTCACTGATTGGGCAGTTCACTCCGATAAAGATCACTGAAGCGCTGCCAAACTCCCTGTTGGGACAACTTTAGTAATGACAGATCACTCACAGCAGCTGACCCTGCTTCCAGACAATGCTCAAAGGCTTGCCAGTCTCTGCGGCAGGCTGAACGAACATATCCAACAAATTGAATCTGGCCTCGACGTCAGAATCCAACAACGGGGCAATGTTTTTAAAATTTCTGGCACTGAAACTGCCGTGAGCAACAGTAGTCAGCTATTGGAAGCTCTCTATCATGCTACCGATAAAGGCCAATTACTTAGCCCCAAGCAGATACACCTGGCTCTACAGGAGTTTCAACTAGAATCCGAGAATAGTGATACCCCAACTCACGACAATCTGATCAAGACCCCGAAGTGCAGCGTAAAACCAAGAAGCAAACATCAGCGTCAGTACGTGACAAGCATTCACCACAATGACATCAATTTCGGCGTGGGACCCGCTGGCACAGGCAAAACATATTTAGCAGTTGCCTGCGCTGTGGAGGCTCTGGTACGCGAGCAAGTTCAGCGCTTATTGCTGGTACGACCTGCCGTTGAAGCTGGCGAAAAGCTCGGGTTCCTACCCGGGGATCTGACACAGAAAATAGATCCCTACCTGCGACCTCTCTATGATGCTCTGTATGAGATGCTGGGATTCGAGCGCGTCGGTCGTTTGATTGAAAAAAACGTCATAGAAGTAGCCCCTCTTGCCTATATGCGCGGACGCACTTTGAACAATGCATTTATTATTCTGGATGAAAGCCAAAACACGACTACGGCCCAGATGAAGATGTTTCTTACCCGAATCGGCTTCGGTTCTACTGCGGTAATAACCGGAGACATTACTCAAATTGACTTACCAAAAGGTACACGCTCCGGCCTGGTTCACGTTAGCAAAGTTTTAAAGGATATCGATGGCATCGGCTTTACCTACTTTAATGCCAAAGATGTAGTGCGTCATCGCCTGGTGCAACGCATCGTAGAGGCCTACGATGAATATGACCGGCAGTCAGTCACCACTCTAACGAGTCAAGAATCTTCCCAGCGCAATGACAGTGACGGTTGAGATAGACAACCATTGCGCAAGCCACTGGGTCCCTGACGAATCAAATTGTCTAAGAAGCTTGCAAGCCACGCTGGAATATCTATGCCGCGAGGAAGACTGCAGCATTAGTTTAAAATTTATAACCAGCGAAGAATCGGCAGAATTAAACTCACACTATCGAGGCAAGGCGGGCGCCACCAACGTGCTTTCTTTTGCCGCCGATTTTCCTCAGAGTATTGTGACTGATATCGGGCTTCGGCCATTGGGAGACCTGGCGATTTGCCCTGAAGTGCTGGAACGCGAGGCAGCGGAACAAAATAAGTCACTCCAGTCTCATTGGACACATATCCTGGTCCACGGCCTGCTGCACCTGCTGGGATATGAACATGGAGAAGAAGCAGCAGCAACGACCATGGAAAACATCGAGATCGAGGTACTGAAAAAACTTGGTATCTCCAACCCTTATTTGATAGGGTAAATTCACAGTCTTTTTTGGGAGGCCGAAAGAAGCCAGGTCATGACCGACGACCAATCTAGCATCGATCCAAGACCCAAGTCCTGGATCGATAAAATTGCTCAAGTATTTTCTGACGAACCCACCGACACCAAGAGCCTGTTAGAGCTTCTACGCAACGCAGAACAGGATCAGGTCCTAGACGCCGACGCCCTTGGCATCATTGAAGGTGCACTACAAGTTTCCAGCATGCAGGTAAGGGACATTATGATTCCTCGCTCGCAGGTAGTAACTGTGGCCGCAGATCTCACCCTCAATGAAATCCTGGACGCAGTTTCCAAAGCTTCCCATTCCCGGTTCCCAGTGGTCGGAGAAAATGTAGACAACGTTATGGGTATCCTGCTTGCAAAAGATTTGCTCCCGCTTCTACAAAGTGAAAATCAGGAGAAATTTGAGATTAAAGATATTGTGCGACCCGCCACCTTTGTGCCGGAGAGCAAGACACTGAATGTGCTGCTCAAAGAATTCAGGGAAACTCGCCAACACATGGCTATCGTCATTGATGAATATGGCAGTGTCTGCGGAGTTGTGACAATCGAAGATGTACTGGAACAAATCGTTGGCGAAATTGAAGACGAATTCGACGTTGATGACGATAGTTACATCAAGAAGTTTGATGAAGATAATTATATCGTCAAAGCATTGACTCCTGTCGGCGAGTTTAATGAGTACTTCGATACTGAGTTCAGCGACCAGGAGTTCACCACCATCGGCGGTCTTGTGTTACAGCAATTTGGGCACATTCCGGAACGCAGTGAGAGCGTGGAGATCGGTCCGTTTCTCATCACCGTACTCAATGCTGATAGTCGGCAGATCAAATTATTGAAAGTAAGTTCAGCACCAGAAGCCCAGGCTTAAATTTCAACTCATAATCCTGATCGAGAAAGAGCCCCCGGTACTCTTAGGGCACGTGAAGTCATAGCCTCGACTGCGGTATGATTGCGCATTTTTCAGCAGGGAGCCGCGGGCAGGCCTTAAGCAGCAGGAGCACAGGGAACACCATGCAGGAAGACAGCCAAGATCAATACAACCCTCAGGCGGTCGAAGCGCAGGCACAGCAATACTGGGCCGAGCACGACAGCTTTAGAGCTACCGAAGATCCTGACAGGGAGAAATTCTATTGCCTGTCGATGCTGCCCTATCCTAGTGGCCATCTGCACATGGGTCATGTGCGGAACTACAGTATCGGTGACGCAATCTCACGTTATCACCGCATGTTGGGCAAGAATGTACTGCAGCCAATGGGCTGGGACGCGTTTGGCTTGCCGGCTGAGAATGCTGCCATGCAAAACAAAGTGCCACCCGCAAAATGGACTTACGGCAATATCGACTATATGCGTGAGCAATTGCAGAGACTGGGTTATGCCTATGACTGGACCCGCGAATTAGCGACCTGCCACCAGGATTACTATCGCTGGGAACAATGGTTCTTCCTGCGCCTGTTCGAGAAAGGCCTGGTGTACAAAAAGGAGGCCGAAGTTAACTGGGATCCGGTCGACCAAACCGTGCTAGCCAACGAGCAAGTGGTAGACGGAAAAGGATGGCGTTCCGGGGCTCCTGTTGAGCGTCGCAGCATTCCTCAGTGGTTTTTCAAGATCACGGCCTACGCGCAGGAGTTGCTTGACGAACTCTTAGAAATGGATGGTTGGCCGGAGAAAGTGCGGACCATGCAGACAAACTGGATTGGCCGATCCGAAGGAGTCAATCTGGATTTCACTGTTGCCGACGAGGACGATCCTGAGTTACGGACCTTGTCTGTTTACACCACCAGGCCAGACACGTTGTTAGGAGTTACTTATGTCGCAGTAGCTGCCCAACATCCGCTGGCTGAGAAAGCGGCGATTGACAATCCAGAACTTGCTGCGTTTATCGAAGAACAGAACAAGATGAAGGTGGCTGAAGCAGACATGGCCACCATGGAAAAACTCGGTATGGACACCGGCTTGAAGGCGATTCATCCCATCACTCAAGAGCAGGTGCCGATCTACACGGCAAATTTTGTACTCATGAGTTACGGTTCTGGCGCCGTAATGGCAGTTCCCGGACACGACCAGAGGGATTGGGAATTTGCAAGTAAATACGGAATCGACATCAAGCAGGTAATAGAGCCCATTTCCCCGGACCATGAATGCGACCTGGAAAAGGCTGCCTTTGTGGAAAAAGGCCGCCTGGTCAATTCAGGCCAGTTCGATGGCCTGCAGTATGAAGAAGCATTCAATGCCATAGCGGATTTTCTCGGAGAACAGGGTAAGGGAGAACGCAGGGTTAACTACCGACTTCGAGATTGGGGTGTCTCCCGACAGCGTTATTGGGGTGCACCAATTCCCATGATCAACTGCGACCATTGCGGCTCGGTGCCGGTACCAGAAAGTGATTTACCGGTGCTGCTCCCGGAAGATGTCGCTATCGATGAAAGTGGCTCTCCCCTGCCGCGCATGAAAGAGTTTACCGATGTGAAGTGCCCTATATGCGGGAGCGACGCGAAGCGGGAAACTGATACCTTCGATACGTTTATGGAGTCCTCCTGGTACTACGCACGTTATACCTCTCGTGATCAGGATAAAGCAATGTTAGACGAGCGAGCGAATTATTGGTTGCCTGTGGATCAGTATATCGGTGGTATCGAGCACGCTATTCTGCATTTGCTTTACGCCCGCTTCTACCACAAATTAATGCGTGATGAAGGACTGGTAGACAGCGACGAGCCCTTTACCAACTTGTTAACCCAGGGCATGGTGCTGAAAGACGGCGCCAAGATGTCGAAATCAAAGGGTAATACTATTGATCCCATGTCATTCATTGACACTTACGGAGCGGATACCGTCCGTATGTTCACCTTGTTTGCCTCAGCTCCAGATCAATCGCTGGACTGGACTGATAGCGGCGTTGAGGGAAGCTTTCGATTCCTCAAGCGGCTGTGGAAAACCATCAACAGTCATCAACCAGTACCCTGCTCAGATTTTGATTCCTCGACGCTGAATGATGAACAGAAAAAACTGCGCTTAAAGACTCATCAAACACTGCAAAAAGTAGCTGATGACTACGAACGGCGCAAAATGTTTAATACTGCCATTGCGGCCGTCATGGAACTGTTAAATGCGGTAACGAAATTCGCCGAATCCGCTGCAAGCGAAACCGATCAGCAAGTTATTCAGGAAGCCCTGGAATACAGTGTGCTGATGCTGGCTCCTGTGGTACCTCATTTTTGCCATGCTGCATGGCAGCATCTGGGACACGACGAAGCGGTTATAAATGCCAGTTGGCCAGCAGTTGATAAGTCTGCATTACAGGAAGACACAGCACTCATCGTTTTACAAGTGAACGGCAAATTGCGTAGCAAACTGGAAGTGCCGAAAGACATTCAGCAATCAGAGCTGGAAGCAATGGCATTGGCCGACGACGCGGTGCAGCGATTTGCTGCAGAGGGGACCGTCCGAAAAGTGATAGTGGTGCCAGGCCGACTTGTGAATATCGTAGTAAACTAAGGCTCCCTGCGAAATTGGGAGTTACATGACTGCCGCTTTTTCACATTTTCAATCCAGTCTTATCCGCATACTGCTACCTGTGATGGTAGTGCTGCCTCTTGCTGCCTGTGGCTTCGCTTTGCGTGGCACAGAGACAATCACCGCTCAATACGATGCTTTAGCACTGGACGTTGATCAGCCGAATAGCGAGTTAGCCAGACTCCTTCGACGTTCCCTGGACGTTGCCAACGTTTCTTTGCAATCTGCAGATGAAAACGCGCCTATACTTACTGTGCGCAATGAACGATCCATTAGCCGACCTGTTTCCATTAATCCCCGGGCTCGGGCGGCCCAGTATGAGATCCGGCTATCGGTTGATGTGGCGATGGTGCAAGACGAAGAGATCTTACTCGCTCCGGAAACCCTGATGGTTGAGCGAACTTATTTCGAAGACATCGCAAACATCGCTGGCAACCAGGACGAAGTGGCGATAATCACCGCCGAGATGCGCCGCGACCTGGTAAATCAACTACTGCGCCGCCTGGAAGCCGGCAGTAGCCAATAATGCGACTAAAGCCAGAACAACTAAGACGTCAGCTACAGCAAGCAACCCTGCCGCTGTATTGGCTGTCCGGTGACGAACCGCTATTGATGCAGGAATCTGCTGACATGATTCGTGGCCACCTCCGTGATCAGGGGTTCATGGAGCGGGAAGTGTTCAGTGTTGACCGTGGCTTCAATTGGGAGCATGTAAGCGCGGCCTTCAATAATCTCTCTCTATTCGCTGAACGCAAGATAGTCGACATACGTTTATCCAGCAGCAAACTTGACGAGAGTGGCAAGAATACGCTGCAGACAGCGATTGCCGAATCCTCATCTGATGTGGTGATACTAATCAGTAGCCCGCGCCTGGAATCCGGGACCTTAAACACGAAGTGGTTCAAGGCAATTGAAGCCGGCGGTGCATTTGTACAAATCTGGCCGGTGAACCGGGATGGCCTTCCGGCCTGGTTAGAGCAGCGACTCTTAGGTGCCGGGATTCAGGCCGATCCCGACGCTTTGCAGCTATTACTGGACAAGATCGAAGGCAATCTCCTGGCAGCAATGCAGGAAATCGAGAAGCTGAAGTTGCTCGCAAACTCAGATGGATCAGGCCCTGTACGCCTGGACAGCAAAACCGTCATGCAAACTGTTGCGGACAGCTCCCGCTACAATGCCTTTCAATTGGTGGATGCGGCACTGCTAGGAGACGTAGCGCACACTCAGAAAATTCTGGCGGGACTAAAAGCGGAAGACACGTTTCCTCTGGTGATTCTTGGCAGCATCACCAGAGAACTTAGAAGCTTGCTGCTCATGATTGAAAAGCGCCAATCAGGGCAAGGAGTGAATGCAATATTGCAGTCTTCACGGGTCTGGTTTAACCGCAAACAAGCAGTTGGCAGCGCCTTGAATCGCCTCACTATTACAGACATCTGGAACTTGCTCGACCAGGCCAAGCAAATAGACCATGCCATCAAGGGCATGTCACTGGCCAATCCCTGGGATGAACTGGGTATACTGCTTGCGCGAATTGCTGGCAAAGCGCCAGCACTCGCCTCTTGAAGCAAAGACTTAGTTTAGACCTCGGCGCACCAGCAGCGGAGTAATTTCTGCGTCCCGCCCCCTGAACCCCCGATACATAGTCATCGCGTCTAAACTGCCACCACGGCTTAGTAGAGCCGCACGGAAGTGATCGCCATTTTCTCTCAGCAGTCCGCCGTTTTCTTCAAACCACTCCACGGTATCCGCATCCAGTACTTCGCTCCAGATGTAAGAGTAGTAGCCAGCGGAGTATCCCCCCATAATGTGAGAGAAATAAGTGGCCCGGTAGCGAGGCGGCACTTCATTCATAGCGATTCCGGCCGCGGCGAGTGCAGTGGCTTCCAGTTCCATAATGTCGTCGGCTGGAGGAATTTCCTCGGGCGACAACTGATGCAGGGCCTGGTCAACTATCGAAGCCGCAAGATACTCAGTAGTGGCAAATCCCTGATTAAACGTCTGCGTTGACAGCACTTTATCCAGGAGTTCGGTTGGCATTGGCTCGCCGGTTTCGTAGTGAATAGCATAGTTCTCCAGCACTTCGGGCCAGGTCGCCCACATTTCATTAACCTGGCTGGGAAACTCAACAAAATCTCGAGGCACGCTGGTGCCGGAGAAGTATGGATACTGCACATCCGAAAACATGCCATGCAATGCATGACCGAATTCGTGAAATGTGGTAATCACTTCGTCAAAGGTGAGCAAGGTCGGCTCCCCTTCGGGCGGTTTGGTGATATTGAGATGATTTCCCACGACCGATAATGAGCCAGTCAGGTGACTCTGGGAAACATAAGAATTCATCCAGGCACCACCTCGTTTACTGGGTCGTGCATAGAAATCAGCTATGAACAGAGCCAGGGTTTCGCCGTTAGCATCGAAAACTTCAAAAACCCTGACGTCCTCCTGATATACCGGGAGATCGGTGCGTTCTTCGAAACTAATTCCAAACAGCCTGTTTGCCGAGAAGAAGACTCCACGCTGCAAGACATTGTCTAACTCGAAATAAGGCCTCAGCTGATTGGCATCGAAATCGAAGCGAGCTGCGCGTAGTTTTTCAGTATAGAAATCCCAATCCCAGGAGGCGAGGACAAAATCCTCTTCTGAATCGTAAATCATTTGCTGTAAATCGTTAGCTTCTCGGCGGGCATTCTCTGCGGCCGGTGCAGCCAATTCGGCCAGTCTGCCATTCACGGCAGCAACGGTCTGTGCCGTCTGATTTTCCAGGATGTAATGAGCATGATTGTCATATCCCAATAACTGCGCGCGTTCAGCCCGTAAACGCAGGATATCTGTAAGCTCGGACCGATTGTCATAGTCTCCGCCTCTGCTGCCGCGAGACAGGGAAGTTTTGTGTATGCGCTCGCGTAGATCGCGATTCTGTAAGCTAGACAGTGATGGTTGACCACTGGTGTTAAGTAGAGGAATGACAAATTTACCACTTAATCCTCTTTCCTCAGCCTCACCTGCTGCAGCCTCGATTGCAGCGTCGTCCAACCCGGTGAGTTCTTCGCGGGTATCGACAACGATTGCCAGGTCATTCACTTCACTCAGTACATTCTGGCTGAAATCCGTCTGCAGGCCAGCGATTTCTGCATTGATCTCCTTCATTCGCTCCTGCTGTTCCGAATCCAAGGCGGCCCCGGCCCTCACGAAATCGATGTAGTAGTGCTCCAGAAGTCGATAGGCTTCCTCATCAAGGACCAACGAATCCCGTTGCTCGTACAAACCGCTGACTCTTGTGAACAAGTCTCTGTTTAGCAGGATGGAATCCTGATGAGCAGAGAGCTGAGGTGCCAGCTCCTGTTGCAGCGCCTGGATGTCGTCATTGGTGTGGGCACTGGACATGCTAAAAAACACTCTGGAGACGCGATCCAGCAAATGTCCAGAACGCTCTAATTCGATGATGGTATTTTCGAATGTAGGCGCATCGGTATCGGAAGTAATCGCATCGATCTCAGCAGTCTGCTCTTGCATACCGCGCTGAAAAGCTGGCATGTAGTGGCTCTCATCTATTGCATCGAATGGAGGATAGGCCAACTCGAAAGGACTTTCTTCAAAGAAGGGATTAACTGCAATTTCGGGGTTTGCGTCGCTGGTAGCCATCGCGTCAGTCACAGTCTCACTAACAGGTGGAGTCGAATCGTTATTTTCAGAACAGGAAAAGAGAAGCAGACAGACGCTAATTAAAAGAGAATTTTTTTTCAT
Organism: Pseudomonadales bacterium; assembly: GCA_028281635.1. Taxonomy (GTDB): domain Bacteria; phylum Pseudomonadota; class Gammaproteobacteria; order Pseudomonadales; family Pseudohongiellaceae; genus UBA9145. Next base: position 33,690 of record JANQJM010000158.1, on the reverse strand, counting down.
GCCAATAATCCCAATCCAGAAGGAGGGAGCTGAATGTCACATGCTTGGCGGGTTTAGTCAACATCACGCGAAATTTGCCCGAAACTGCCCTTGCTATCAGGAGAATCCCAGATCTTTGACTTATAATGCAGCGAAAGGAATTCATGGATACCAACCGCTTGTACCCCTCGCTTATGCCTGCTCTGCGGCGCTCGCTAGCCTTCCTGGTTGCGAGCGTGCTGCTCCCCACCTTCGTCCTGGCCGCCGAACTGAATGTGTCCCGCAATCAGTTACCGGTCAATCTGGGGCAGTATTTGGACTACTACGAAGATCCAGCTGGTTCTCTGTCCATAAACGAAATCATCCAGGGAGACATTCCCTGGCAACGCTCCACCCAGGCTATTCCCACACTCGGAATAAGTGCCTCCAGCTATTGGTTTAACCTGATACTCACCAGCGAAGAGTTGGCCCGGGAAAGTCTGCTGCTGGTACTGGAATCACCTACCCTGGATCTCATCGAATTCTATATCGCCCATGACGAGCAAATCGTCTGGCAGGAAGCAGTGGGTGACACCGTATCCTATAACGACATCACCCAAGCTTATAGGGTGCCTCTGCTGCCCTTCGATATGGCCGATATCGGCAGTCAGACGCGCATCTATTTTCGAGTGCATTCACAAGTAGGCATAGAAGTACCATTAGTATTAACCAGTGCAGCCTTGCTGGCTGAAGAAAGCCAAACTTTACTGGCTTTTTTCGGAGGATTCTTCACGTTTTTCATATTGTGTTTTTTACTTTGTGCGACGCTTTTCTTTGTCATGCGGGAAAAGCAATTTATCGGTTTCACCCTCTTCTTTGGCAGCACACTGGTTTTCTTCCTGGCTCAGACCGGGATGGGGAGAGTTTGGTTTTGGGGCACTCTGGCTGAGATGAACAATCGCATGTCTTATGTGTCGGCGACTGCCATCATCGCTAGTTTTTGCCTGATCGGAGAATCGCTTAATCTTGTCCATCACTATCGTGACCAGGCAGTGATAGTTCTACGCTTTATTGCCCTGGCGATGATTCCATCAGCCTTCTACTTTATTTTCATTCCTTTCGAACTGATTTCTATTGGCAATATTCAAACACTGATGTCGATCGCGCTGCTCGTTGCATTGTCTGTATTTATCATGACAATCTTCGCTGCCATACAAGGGTCTCGCTCAGCCATCTACCTTGTCTGTTCCTGGCTGCTAATCGTTCTCGCTTACTTGTCGTGGTTAATCTACAAACTGGAATTTGTTGAACGCAGCGCCATCTCCTCTATTTTTGGCGAAGCGCTAGTCATTCTCGCCGCACTCATGGTGCTGTTTTCACTTTCCGAATTCGTAAGGTCCAAGAACGAAGAATTCGTCGAAGCGCGCCTGGAATCGAAGGCGAAAGGCGACTTCTTGCGCAACGTCTCGCGGGAATTCCTGACACCTGTGCATTTGATCCTCGCCAATTCAAAAAGACTGCTGGCAACACAATCCAGCAAATTAGACGAAGGAACCCGGCAGCATATGGGAACTGTCATTAAACAAAGCGATCACCTGCATAATCTGATTAATGACTTGCTAGAAATGGCTGAACTGGAATCAGACAGCTTTGAGCCATCTTTCGAGCTGGTTGAAATGTCTCATTTCCTTAATGAAGTGAAGGACATGATGTTACCGTCAGCAATGGAAAAGACCCTGGAGTTGAATACAGACTTTGCTTCCGCCAATCTCCTCGTGCAAACCGATAAATCCCGCCTGCAACATGCGCTGGTGAACTTGCTAACCAATGCAATCAAATACACGGACAGTGGCAGCATCGTCCTTGGCTACAAGGCTGTCTATTTCAAACGCCGACTGGGTATCGAAATCTTTATTCGTGACACCGGCCGTGGAATGAGTGAAGAGTTTCAAGCGCGGATGTTTCAGGAATTTGCCAAAGAAGATCCCGGCTCTGAAAAAGACCCGCAGGGCACTGGTCTGGGATTGGTCATCGTAAAAAGGATGATAGAGAAACTCGGTGGTGAGATCAGTTTCGAATCAGCTAAAGGGTCGGGAAGTGAGTTTTTTATTCGCTTGCCACTGCGAGAGCAAATGACCTGATCCAAGGCGCGTGCGTTAACTGTCTGGGGGTGCCTTTTCCAGATCGTAAATCAGCTCACCTACCTCTTCCATTTTATGGCTAACAGCTTGCAGCGCATCAGCCAGCCCTTTGTTGTAGAACTGATAAGCCACCTGTTCGGACAGAAAATCCAACAGAAACTGCGCATCGAAGGAGCCAAGCTCAGTGTCCAACTCGTCTTTGAAGTAAGCTTGCAGTTTAGCTACCGCAGCCTCCTTCTCTGCCTTGTCCAGCTCCACAACCGCCATGATCAGGCGCCCAGTTGCCTCGCCAGATCGACAAAATCGTTTGCCGTGTAATCAAACTCACCATCAGGGTTTCTATTAACGGGGCGACCCGGTCCTCGCTCAAGCGGACGAATCACATAAGCTGTTTTCAAACCTACCCTAGCCGCTGCACGCAGGTCGCCAGGATGAGCCGCTACCATCATCACCTGATCCGGCTCCAGGCTGAGCAGATCAACTGCTTTCAGATAGGCCTCTGGATCAGGCTTGTAGTGACCGGACAACTCCGCTGATAACACAGCATCCCAGGGTAAGCCGCCGTTCTTGGCCATATTGGTGAGTAGCGACACGTTGCCATTCGAAAGTGTCGCAATAACATACTTGGTTTTGAGCCGATTCAAGCCAGCCACACTGTCTGGCCAGGGGCTTAGTCGATGCCAGGCTTTATTGAAATGATCGAGTTCTGCTTCTGACAGGCCCGTGAGAGAAAACTCAACGACCAGGTCATCGAGAATCATGCGGTGTAAATCGTCGATTTTAGTCCAGGGCAACTCACCTGTGCGCACGCGATTCATAGCAGGACCATAACCAGCACGCCAGCGGTCTGCGAACTCGGCCCAGTCCACATTGTAGCCTTTCTTTGCAGCCAGTAATTGCCCTTCCCGAATTATGGAAGCGCGCCAGTCAACTACTGTGCCGAATACATCAAACACCAGTGCCTGCACAGACTCGGCGATACTATTGGGACTACTTTGGGCACTACTCTGAGCGGCAGCCTGCCGACTGACCACAGGGCTTAGCGCCACACCCAGGCCCAGCATGCCCAATTGCCTCAGCAGAACTCGCCGTGCCTGAGTTGCTTTTTGCAGCTCTGCAAGTTCGAGGCCTCGTCCGGGATGAAACGATTTGAAAGTTTGCTCGGGTGAATTTGACATGGCTGGTTCCTCTCAGTTGGACGGAGGCGATTCTTATTCTCGTCTCTATCTAATGTCGAAGGTACCAGGGATAGAGCTTGCTGGCACCGTAGCACAAAGCTTTGCTAATATCATCCGCCCACCCGTTAGCATAACCTTCACCCATGATCGACCTATCTGCCGTGCGCCAGGACAGCCCGGCTTGTGAAAATCTAGTGCACTTCAACAACGCCGGCTGTGCGCTAAGTCCTGTTTGCGTGACTGATGCAGTAATCCGTCACTTGAAGTTGGAACAGGAAATCGGAGGTTATGAAGCAGCAGCCGCTGAAGCGAGGCAACTGTCTCGTTTTTATTCAGCATTCGCCGAACTTCTCAATTGTGAAGCCGAAGAAATAGCCTACCAGGAAAACGCCACCAGAGCCTGGCACGCTGCGTTTCATGCCATCGATCTGCGGCCTGGCGACCAGGTGATTACTGGCGATATGGAGTACGCCAGTAATTATCTTGACCTCATTCACCTGGCCAAAAGGTTGCAATTGGAAGTAAGCGTAATACCTTCTGACTCACAAGGTCTGATCGATCTAGACGCCCTGCGGCAGGCCATTTCAGGCCGCACCAGGCTAATCACCCTCACCCATGTTGCCAGTCAGCGCGGCGATATCCAGCCTGCGCTCGAAGTTGGTCAGATTGCCAAAGAACACGGACTCTACTATTTGTTGGACGCCTGTCAGTCCGTGGGGCAGATCGACCTGGATGTCAAAAAGCTGCAATGTGATTTTCTCAGTGGTACGGGCCGCAAATATCTGCGCGGCCCCAGAGGTACAGGATTCCTGTACGCGCGGAGTGAGATTATGAATCAGCTGCGCCCTGCCGTGATCGATCTTCATGCCGCAAGCTGGAACAGTGCTGACGAGTACGCGTTACAGCCGGATGCGACTCGATTTGAAAACTGGGAAAGGAATACGGCGAATGTAATTGGTTTAACAAAGGCCGTCGATTACGCACTGGGACTTGGCCTCGACAATATCGCTGAACGTGTAAGTCACTTAGCCAAGCTACTCAACAGTAAATTGTCCAACACGGACAGGATAACCGTGCATGAACGATCCGACGCTCTGTCCGGTATAGTGACTTTCAACAAAGCAGATGAAAACGCTGTTGCCCTGCAAAAACGGTTGCAGGAAAACAAGATCAACACCTCCGTTTCCAGCCAAAGAAATGCCCGTTTAGATATCGCCATAAGCATTGGCATGGACGTAAACCGCGCGTCTGTTCACTACTACAACAATGAAGCAGAGATCGAACGTTTTATAGATGTCATCGCTGGCAGCTAGTTATTGAAAGTAAACGACCAGGATGGCTACCGGGCAGATAAATTTCACATAGAAAGGCCATATCTTCCAAAACAGGCCGGACTCAACTTCGGGACAGCCCTGCTTAATCTCTTCCAGAATATCGTTACGTTTCCAAATCCACGCTACGAAGATGCAGAAAGAAAAACCCAGCAGGGGCTGACTAACCTCAGTGGTATAAGTGACCACTAGATCGAACAAGGGATCAAAGTTAAAAACTATGACCAGCGACACCAGAGTCACGATCGAACCTATGGTAATCGCTGCTTTACGTCTCTCCAATCCATGATGCTCGACACCATAGGCCACTGGAACTTCCAGCATTGAAATCGAAGATGTTAGAGAAGCAATAGTCATCAAGGCGAAAAAAGCAAAGGCAACGAAAACACCAATCGCTCCCATGGTATTAAACAGCGCCGGTAGTACAGATACGATTAAACCCGGCCCCGCAATCAATCCACCAGCATCGTCGAATATCTGGACGCCATTGTTCAGTGCCACATACATTGCCGGAAGAATGAGCATTCCGGCTAAAACGGCAATGCCTACGTCAAGAAATGCTACCAGGCTTCCTATGGTAGGCAGGTTCTCCTTTTTGCTGATATAGGAACCGTAAACCAGCATGGTGCCAACGCCGAGGGAGAGAGAGAAGAATGCCTGGCCCATCGCATCTACCAGCAATGCCGGGTCGGCAATACGGCTGAAATCAGGTACTAAATACGCGCGCAAACCATCCCCTGCCCCAGGCAGAGTTATTACATACAAAATGAGCAGCAACAAAATCACTATTAGCGAAGGCATCAGCCTCGATGCCCATTTTTCGATTCCATCCTTCACGCCGGCGCTGATGATGAATATAGTGAACACCATGAAGAGCACAACAAACAGGCTATTGCGCAGAACTGCATCTTCAGTCAGCCACTGGGCGAGCCCATCCAAGCCCAATAGGCGCGCAATGGGATCGAAAAAGAATGCAATCATCCAACCGCTTATAATTGCATAAAAACTCAAGATAAAGCTGACAGTAAGAATGCCGACAAAACCAACGGTCGTGGCCAGTATCCTGGATCTCTGCCCAGGTGAGATCGAACGCAGAGCGGTCACTGCATTGGCACGAGCATGCCTGCCTATAATCAGCTCGGCCATCAGGGCAGGATAGGCCAAAGCGAAGGCGAGGATCAGGTAGGTAAAAAGAAAAGCCGCACCACCGTTCGAGGCCGCGTTGGTCGGAAATCCCCAGATATTGCCCAGACCAACAGCAGACCCTGATGCCGCCATCAGGAAACCAAATCTGGAGCTAAATTCACCTCGAGCAGATGCCATATCGACTGTCTTCCTGTTTTCTACTTTTACTTATTCTTGGTATTTATTCTTCTTTAGCTGCGCATCCATGCCTGGACATATCGCATAGCATACAAGCTGCGTCAGCAAGAGTAACGCAAGGAGAAATACCGGTAAACTTGCTATTGATCGTAGGATTCTAGAGTGAAGTGCGAGAGAACAGGATCACTCAACACAAAGACTACATTGCTAAGCAATTGCACACTGCCGTTCTGATTAACTTCGAGACTTGGAATTCTGAGTCGATTATCGGCCGTTGAGTAAGTAGCGATGCCAGCAAAGGTATCCCGCTTTGGGATAATACTATTCACGTTTGCTTGCAAGATCACTTCTGGATCGGAAGCAACAGTGTTGAAATTCAATCCGATGAGCTCGCTGTCACCATCCACGCTCACGGTAGTAATCATCAAACCGCTATTTGTCTCGTACACATGGGGGGCTTCGCTGAAACGCTCTACAACCTCAACATTTATATAGACGAAGTCCCGTCCGTCATTAAACTCTGGAGTAATATAAGGTGCACTTGGCGCTTTCAAACCCAAACCCTGATTACCGAAACCTAGATTAGCTATAGGCAAGTCATCAATTCCTTCCAGAATTGTCATGCCTGCACCCAACACATTACCGAACACCGTAAATCCACCATTAGTGCTGTCCAAGTTGATATTGTCGGTAAGATTCACGAACCATTGATTGGTTGCACTATCGGGCTGCTCATCGATTTTTGCCATTGCTACGGTGCCTCGTAAATTGGAAGCACTAAACTCGTTAGGAACGGGCGGCCCTACAAAGATATCAATAGGTCCTTCGAATGCCTGGAAGCGATAGGCCCCACCCTGCACGACAAAATCATCAACAACTCTGTGCAAATAGGTCTGGTTATAGTCATTTCGATTCACATAGCCAAGAAAATTTTGCACAGTAAGCGGTGCCACTTCATCCAATAATTCTATGGAGTAGTCACCAATCGAGGTACTCACCCGAACGATAGTGCCCGCAAATGATTGAGAGCTAACCATCCAAACCAGGCACAGGATGACCAGTTGCGCCAATCGACCTGTGTGCCGAGAAAATTCAGAACCCATAGGGTCTCCAATACTCAAAATTCTTGCCTGACAATATGACCGGGGGAGGATAGGTGAAGTTCCCAAAAACTGCAACAGAACACCCCAAGCAAGGGCTGATATGCCGGCTCAAGCTGGTGTAGAATAGCGGCCGCGTTGCAACTGGACGGAGCCGGTTTAAATGCTCAGGCTCTCGCCTCTTAAAAGCTGTTGTCCAATTTAGTCCAAAATAGTCCAAACCAATCGAATCGAAACCCTAGTTCTCCCCACGCAGTGACCACAAAGCAATCAGAGTTCGCCCCTAAACTGGGCATAGGTATCGACTACGGTACCAGTAATAGTGCCGCTGCCTTGTTTGACGGGCAGGAAATTCACCTAGTCCAGCTCGAAAAGCACTCTACTGTAATGCCTTCGGCTACTTACATAGACCGGGACTTCAAATTGCATACCGGCCAGGCAGCGATTGACCAGTACATCGAAAGCAATATGGGTCGCACGGTGGAGTTGAGCGCAGAAGTTTTAGGAGAAGGCAGAACCACCACCGGGCAAATTGGAGATAGGGGACTGCCAGAAGAGGCGCAAACCGAAATGATCTATGGTCAGTCATTTGTCGATGGTGGCCAGAAAGGTCGTTTGTTCCGCGGCATAAAACGGTTACTCGGAAACAGCAGCGCACCGAGACTCATGGTTTTTGACAGACCCTTTAGACTGGTCGCACTAATTACCCCGTTGCTCTTGAGAATTCGTAACAGCTTGATCGACCTGCAGCGATCGATGCAACTTGCCAATGACGACAATGAGCATGCCTGTATCGGTCATCCAGTCAATTTCGAAGGCACTGATCCCAGCCGCAATGAAATGGCACTCACGTTGCTCTCGGAGTCTTACGGACACGCCGACTTCACTCGACAGAGTTTTTATCCGGAGCCCATTGCTGCTGCACTCAGTTACCTGCATCAACACCCTGATGCGCGGGAAAAAGTACTACTGGCGGTAGATTTTGGCGGTGGCACCCTGGACCTTTGTGTACTGGTAAGAGAGGCAAATGATTTCAAGGTTGTAGCAACCCACGGCACTGGCCTGGGTGGCGATCATATCGATCAGCTGCTGTTTAGGGAATTGATCTTTCCTCTGCTTGGCAAGGGTGAGCGCTGGCGTCGTACAGGTGAAGACAGAGAAATAGAAACCCTGTTTCCTTTCGAAGACTATGAAGAGTTGTTACTGAACTGGGCCATCAGTTATATGCTCAACCAGAACCGCTACACCAGCCCACTGATGCAACGCATCGAGTATGATGACGAGGCTTCTACCAAATTTCGCCGCCTATACGATCTGATCAAGAGCAACTACAGCTACCTGGTCTTTCAGTGTATTAAAGACTTGAAGGCGAGACTCTCGTCTGAACAGACAGCACGTCTAGATATACCGGAGTTAGACATCGATCTGGAAGTCAGCCGATCCCAGTTTGAAGAAATAATCAGCGATTTGCTAGATCAGATTGAGATCGTGATCGCTGAGGTTTTGCGCAAGGCACGACTCCGTAGTGATCAGATTGAGCTGGTCATCCGCACCGGCGGGTCCTCTCTCATCCCTGCCGTAAAGCGAATTCTGGCAAGACAGTTTCCGGATAAAGTGGTGGAACACGACCCTTTTACCAGCGTTGCCGCTGGGCTCGCTATAGCTGAATTCAAACAACTAGGCAGTAAGGAGATCAAAGCGTCGGCAACCAGCATTGGCCAATCTTCAGCTGAGGATTAGAATGCACCCATGGATTTAATTCTCTACGCGATTCCTTTCTTCTTCCTACTGATGTTCATGGAGCTAGCTTACGGTTTCCTGCGAGGTCGAAATACCTATCGCATCAACGACACCATAAACAGCTTGTCTATGGGCAGTTTAAGTAGACTTCAGGCCTTGGTCATTCTTGGTTTTTCTGGAGGTATCTACGAATTTGTAGTTAGCCATTATCAGCTGCAGCAACTTCCCGATGACGCCTTATGGGTCTGGATAAGCTGCTTCGTACTCTACGATCTGGCGTACTACTGGAAACACCGCCTGGGTCATGAAGTTGCTTTGTTTTGGGGCTCTCATGTGGCTCATCATCAGAGTGAAGACTTCAATCTTAGCACCGCCCTTCGCCAGACCAGTATCGACTTCTACGGCTTTTTGTTCTACCTGCCTTTCTTCGCCTTGGGGTTTCCGGCAGAAATATTATTCACTGTAGTGAGCCTGAATTTAATCTATCAGTTCTGGGTACACACCGAGCATGTACCTAAACTTGGCGCGCTGGAATGGATATTTGTCACACCTTCGAATCATCGCGTCCACCATGGCAGGAACAGCATCTATGTCGACAAGAATTACGGAGGTGTATTCATCCTATGGGACAGACTCTTTGGCAGTTTTCAGGAAGAATTGGACACAGAACCGGTGTCATTTGGTTTACGCAAACCGCTAAACAGCTGGAACCCTTTGTGGGCTAACATCCATGTTTATTGGAGGTTATTGCAGGACTGTTTTAGTGCACCTGGCCTTCTTAACAAGCTGCTACTTCCGTTCAAGCCACCCGGGTGGTTGCCGGCAGGTATGCAGACCAAGTGCCAGGGGCGCCGTGTCGAGGACCTATACAGTAAATTTGATCCTGTGGTGTCCCCTGCAGAATCCTGTTACACACTGGGTCAGTTCATCGTGACCGTTGGATTGAGTCTCTACGTATTGCTTAATGCTTCCACCCTGGGATACACACTCACCGCAATGGCCGTGGGCTACCTGACGCTTTCTTTGTATGTTCATGGCCTCTGGTTGGAAAACAGAGCCAGCGCACTCTTCGCCGAACTGTTACGGGTGGCTGTATTGGCAGGCGGTTTTTTCGCCCTCGGCTTCCCCTACCTACACAGTACAATCGCACTGTTCTATGCACTTGCCTCTGCAGTGCTCGCACTTGGTCTAAAGAGAAATCTGCGGTTCAGTTCGGGTGCAACGCAGAACAGCCTCTAGATTCTATTCAACGGGAATTCTTCAATCAGCTGTCCGTTGCTTGGATCACGAATTTCAAACTGCGCTTGGTAGGCATATCCCAGGGCATCGATAAAGCTGGTGCCATCTTCCAGATTACTGATCACAAATACCAACCTCCCACTCACTTCAATGCCGGGAGGTAAGGTCACGGGGTTAAATAGATAACCATCATTACGACTCAACATTCCCTGTACCGTACTTTCCACACTCAAGCTTGATCCAGGCACACGATTGCGTACGCTTCGAAACAGAGCAGGTTCCCCATTCGCATCAATCATGCGCAAATAGAGATTTACCTGTTTGGTATATAGACTGCTGTTACGCAGGCTGACAGTGGGTGTATAAATCGGATAAGCGAAGCCTACTTCCACGATACCATTGCTGGATCCGTCGGTAATTAAATCACTACGCAGTTGTTCAGCTACGATACCGTCACTGGCTTGATTTGGCAGCAGAAGTAGAAAGTAGACGAATCCCGGAATCAAAGCAGGCAAACAAACCACAAGACCATAAACGCCGGGTCGGCCATGAAAAACTGGATTCAATGGAAATATTGCAACCAATGCGGCCAGCACCGCGAAGTTTAAAACTAGTGCACGAACGATAAGTGGAAGTTCGCCGATGGCAGCCGGATTACGGACGAATCCGATAACGGTAAGTACTGCAACTAGAAGAGCAATGACACTGATTATGATTTGTCTAAGTTCAATTTTCATTCAACTTAGACTCATGAAACAGTCTCTCCATGGGCTTGCTTGTCGGCATGATAGGACGAGCGGACAAGTGGACCGCTGGCAACTTGATTGAATCCGAGATTTTCTGCGTAGACCCTCAGGTCTTCAAACTCATCAGGATGGACGAAACGCTCTACTTTCAAATGATCTCGACTAGGCTGCAGGTATTGTCCAAGAGTAACCATATCGACATCGTGAGCGCGAAGATCAGACAACACTTGCTTTACCTCATCCAGCGTCTCTCCAAGTCCCAGCATCAGCCCTGATTTTGTCACAACCTCATTTCGTTTCGCTTTGTAAGCTTTAAGCAAATCCAGGGACCACTGGTAGTCAGCTCCTGGCCTGGCCTGACGATACAGGCGCGGCACCGTTTCCAGATTGTGGTTAAACACATCGGGTGGGGTGTGTTGCAGAATGTCGATAGCGATCTCCATGCGACCACGAAAATCAGGCACCAACACTTCCACCTTGATTCCTGGATTATGCAGGCGGGTTTGAGTAATGCAATCTGCGAAATGCTGGGCACCGCTGTCTTTCAAGTCATCGCGATCTACCGAGGTAATGACCACGTAACTCAATCCCATTTCCTTGATGGCCCTGGCGAGTTCTTCTGGTTCATTCACATCCAGGGGTTTTGGCTTGCCGTGGGCAACATCGCAGAATGGACAGCGGCGAGTGCAGATGTCTCCCATGACCATAAAAGTGGCGGTGCCATTGCTGAAACACTCACCGATGTTCGGACACGAAGCCTCTTCGCAAACAGAAGCTAGTTTATGTTGCCTCAGCTTCTGCTTGATGTGTTGTACCTTGCCCGAAGTAGGAATCTTTACCCGAATCCAATCTGGCTTGGCAGGTAACTCAGTAGTGGGAATAACTTTTACCGGAATGCGACGAACCTTGTCCGCCCCCCGCAGCTTCTCTCCTTCTACTAGTACATTTCTACGTTTACGTTCTTCAGCCATTTGATCCAGGAATTAAATTATGAGTAATAGCTTGAATAGCCAAGCTCCAAAAGCAATTTGTCGACTAACAGCTTGCTGGTCTGTTGCAACAAGTGTTCCCCGGGCTCTACCAAGTCTGCTAACTGAGTTACAGCCAGTTTTTCGAACCCACAGGGGTTAATCATCGAAAACGGAGATAAGTCCATGTTCACATTGAGACTCAGGCCGTGATAACTCCACCCGTTCTTAATGCGTAAACCCAATGCCGCTATTTTAGCATTATTCACATAGACTCCGGGAGCGCCGGGTCGAGTGATTGCTTTAACCCCGCACTCTGCAAGGGTATTGATTACAGCACGCTCAATAGCATCTACCAGATTGCGCACCCCCAGTTTGCGTCGCCTCACATCAATCAGCAGGTAAGCCACTAGTTGTCCCGGACCGTGGTAAGTGACCTGACCCCCGCGGTCCACTTGCACCACCGGTATATCACCGGGATTCAACACATGTTCCGCCTTGCCAGCCTGTCCTTGTGTAAATACTGGCTTATGGCTCAACAACCAGATTTCATCAGCGCGGTCTGATTTGGGGTGCTCAGCCAGATAACGCATGGCTTGAAAGATTGGTTCATAGTCCTGCAGCCCGAGTCGCCGGACTATCAATTCAGGAAGGGATGTATCGCTCTCGGCGGCTTTGGCGCCGAACCATTTGTAGTCAGTGAGCAACACTCAGGTAATCTCACTAAAGAACGAGCTTCACATTATCGATGGCTTTAAGATCGGAGAAGATATTACGCAGTTGTTCTTCACCGGTGGCGGCAATGGTAACCGTGATGGAAACGTAGTTATTCTGTTTACTCGCCTGGGACTTGATGAGTTCAGCATCGATAGTGCCGGTGTAGCGTTCCACAGCCTCTACAACGGAGGCCTGGAACTCGGGATCGGATTTGCCAATGATTTTTATGGGATAAAGACAGGGAAATTCGATTTTAGGTGGAGTCGAAGCCTGTTCGTCATTCGCATCCGATGTTGCAGCGGGTTTTTCATCTGTCATAGTGACTGCAGCTTTCTGTTATAACGAATCGTTAAACATCAAGCTTACCCAATCTACGAATCGCTTTAACATGCCACCTTCCGCAACAGGGTGCATGGAAACCACATCTCCACTGAACAACAGCTCATCCTCCAGCATGACGTTAACGACACCCATCAACTGGCGATCTGCAATGGGCGCCTCGATTAATTGATCGACATCTACCGAAGCTGTCATGGCTTCTCCCTGTCCGCGGGGAATCGTGATATATACCTCTTGTTCGATGCCAATATCTACCGTATCTCGTTCACCGGCATAAACAGGCACTGATGCTAAAACCTGATTGGCATCGTAGAGCTTATGCGTTTCAAAGTAGCGGAATCCATAAGTCAGAAGTTTCTGAGTCTCGATAGCCCGTGATTCCTCGCTGGCCGTACCCATAACAACAGAGATTAGCCGCATGCCATCTCGCTCGGCAGACGCAACCAGACAAAAACCAGCGGCGTCGGTCCAACCAGTTTTCATACCATCGACGTTGCGATCCTGGAACAACAAGGTGTTGCGGTTACTCTGGCGAATATTGTTGTAGGTGAATTCACGTTCCGCATACATTGGATAGAAATCACTGTGACGAGCGATTGTCGCTTCAGCGAGAGTTGCCAGATCACGGGCCGACATGGTGTTGTAATAGAGTTCAGTATCCAGACCGCTGGCATTCATGAAGAAGCTGCTGCCCATACCCAGCACTTCAGCGTACTGATTCATCATGTCCGCAAAAGCGTCTTCACTGCCGGCGATATGTTCGGCAATCGCCACACTGGCATCATTACCTGACTGAATGATGATGCCCCTCAACAGATCTTCGACACTGACCTGTGTGTTCACTCCCACAAACATCTTGGAGCCTTCCATGCGCCAGGCCTTCTCGCTGATATGCACATTGTCACTCAGCGCCAGATTGCCGTTCAGAATCTCCTCCACGGCGATGTAAGCGGTCATGATTTTAGTCAAACTCGCAGGCGGTAGTGGCTCGTCAGCATTCTCCTCGACGATAATGTGACCAGTCTTGGCGTCGATAAGGATGTAACTGGTAGCAGCAATGTCTGGTGCGCGGGGAATGATCGTCTGCGCCAGAGCAAACTGACTAGCCAAAATCGCTAGAAAAAGAATTTTTGCATGAATAAGAGAACGCATGTTCTTCACCAACATTGAGAATTCCGAACTGTCTTGAAAAAACTACTGGTACTACTGCCGAAAGGGGCTATCTGAAGCGCTGCTACTGTGGCAATCACGAGAAGAGGACTACTCAGTCACAGTGTAAGGGCTTCCCAAGTCTGCAGCAACCACCCGTTGGGTAAGTCGTCTAATTTCTCCGGCATCTTGCAAAGGACCTACCCTCACTCGATGCAAAACGCCGCTATTTTGTGTGGGAATCGAGCGAATAAACACTGGCCTATTCGTTATTCCCCGCAGTTGATTTGATAATTGTTGGGCACTGCTGAGGCTGGAAAACGCACCCACCTGCAGATAACGGTCATTGCCACTCACATCGGGCAGAGTAACCTGGGAACGAGTATTAGCCGCCAGCGCTCGGTTACCGACATCTGCGTTCACCACGATAGCTTCAAGCTGCACCCGTGCTGTGCCCCGGTCCGCGTACCCTAATTTGAGCGCTGCCGCATAGGACAAGTCTATGAGTCGATCTCCATGAAAGGGACCGCGATCATTAACCCGCACCACGATACTGCGGTTATTGTCCAGATTCGTCACCCGCAAAAAGCTGGGTATGGGCAATGATTTATGAGCTGCCGAAGCCTTGTACATATCAAACACTTCGCCATTAGAAGTCTTATGTCCATGGAACTTTTCCCCATACCAGGAGGCAATACCGCGCTCGCTATAGCCTGCTTCGGTTGGCATCACTGTGTAGGTTTTGCCCAGCACTGTATAAGGGCTGCGATTGCCAGCACCGCTGCGCTTAATCGGCATCGGGATTACTTCGGGAATAGAAGCGATGTCTAGCTGCCGCGAGGGCGCTCGATCCTGCGCAATGCTGTAACGTCCAGCATTGGGATTAGAGGGCTTTGGCGCTGGTGCCGATCCACAGGCAACCAGGCTTGCTAACATTAAGGCTAGCAGCGCGAAGCGAGTGGAACTCTGAACTGGCAGGGTCTGAATAATCACGGCAACTTTCCCGGAAAACTGACCTAAATTAGCGTCCAAATCAGGGAATATTTTAATCAGAATCAGATAGTTAGCGCTCGATACAGGCTTAATATCGCTCTATAACTGCTTCGATTAAGAGGAAAAAAGAAATTTTCCCTTAAATAACAATAATTTACGTTCTTCGGGCTCGACCATGGGTTTGAATCGACATCAGCAGCCCAAAGCCAACAAATAAGGTGACAATGGAAGTACCACCGCGGCTTATCAGCGGCAAAGGCAGACCGATGACGGGTAGTAGTCCGGACACCATGGCCATGTTCACGAATACATAGAAAAAGAACGTGAGGGTAATGCTGCCGGCCAACAGCCGACTAAACATATCTTTGGCAGCATAGGCGATATAGAAACCACGCACCAGAACGAACAGATACAAACAGATTAAAAACAGAATACCCAGCAATCCAAACTCTTCTGCCAGTACGGCGAGTATGAAATCCGTGTTGCTCTCTGGAATGAAGTCCAGATGGGACTGGGCACCGTTGCCGTAGCCCTTGCCATAGACGCCACCGGACCCAATGGCGATCTGGGATTGAATAATGTTGTATCCAGCTCCAGTTGGATCACGATAGGGATCAAAGAATGTCAGAATGCGGTTTTTTTGGTGTTCCTGCGCGAGAAACAAATACCAAGCTGGCGATACCAGCAGTAGAGCAAAGAAGCCACTAAACACGATTCGCCAACGAATACCTGCCAGCAACACGACGAACACACCGGACATGAACACCATGATGGCGGTTCCGGTATCATTCTGCAGCACGATAAGAGCCGCCGGAATGGCGATCATCAGGGCGGACCAAAACAGATGTTTAAAGCGCGGTGGCAGCGGTCGGCTCGCCAGATACCAGGCCAGTAACATTGGAACAATGAATTTCATCATTTCAGAGGGCTGGAAGCTAGGCAGTCCTGGCAGATCGATCCAACTCTTGGCACCATTTTCTTCCACACCGATAACCAAAACCAATCCCAATAAGCCAAGGCCCACGGCATACATCGAAGGCGCCCAACGCCTGAAGAAATGCACACTGAACTGCGCCACAATGAACATTACTATCATGCCCACCAACATGATCAGAGCCTGTCGACGAACCATCGCTTCGTCTCCGTCGCTCGCGCTAAACAAGACAAACACGCCAAAGCAACAGAGCAGAATCAGACCAACCAGCAAGGGCGGGTCGGTGTGCAAGGCACGCCAAAAATTACGAGAACGACTATTCTCACGATAAAAACCGGTGGATTGTCTGACGAAGTCCTGATTAATCATCGGCCTGACTGATCAAATTGACATCCTGCACAGCCTGCTCTTCCAGAGCCGCAAAATCGATATCCAAGATATCGAGCAGGTAGGTATCAATAATTTCCTTGGCGATCGGAGCGGCAACCCCACTCCCTGATTCACCGTTTTCAACGAATACAGCAAGTGCGATCTTGGGTTCGACCTGTTCATTCATTGATGGAGCAAAGGAGACGAACCAGGCATGGTCTTTGTTCAAATCAGAGACTTCGATGTCATCACTGTTACGAATACTCTGATCGATGGCGACAACCTGCGCCGTTCCAGTTTTTCCTGCCATTTGATAGGGCATTTCTTTATCCAGAGCGGCAGTAGTCAAATAGGCTCCACCATAATCTCTAAATGCGCCCGTTCCGGTAGGCCGATGCACAACCATGGTCATGGATTCATGGATATAGCGCCAATAATCTGCATCAGCAACCACCACGTCACCGGCATAATCATCGGCGATTGGTTCGACCATCACATCATCCACCGATCGCAGCATTCTCGGTCGAACTACCTTGCCCTTGTTTGCCATCACCGCGGTCGCCGTGGCAAGTTGCAGAGGGGTTGCCCACATATACCCCTGCCCGATTGAAGAATTTATGGTGTCACCCGGATACCAGGGTTCGCCTCTAGTCTCCAACTTCCAGTCTCTTGAGGGTAATACGCCGGTCCGCGCGTAGCCGACATCCAACGCGAAGTTGTCACCAAATCCAAACAGCGACATAAATGAATGAATGGTATCGATACCCATGCGGTTACCTAGATCATAGAAGAAGGTATCGCATGATTGAAAAATCGCTCGCTGTAGATTGGTAGTGCCATGGCCCCCACCAATCGCGCTTCGCAAAGTCCAATCCCCCCACCGGTAGGAAACTCCTGGAAGACGGAAGTAACCTGGGTCCTCAATTGTGTAGTCGTAATCAACGTACTCATGGTGCAAACCCGCCATGCCCAGGAAGGGTTTGATGGTTGAACCTGGAGGGTAAGGACTAGTGCTGCGATCAAACAGAGGCGTATTGATGACATCGTTGACCAATACTGAGTAGTCTTTGCTACTAATCCCGGTTACAAACAGGTTTGGATCGAAACCCGGTTTACTCACCATCGCCAGAATTCCACCGGTAGCCGGCTCTATTGCAACCACTGCACCTCGAAAATCGCCCAACGCTTTTTCCGCTGCGACTTGAAGTTTCGCATCCAGATGCAAGCTGATGTTTTTTCCTGCAATAGGGTCGGTGCGGTCAAGCCTACGCATAACCTGACCTCTATTGTTCTTCTCTACAGTTTCATAGCCAACAGTGCCATGTAAGAGCTCCTCGTAAGTACGCTCGATACCGGTCTTCCCGATATGATTAGTGCCGCCGTAATTCTCCCGCTGCTCCTCTGTGAGCCGATCTAATTCATCGCGATTAATTTCGGATACATAACCTATTGCGTGAGCGGTCAAATCTTTAAGCGGATAGCTGCGAACGAATTGTGGCTCGATGGCGATACCGGGTAGCAGATGGCTATTCACCGCTATCTTTGACTTTTCTTCATCGTCCAACACATAACGAAGTGGCACTGAGGAAAATGGCACTCGGTTTCGGCGCATACGATTTCGAAACTGTTCGATATCGTCATCAGTAAGTCGAATTAGTGTGCCAAGAAACTCCAGCGTTTCATCCAGATCTTCGACTTGTTCACGCACAATGGTGAGATTGAATATAGGTTGATTGTCCGCTATCAGTTCACCATGACGGTCGAAGATAAGACCTCTAGCAGGAGGCACATACTGCGAATGCAGGCGATTCCCATCGGAGCGGGCTGAGAAGTACTCATATTGATTGATTTGCAGATCGATTAATTTCGCTATCAACGCGGCGAAGAGCAAGATAATGACCAACGCCCCGGCGGTCAGTCGACGATTAAACAACCGCTGCTCCGCTTCGTGATCTTTTAGCTGCCATTTGCCTGTCATAGCTGTAAGAAGTATCCGTCCTGATTTCGGCTGGTCATCGCCTGCGAAACTTTCTGCTGGGTAGCTCGACCAGGCAATGAAGTGCCGGCGACACTACAAATAATCGGCTGGGGGAAATCCGGCTTGAAGCCGGAGCCTGGAAAGTTTTAGACCGCTATGTCCAGGGAAAGTTTAAATCTCAGTTTATTCGCTAAAAACAGCAGTTTAACTGGTTTTTCTTTGGTTTTTAATGCTACCTGGCGCCGCTATTGATGACTCAGGCGCGATGGTAAGGATGCCCCTGCAGAAGCGACACCGCCCGGTACAGCTGCTCAACCAGTACTATCCTGGCCAGTGGGTGTGGCATGGTCATTTGGGAAAGAGACCATTTTGCATTGGCCCGCTGCAATATAGGCCCTGCAAGACCATCGGGACCGCCAATCAGCAAGCACAAGTTTTGACCTTGATCTCGCAGGCGCTGAACCTCAGCAGCGAAACCTTCAGTAGAGAAGGCTTTACCCGTCACCTCCAATGCCACCACATAGTCATTCGGACCGATCCTGGCCATGAGATCGGCCGCTTCTTTGTCCAGGCATTTTTCCACTGACAGCGCCTTACTGCGCTTGGCCATGGGAACTTCGATCAGTGAGAATCCCAGCTCGCGCTGGATTCGCTTGGCGTATTCATCACAACCCTGCTGAACCCAGTTTGGCATGCGGTCGCCAACGCAGATTAACCTGAGTTTCATGTTTCGCGACTTGAATACCAAAGGTCCATGCAGGGCCTAAGCCGACCCGGACTCTGCTTCCGAATCTGGTGACGCTTGAAAGCTCCACAGCTCTTCCAGATTGTACAGGGCTCGCACTGGCGCCATCATGATGTGTACTACCACATCACCCACATCCACTAACACCCATTCCGATTGCATCTTGCCTTCGACTCCAATGACTTCGCCCCCAGCCTCTTTTACTTTCTTCACCACTTCATCGGAAAGCGCCTTGACATGAGTGCTGGATCGACCGGTTGCAATTACCATGTAATCAGTGATTTCGGTGAGTTTTTTCACATTGATGCTGCGTATGGACTGTCCTTTCAAGTCATCCAGCGCATCTACAGTGATCTGTGCTAATCGTTTGCTATCCAAGCTTTCTGCCTTCATTCACAATCAGTCGTTTAATTAATTCAGGAATAGAGTTTGTTGTTTCGAATATAGTCAATCACGGCATCGCAAAGGTATTGGCTTAGACAGTTGCCCGTCGAAATCGCATTGCGAATTTGGGTAGACGACATGTCGAAGTCAAAATCTGCGTGCATAAATACTTTTCCATGTTCAGCAGCTTGCAACTCTACACTGGAAGCAACCAGGCGCGAGTCAAGGTCAATTTGACGCGCTACCTCTGGATCAACGGTTTGCCCACCTCTTGCCAATACCATTAGGTGACAAAAATTGAAGAGTGACTGCCATTGATGCCAGGTAGGAAGCGTATTTAACGAATCCATCCCCAGCACAAACACGATACTTTCAAAGCTTCCCGACTCACTCAAAGCGCTCAGGGTCTCGACTGAGTATGAGGTCCCGCCGCGGACAATTTCACAATCATCCACCTCGATTTGATCATCTGCTGAAGCGGCGAGTCGTAACATCGCGAGTCGATGTTGTGCCGGAACGAAGGCAGGATCTCTGTGGTTGGGTTGATTACAGGGAATTAACTTTATTCGATCTAACTGCAGTGCCGTCAAAGCGAGTCGGGCAGCGGCGATGTGCCCTCTGTGCACCGGATCAAACATGCCACCGAGAACACCTAAACGAGAACTCATTGCCGAATATGGCCGTCCCCCAACACGATATACTTTTGCGAAGTCAGACCTTCAAGCCCTACCGGACCACGGGCATGTAGTTTGTCAGTAGAAATTCCTATTTCCGCTCCCAGACCATATTCGAAACCATCGGCGAATCGGGTCGACGCATTGACCATGACCGAGCTTGAGTCCACCTCACGCATAAAACGCTGTGCCCGGTTGATATCCTCCGTCATGATGGAATCAGTATGCTGGGAACTATAACGATTGATATGAAATATCGCTTCGTCCAGGTCCGCCACTACTTTTATGGAAACAATTGCAGCCAGGTATTCCGTTTCCCAATCTGTTTCCGTTGCCGGTTCAGCATCATTGACTATCTCTAGCGTACGCTCACAGCCGCGCATTTCGACACTATGGCGACGAAAGGCATCAGCAATCTGTGGCAGCACTTGTTCTGCAACTGATTCGGCAACCAACAAGGATTCCATGGTGCAGCAAGTTCCATAGCGCTGAGTCTTTGCGTTTTCTACAACTGCAATTGATTTTTCCAGATCCGCTTTGTCATCGACATACACATGACAATTACCATCGAGATGCTTGATCACCGGCACCTTGGCATCCTGACTGATGCGCTCAATTAAACCCTTACCACCTCGCGGCACGATCACATCCACATACTCTGGCATGGTTATGAGCTTGCCGACTGCTTCGCGATCCGTGCGATCCAGAATCTGCACAGCATGAGCGTCGATCCCTGCAGATTCGAGTCCAGAGCGAATGATTTTCGCGATAGCTTGATTGGAGTGAATTGCTTCAGATCCGCCACGCAGTATCGTGGCAT
Organism: Pseudomonadales bacterium; assembly: GCA_028281635.1. Classification (GTDB taxonomy): domain Bacteria; phylum Pseudomonadota; class Gammaproteobacteria; order Pseudomonadales; family Pseudohongiellaceae; genus UBA9145. The sequence continues at coordinate 12,864 of JANQJM010000158.1, read as the reverse complement.
TTCCAGATTTCAGGCAAAGGCTGGCGGCTTCGCACGTCACATTTGGCCGTGACTCATAGATAATGCCAGTGACCCCCAAGGGGACTCGCATACGACCAACCTGAATGCCGCTGGGTCGATACTTCAGATCAGTTACTTCACCCACGGGGTCTGGTAAAGCCGCTACCTGTCGCAGCCCCTCGATCATGGTGTCGATGCGAGCCGGTGTGAGTTCCAGACGATCCATTAACGCAGGCGCCAGAGACTTTTCCCTACCCGCTGCCAAATCCTGCTGATTGGCAAGCATCAAAGCCTCCCTATTAGCATCGATGCCCTCTGCCATGGCAATCAGAGCGGCATTTTTCTGCGCCGTGGAAGCCTTGTTGACACTCTGGGCCGCTTGCCGGGCCTGTGCGCCCAGCTTCACCATGTAGGCTTCGACTTCGGTCATGTAACTTTCCGCACTATTCATAGCTCTGTCATAGCTCTACTTCGGACCAGTAAAGTCGCTGTCTATCCCAATATTAAAGGGGGTAGATTATACCCCAATCCCCATTAGACAGGCAGCCGACAATCCCGATATGCTTGGCCCGAGATTAGTAGTTATTGGCTGACGCGCAGTCCAGCCCTAAGTAATCAATGACTGATTCCATCGATACCCAGCCACCCGTTGTAAACCCTACAGTGCTGCAGGCCTTAATTCCTGTCGGCGCACTGGTCGCTTTACTCTCTTTTTCAGTTTACCTGTTTGGCGAGGATGCCAGCTACGGTCCCAATCAAATTGCACTCTGCGTTGGTGCTGCCGTTGCCGCGTTGATTGGCTGGAACAATGGGCAAGCATGGAAAGATGTTGAGGCCGCAATCGTGGCGGGCATCTCGGTCGCCATCAAGCCTTGTTTGATACTGTTCAGTGTTGGTGTGCTCATCGGCACCTGGATTATGGCTGGCACCGTGCCCACCATGATCTACTACAGTCTGCTAATCCTCGATCCCAGCATTTTCTATGCTGCCACCTGTGTGATTTGCGCCTTTATTGCGCTCAGCATTGGTTCTTCCTGGACTGTGGCTGGCACTGTCGGAATAGCACTAATTGGTGCCGCTGCCGGCTTAGGTTTGTCAGTAGAAATAACAGCAGGCGCGATTATTTCGGGTGCTTACTTTGGTGACAAGATGTCGCCTCTGTCCGAAACCACGAACCTGGCGCCGGCTGTTGCTGGCACGGATTTGTTCACTCATATTGGTCATATGGTCTGGACCACTGTGCCGTCCATCGTTATCGCACTTATTTTGTTCGTAATCATCGGTCTGAACATCGACGCCCAGTCAAGTGCCGATGATTTAGCGATCACATTGCAGCTCATCACAGAGAACTTTTCCATCAATCCAGTAATGCTGTTACCGGTTGCCGTTCTGCTGGTGATGGCCAATAAGAAGTTGCCGCCCATCCCTACCATTCTTAGTGGCGCCATGATTGCTGTGGCTTTGGCACTGGTGTTTCAAAGGCAAGCGATTCTGGCACTGCCGGGAGAGGCACCAAATGCTGCTCTCGCATTGTTCCGTGGTATCTGGCTAACCTTGTTTGATGGTTTTGTGCTACAAAGCGGTAACGCCACGCTTGACGATTTGATGACACGGGGCGGCATGAGCTCTATGCTCAATACTGTTTGGTTGATTCTCTGTGCGATGGTGTTTGGCGCCGTGATGGACCATACCGGCCTGCTAAGATGTCTGGTCAATTACGCACTGTCTTTCGTGCATAGCACTGGCAGCCTGATCGCTACCACCATTGCTACCTGTATTGGCGCTAACCTGATTACCTCTGATCAATACATCTCTCTGGTACTGCCTGGTCGCATGTACAAACTCGAGTATCAGAATCGAAATCTGGATATGAAAAATCTTAGCCGCACGCTGGAAGATTCGGGAACGATCACATCACCGCTGGTCCCCTGGAACACTTGTGGTGCCTACATGGCTGGCACCCTGGGTGTGGCGACGTTTGCCTATCTGCCTTATTGCTTCTTCAATTTAATTAATCCTGTAATCGCCACGATCTATGGCTTTATTGGATTCAAGATAACACCAATGGAAGAAGAAATTGCTGATACGGCCACTTCCACCGCTTAGGCAGTGGTTATGCGCTGCTCAAACTTCAACTCCACAACATTGGACTCTGGATCATTTATATAGATGGACCGACCGTAACCCTCTGCACCGTAACGCTCAGCAAACTCAGTTGTATCAATGCCCTGTTGATTGAGAATTCTCGTTAGTTCAGCCTCCTCCAATGGAGCGATACGCAAACAAATATGGTCCATGTTTCTGCCATCTTGTTGCGGGGGCTTGCCGCCTAACTTACCAAGCTCACTGTCTACTGAAACCAGATCTATCAGCGCAGTACCTGCCCTGAGCTGTACCAGACCCAAATCGGGCAGTTCGCGCTCAACGCTGCAATTCAGCAAATCACAATAGAATCGCAACATGGCCGCAAGGTCGCTCGTACGTAGCACGATGTGGTCAATGGCTTTTACTTTTATCATTGGGAGCTCAGATAGCGTTTTGCAGGCACAACTCTGAAGGATAAGGTTTCATGTACCAGGAATTGGAAATGTAATCATTGGGATGTTTACGAAAAAAGTGATTTAGCAGCGTAATAGGCACCACCAGGGGAACCAACCCCACTCGATAATTCTCGATGGTTTGCACCAGTTCCTGCTTGTCGTCTCTATCCAGGCAGTTCTTCAAATAGCCTTGAATGTGCTGCAACACATTAACCTGATTTTTTCTGGTGGCTCTTATTTTGAGCGCGGACATTAGTTGGTTCAAATAATCTACTGCATTCTCCTGTAGATTATGTTTCCCGGTGGACGCCACCAACTGTCCGAGTTTTCGATAAGCGGTTTGCTCCCGACTCATGATGATAAGCTTATGTCTGGCGTGAAAATCTACTAACTTACCTACTGTCAGACCTTCGGCTGTAAGCGCATGCCAACGGCGCATAACAAACACTCTTTGCACAAAGTTCTCGCGCAATATGGCGTCGCCTAACCTTCCTTCTTCCTCCACGGGGAGATATGGAAAGTTCTCCATTAACTGCTTTGCATAGATACCGACTCCTTCCCGAATAGGCATTACATCATCCCAAATCTTGACTCGCTCCATACCGCAGCTGGGCGAGTCTTTCTTGAGAATGTAGCCGCAAAGCGAATCTTGCCATCGAGTTTGTTCGTTAGCGCATTGCGTTAACTTGTCTGTATAGTCTTTATCGTTGTTCTCGATTTCGACACAGCGAATTTCTTTATTGGAATCACGTTTAAGCCGAATTGGTTTCCGTGGAACACCCAGCCCAATAGCTAATTCCGGACAAAAGGGTTTAAATTCGAAGTACTCACCCAGGGTTCCAGAAATATAGGAGTGACCTTTGTGCCCACCATCGAAGCGCACTCGCTCTCCCAGCAAACAGCTACTTATGCCAACGGGTATTTTCGTCATAGCCGCTGACTCTGTGTCTGGTATTTGCTGTTGATCGCTCATCGTCATTAACTCTTGTCTTCAGAGGAAACAATTGCATCGATGGAAAGCTTTCCCGCAACCAATGCTTCCTTTTCAGTCTTGCTCAAACGCTTAATCCTATACTCCATTTTGGAAGCGATGGATCTATCTGGCGCCGGTGCTGTATAGGCTAGTGCCAGTGGTCCTTTCCCGCGCAAGGCCTTGGCACCTTTAGCACGGACAGTTCCATTGCCGCTACTCCTGGTAGCTGAGTCTTTATGCTCTATCAGTCGTCGTTCCATGTCGGTTGTTATGCCAGTGTAAAGGCTGCCATCCCCACAGCGGATCAAATAAACAGTCCAGGGCGAATCTATGGGGCTCACGCTTTATTCGTTCAGAGACCAGAGCGAATCATCAAGTGTTGCCCGTCCCTCTGTTTGTAATTTAACCAGATGTGCTGTTAGCGTTTTCTTCGCCCAGGGAATCAAGTGCGATGCGACATCGTCATAGGCTTCTAACACCAGTTCATCGATACTGCTGGCGCCCAGACTCTGCATCGAAGAGACAATCTTGCTCTCTCTTTTAAGTCGATGCGCGATGAGATTGGCAATCTCAGTTTGCGGTTGAGACATCAATCCACCGTGCCCCGGAGCGAGATATCTAAGCTCACGTTCCTGTAGCAATCGCAGTGAATTCAGATAGTCCGACATATTCCCATCCGGCGGCAGGATAACTGAGGTCGTACCCTGCAGCACATGATCGCCAGTAAACAACAGACTTTCCTCTACCAGTAAGTAGCAAATATGGTTAGAAACGTGCCCTGGCGTGTGAATAAGTTCCAAACGATATTCACCCAGATCAATGACATCACCATTTTGCCAGATTCGCGCGGGCTTAAAACTACGGTCCTGACCAATGGCGTCCGGCGCAGGCAAGCCGACGACTTCGGCGCCAGTGGCTTCCGCTAACGGAGCCGCCCCGGGCGAATGATCCCCATGGGTATGAGTGAGTAAAATGTACTCCAACTTGCGCCCGCCAATGGCGTGCAAAAAACACTGCAACTGTTCCGGATCCAATGGACCGGGGTCCAGCAGGCACAGCCGCTCAGTGCCCATCAGGTAACTGTTGGTCCCGGGACCAGTCATCGGTCCGGGATTACGCCCCAGGATTCGAAACACCGGCACTTCGGTGTCGCCGACGGCGACTGGCTCACTCACTACAAACTCGGTCATTGTCTTGTTTTGCTAGGTTTCCCCGCTATCATACCTCGCCCAACGCACTCCCCAAACTGCCTCTGCCCAAGGCAAAATTGCGGCTGGAGTTTCAGCACAAATAGGGACATAATTCCCCGCTTTAAAAATTCGACGGCCAGCTACTCTGCACGCCAAATCAAGCAATGAGATAACCAAATAGAAAGACTTTTTGCGACCTCAGCGTCAGCAAAGTTCTCCCCTATTGCCATTCGCTCGTGCCCTAAGGAAGACCATGCACAAAATTCAAACATTTAACGCGATCTCCCCTCGCGGATTGAATCGCTTTTCTAACGATCACTACGAAGTTGGAGCGGATGTCAGCGAGGCCGAAGCCATTTTGCTGCGTAGCCACAAACTCGATGCCTCGGCAATCAACGATCATTTACGGGCAGTAGCAAGAGCCGGTGCAGGCGTAAATAATGTACCGGTTCAGGTATGCACTGATCAGGGTGTGGTGGTATTCAACACGCCAGGTGCCAATGCCAATGCAGTTAAAGAACTTGTGCTCTGTGGCCTGTTGCTGGCATCTCGCGGCATTATTCCAGGCATACATTTTGCCAGCAACCAAAATGACATTAGCGATTACGGCGAGCTGTCAAAGCTCATGGAATCAGAAAAGAAACGCTTTAAAGGCAGCGAGATCGCTGGCAAAACTCTGGGCGTGATTGGATTGGGCGCCATCGGTTCCCTGGTCGCCGATATGGCAATTAAACTGGGTATGAAAGTGCAGGGCTTCGATCCTGCACTTTCTGTCGATGCCGCCTGGCGCTTACCGAGCCAGGTAAAGCGCATTGAGAATCTTACCTCACTGGTCGCCAGCTCAGATTTCATCACTTTGCATCTGCCGGTTCTGGATTCCACTAGAAACCTTATCGACGCTGCCATGTTTAGTGCCATGCGCGAAGGTACCTGCCTGTTGAATTTTGCCCGGGATGAGATCGTAGACTCCACAGCTCTTGGGAGTGCCTTGGACGGAGACAAATTGCGTTGTTATGTCAGCGACTTCCCGCGACCTGAGTTAGTGGGGCACACCAAAGTCATCTCTATGCCGCATATCGGTGCCAGCACCGCTGAAGCCGAAGAAAACTGTGCCATTATGGCCGCCGACCAACTTACGGATTTTTTGGAAAACGGCAATATTCGAAATTCAGTGAACTTCCCTGCGCTTTCCCTGGACCGCGCCGTCGGGGCGGAAAAATGCACGCGCATGGCGATCTCTAACAAGAATGTTCCCAAGATGCTGGGACAAATATTGTCAGTATTGGCTGATCAGAACATCAATGTCATCGACATGATCAATAAAAGCCGTGACGAGATTGCCTACAACCTTATCGACCTAGAATCAGTTCCCTCCGAGTCAGCCATTAAAGCCATAGCAGACATCGAAGACGTGATTAAAGTCACCTTGCTCTAAATTCAAGCCCTCTGGATAACATTATGAAACGCGTTTACAACTTTGGTGCTGGGCCTGCCATGCTCCCATTGGAAGTCATGGAACAAGCTCAACAAGAATTTTTAAACTATCAGGATCTCGGCGCAGGTGTGATTGAGATCAGCCATCGATCCAAGGAATTCGATGCTATCATCAATCGCACCGATGAACTGTTAATTGAGTTGGCGAACATTCCTGAGAACTACAAGATTCTTTATGTACACGGCGGCGCGCAGATGCAATTTTCAGCAATTCCGTTAAATCTCATCAATCGCAACCCGGCCAAGAAAGCCAGCTTTGTTTTGACTGGTAACTGGGCAGTCAAAGCCAGTAAAGAAGCAGCACGTTACGGTACATCAATTAACATTGCCAGCAGCGAAGATGAAAACTTTAGCTATATCCCTGAGTTCTCCGCCGCCGATATCGATCCTGATAGCTCCTATCTGCACATCACCAGCAATAACACCCTATTCGGAACTCGTTGGCATAACTTCCCCAATACCGGAGATGTACCGCTGGTAGCGGACATGACATCGGAATTTCTGTCTCGTCAGCTGGATGTCAGTAATTTTGGTGTTATCTTCGCAGGTTTACAGAAAAACCTGGGGCCCGCTGGCCTCGCCCTGGTGATCATTCGTGAAGATTTACTGGAACATGCACTGCCAGAAACACCTGGTCTGTTGAACTACAAGACTTATGCAGAACAGCACTCGTTAGCAAACACCAATAATACCTTCGCCATCTACATGATGAAGCTGGTATTGGAATGGTTAAAAGATCGAGGTGGTGTCGCCGTGATGGAAGAACAGAACAACGCCAAAGCTGCATTACTCTATGACTTCATCGATAGCAGTGATTTTTATCGTGGTACTGCGCAGGCTGCTCATCGTTCGGTAATGAATGTGACATTCAATCTCAATAATGAAGATCTGTTAGGTGCGTTTCTTGAACAGGCGGAAGCCAAAGGGCTCTATGCCTTAAAAGGACACCGCGCTGTCGGTGGGGCTCGGGCCTCCATTTACAATGCCATGCCGATGGCTGGCTGCCAGGCGCTGGTCGACTTCATGCAAGAGTTTGCAGCGAACAACAGCTAAGCCTTTTTAATCCATAGTCGTACCGCCAAGGTGAGCAGATGAGCTTGGGACAGGCTCACTGCTCTCGGTACAATATCCCCATCATGTCCAGTGCCAAAAAAATAATCCACTGTGATTGCGATTGTTTCTACGCCTCGATCGAGATGCGCGACAATCCTGAACTGCGAAACAAGCCAATCGCCGTGGGTGGCTCACCGGAACGGCGAGGCGTTGTGGCAACTTGCAATTATGAGGCGCGCAAATTTGGTATCCACTCCGCCATGGCATCCGCAACAGCCAGAAAGCGCTGTCCCGGCCTGATTATTATAAAACCGGACATGGAGAAGTATCGATTCGCATCAACTCAAATCCACGCCATCTTCCAACGCTACACAACGCTCATCGAACCTTTGTCCTTGGATGAGGCTTATCTCGATGTGAGTGACTGCGAAGCGTTTAAAGGAAGCGCAACCCTTATCGCACAGGCTATCCGTGATGAGGTACGAGAAACCATTGGCATCACCATTTCTGCCGGCATTGCTCCCAACAAGTTTCTCGCCAAAATTGCCAGCGACTGGAATAAGCCGGATGGTCAGTTTGTTATAAAACCGCAAGATGTAGAGCGATTTGTGGTGGACCTACCAGTTAAGAAATTACATGGAGTTGGTAAAGTTACTGCCGCCAGGATGAAACGCATGGGCATTGAGACCTGTGGTGACATACGCCAACTGGATGCCGGGCAGCTAGAAGAGTATTTTGGGAGCTTCGGTCAGAGGTTAAAACAACTGAGTCTCGGCATCGACGAACGATCAGTACAGACTGATCGAATAAGAAAATCGGTAAGTGTAGAGAACACCTATGCAGAGGATTTGCCAGATATTGAAGCCTGTCTCAAAGAATTACCTAATCTGGAACAACAACTTGCAACCCGCATGGCGCGTCTGAAGGGTAACTATCGAATACACAAGCAATTCGTAAAAATAAAATTTCACGACTTTGTTCAGACTACGGTGGAGATGATTTCCGAATCAGCAGTACATGATAATTTTACCAGCCTTTGTCAGGATGGATTTCAGCGTGGAGACAAACCGGTCAGATTGCTGGGCCTGGGCGTCAGAGTCGCACCGGAGGAAACGTTTACGGAAGAAGGTACAGAACAGCTGGCCTTCTCCCTGGATTAGCCGCGTAATGAGCCGCTATCGCCCTCCAACTAAGCCTGGTGCCAAGTACATTACTCCTGAAGGAGAACAAGTACTAAAGAACGAACTGCATCAACTGTGGAAAGTGGAACGACCCAAGGTGACACAATCAGTCTCAGAGGCTGCAGCGCTGGGCGATCGTTCTGAAAACGCTGAGTACATTTACGGCAAAAAAAGATTGCGGGAAATCGATCGGAGAGTGCGTTACCTCAGCAAGCGCCTGGATGAAATAACCGTCGTGAGATCCCCTCCTGACGATACCAGTAAAATTTTCTTCGGTGCTTACGTGACGCTGGAAGATGAGAGTGGCCAGGAAATGCGATATCGCCTGGTTGGACCCGATGAGATAAGTCCGCAAAAAGGCTACATAAGTATCGACTCTCCAATGGGCAAGGCCTTGCTCGGTAAGCATATCGACGCCGAATTTGAGATAGAACTAGCCAGTGGTGTTAAAAGCTTTGTAGTGATTGGTATTGATTATGAACTTGAATAAGTCATGAAACATATTTCAATACTGGTTACCCCGCGAGCACTGGGCTCCTCGATAACGATTCCATTAGAGATGTTGAGTGCAGCGAATGATATTGCCAGCGCACGCAGAGAAAGAGACAAAATCAATCACATTCAGTTGATTGGCCTTGGACAAGAGCCGCAGCAGCTCAGTGGCGGAATGCAAATTCAGTGTCACGATACCTTCACCAAGGTAAAACGAACCGATCTTGTTTTCATCCCCAGTAGCTGGCGAAAACCCCTGCAAGCAGCACGGGAAAACTCAGGATTTACAAGCTGGCTCAAGCAACAATATCACTCAGGAGCAACCGTTTGTGCCATCGCCAATGGCGCTTTCTTTGCGGCCGAAGCAGGCATTCTCGACAACAAACCTGCAACAACTCATTGGCGTTACTTCCATGATTTCAACTCTGCATATCCTAATGTGAAACTTCAGCGCAAACGCTTTACTACCAACGCTGAAAGAACTTACTGCACAGGCTCTGTAAACGCGATCAGGGACATCATGTTGCACTTCATTGCCGAGTTGTACGGCACAAGCATCGCTAATGAGGTCGCGCAACACTTTACTCACGAGCTAAAGCCTTCGTTTGAATCTGAACTACTCGGCAAGGATCAACATAGTACCCATGATGACGAACTGATCATTGCGGTCCAGGAGTGGCTGCTAAATCATTTTCAGCAAGAAATAGTCATGACAGATCTGGCTAATCGTTTCGGCTTGAGCACACGCTCACTCAATCGGCGATTCAAACAAGCCACCAACACGACGCCAAAAAACTACTTGCAGAAACTGCGACTGGAACATGCCAAACAATTGCTAAAACAGAGCAATCTTGTTATTGCTGAGGTCGCGGGAACGGTGGGCTATCAAGACACGAGCTATTTCACCGAACTGTTCAAAAAGACTAATTCGATGACGCCAAATGAGTATCGTCAATTAGTGAGAAAGAAACTCTTTGTGGCTGAAAGCAAACAGCCAAATCCCTAAAGATTTGGCTGCTGTCGGTATCGAACCAGACGTTCGATGTTTACTAAGACTGCTTTTTGTTAAATTGATCTAGCTGCTCGGCTGTCGCCTCCTGCTGATACTTCTCTTTCCATTGCGAGTAAGGCATGCCATAGACAATCTCTCTGGCCGCATCATAGTCAATGTCTATGCCTCTCTCTTCAGCTTCAGCCCGGTACCATTTCGACAAACAATTGCGACAGAAGCTGGCGAGATTCATCAGATCAATGTTTTGTACCTCTTTATGTGAGTCCAGATGATCCAATAAACGGCGAAACGTTGCAGCCTCAATCTCCAAACGCTGATTGTCATCCATACAAGTATTTCCCTTCTTTAGATACCTGACTAAGCAGCAGCGCCGTCGAAATCGCTGGCAAGGCGATGTGTCTTGCTACTTCTGTGCTTTTTGTCGATCGACTTTAACTGACGTTCTGCAGCATTAAATGCGTCGCGGATAGCGACATAGAGATCCTCATGTGCGTGATTGTCATGTTGCTCCTGATTGACCCGCACTTCTTTGGTCGGAGTATGAATCTCCAATCCGACTGAATAGACTTTGCCTTTATGGTGATTATTGTGGGGAGAATCCAATACGACTCGACCAGTAATTATTTGATCGCAATAACGCTCAAGCTTGTTGATTCGTTTCTGCACAGCCTCATTAACCGCGTTAGATTGATCGATATTGTGGAAGACAACTTGGAACTCATTAGTCATAAACTTCTTTCTCCTGAATATTCTTTAAGCGTTTTTACGATTAGCTTTTTAGTGGAATTATGGCCTCCTCTGTGAAATCAAATATTGTTTTGCATCATAGTCGAGCACAGGCAACTGCCGCCCGGCGAACCAGATACAAATTAGGAAAATCGGATTGAGTTTGTTTGCGATCCTTGGAACTGGAGTCCAGGACGGGGCGGTGACAAATGGCTTGCTCGCCTACTACAAGCCACTCAAGAGTGTGTCTGTGTTCTCTTAAAGCGAGAGAAGCGAGCGACTGATATACCAGACTAAGAAGCGCTGGCATTATCCCTCCTTTTCAATTCGTAATATTAGATTACTCCTTTGCTTCTCGTTTGTCTAAGCCTCTATTGAGACCTGATTTCACTCCGCGCTGAAGCACCAGTGCCAGGGCTCGTAGGCAATGCCAAAGGGATTGCCTCTTGGATAGGTCATTGAAAAATTGTGTTCTTGTCCGTGTATGGAAAGCCATTTGAAGGCCTCTGTTGACTCGAACTCTTCCTCCAAAGCGGGGCAATTCAAGGTACCAATATCCACCGCGCGGCCGGTGTGGTGCTCGCTGAAACCTGGAGCCGCATTGACCCGCAGGATATCGGACAATTTTTGACCAGCATCCAGCTTGCGGCGAATCAGCTCATATTGATACTGATAGTTCCTATACGCTGAAATCAGATGGATGGTAATCCCGTCGTTTGCTGCGGCTTGTTTCATGGCTGACCAGGCTGCGGACGCCGCGGGGATTAGCTGTTGTTCACGCCCATAAAAATCGGGTTCCGTGCTGACCAACTCCGCAGGCTCCTCACAGACAGGCAACTTGCAGTCCTGCAGCAGTTCCGGGCCTATGCCAAGAGCCTCGTGCAAATGACTCAGATCTTCGTTCAGGGAGGGGGATGGGCTCAAAACTCTGGTAAACCTTCATTTAATGCATGCCTGGACGGCTTGCGGATAGAGAGCTGCAGCGCCAATGCTAGGGAGCGCCTGCGTTTTATGCAAGGCTATCTGGTCATCTTCACTATGGCTATTTCACCATATTTATTGTCTTATTTATCATATCCCGATTTGCAAGCTTTTCGCTTTAATCCCACAAAGTTAGTAGCTTTGGAATTATTGGCAAGTGTCCCGGTTACCGCTCATAGTCAGTTTTGGTGGCGTCAATCCCGCAGGTAGAGGCTCTGGGTTTAATGCCTACCGCCGCCTGATATTCGACAAGCTTTCATCCGAGCAACAACTGACTACCCTGCAAAACCTGGCTACCTTGACCGGCAAGCTGCGACAACAGAATGGTAGCTGGATTGACGGGTCTGGCAGCACTGTTGAACTGGAGGCTTACCTCCAGACTCTGCAGCCAGAACTTCTGGCTGGGACACTGATCCGAAAGTTAGAGTCGGAGCATTTTGATACCGACGCTGTCGCCTATCATCAGAAAGCCCAGCTACAGGCGACTGATCAACAATTCAGTTTCACCCTGCGGAAAAAACAACTCCCTTCTCCGGTCCCAGACAATTGGCAAGTCTCAGCAGGGACTGATGGGGACCACGTAACCATAACTACTGACAGCCTCTCCGCCATGCTTCCAGCGGCCAGAGAAAGCGAGGTGAAATCGGCAGGTCAGCTTCCCACAGGATTTGATCCCGCCAGTACCTATAGCTCAAGAAACCATCCAAGAGCGTTGCAGATGACAGTATTCGGTGCCTCTGATGCCATTCAAGCTCTTGGTATTGATTGGGAAACGCTGAAGCAGTTGGTGCCTCCAGATCAGATTAGTGTCTATGCGGGTAGCTGCCTTAGCCAATTGGACTACAACGGCAATGGCGGCATGCTGCAAGCACGACTGCTGGGTAAGAAAGTCACCTCGAAGCAACTTCCTCTAGGTCTCAACGAGATGCCCGCAGATTTTCTCAACGCCTATTTATTGGGGAGTCTCGGCACTACCGGCCATAGCAACGGCGCCTGCGCAACCTTTCTCTACAATTTGCGCCAGGGCATTCGGGACATTCAGTCAGGCAGCCACCGTATTGCCGTCATCGGCACCAGCGAATCCTCCCTGGTTCCGGAAGTATTCGACGCCTTCAATACGATGGGTGCTTTGGCCAGCGATACATCTCTGCGTGAGTTGGATAAACTCGCCGCCGATTGTGAACCGGATTTTCGTAGAGCCTGCAGACCTTTTGCAGAGAAT
>JANQJM010000142.1 GCA_028281635.1 Pseudomonadales bacterium | reverse complement strand
GCTAACACCGCCAGTATCTTCCGCGCTGGTGCTTTCGAATCTGAAATTGTTCGGCCGTTTGCCTTGTGGCACGACGCGTTGCGGGAATCATCTCATGTTGCTGCGGCAGATCTTCTCAGCGGCGAGGAACGCATCGATCGAGACCGGCTGCTTTCCAGCCTTTCCAACCTGATTCGCGATGAATCACTGCAACAACCTGTGTTGATTCTCTTCGATGACTTGCAGTGGTGTGATGAATCCAGTGCAGCTGCCTTACATTACGTGTTGAGAATGAATAGAAGTCAGCCAATGTTAATCGTATTGAGTGCGCGCGATGAAGAATTGCAGACTAATTTTCCTGCGCTAAGTGCCATTCGCAGTCTTAAACAGGAAAAACTGCTGCTGTCAGAAAAACTGGAACCACTGTCAGATGAAGTGATGGTCGAGCTGATCGCCAATGTCGCGCCAAACGCCGATATCCAGACTTTGAGCGAAAAGAGCAGAGGTAATCCGTTTCTCGGGCTGGAACTTGCGCGTGCTGTGGCAGCGGGAGATGTCATAGGGACACTCAACGAACTCATTGGCGAACGCGTCGCCCGCATGCCAAAAACCACAGTCACGATGTTGCAATGGGCGTCGGTGCTCACGCCTAACGTAAGCATTGGTGCGCTTTTACGCTATACAAAGTTTGATGACGAAACTCTCGATCAATCCCTCGAGGAAGCGGAAAGAACCGGGTTTTTGTTCCCAACCGAAAACGGCTACAAGTACTCTCACGATTTGGTGACCCGCTCAATATATCGTGCGATTTCTCCCGCGCGACGACGGAGCATGCATAGACGGGTTGCCGAGATGCTCGAAGCCGATACTGCAGTGGATTTAAAACTTGCCACCGAGCTCGCCAGACATGCGGCGCTTAGCGGTGATGCGCAACTTGCCTCTCGGGCAATGTTGCAGGCTGCGCGTTTGTGTTTACGTTTCTTTGCCAATGACGATGCATTCAGTCTTGCCGATCGCTCTGAATTTTATCTAAAGGAGCTCAGTGAAGAAGAACGTGTCTGCATCAAAATAGAACTCAAAGAAGTTCGCATAATGGCGGCACCGGTTGAGGATTGGCAAGCCGAAGTAAAAGAGTGTATCGCACTGGCTGAGGAAGCGTTGGATCTGGGCAAACAAGAATATGCAAGGCTTGGTTATCAGCTCGCCAGCAATATGCGCTGGGCTCATGGGCAGTGGTCCGGCGCCCACAAATCCATCATGCAAGCGGAACGGGTATCCCGCGGCGGATCGGAAGCAAATCACATTATTGGCATGGCTGAAGCAGCCCGTTGCCTGTTATTACTGGAGCGCGATTTGCCGGAAGCGGATGCGCTGCTAATGGAGGCCAGCGCAAGAGCAGAACGTAACCGCGTGGAGAGTGATGCCCTGCCTGCAGCAAAAGGCTTGATGGCGTACTATGAAGGCAACTTGAAAGAAGCTGAAGAACACCTGGATGAGGCGCGCACTCGTGCTAAGGCGCTTGGCGATCGTATGAACGAATTTCTGGCGAATGAATATCTCACAATGATGGAAATCGAAAAAGGAGATTACGCGAGTGCTAAAGAGTGCAGCAACAATCTGATTCGAATCGGTGAAAAGCTACGTGAGGGTAGCGAGGCACCCTTAGCACAAGCACTGTGCGCGATTTGCCACTACGCGGATACTGGAAAAGATGTGGCGATCGATACTGCACTGGAATCGCTGCGCAAGTTTGACGCGAAACAACGACTGACCTTCGTACTAAATCGCGCGGCTATTCTTGACATGAGAAATGGAAGAATGGAATCCGCAATTACCCGTGCCTCAGAAGCTTTAAAGAACGCAGAAATTATGGAGAGATGCTCAGAAATAATTACTGCGCACACCATTATGGCAGATGCCTACGCTGCGTTATCTGATGACAACAATCGACAAGACCAGTTGAATGCCTTGCTTGCGATTAATATTGAGGACGGTGCAAAATGGGCGCAGCAACGTGCTCTACAGGTTTTGAATAAGGAACAATCTGGCTAATGGTTTCGCTTTTTCTTGAACGGGATTTCGATATTCCACTCGACCTGAATGCGCTTCGCCAAAGAACTCAGGATCATTTACCTTGCTGGCAGATTTACCGAGTCGAGTGGCAGGAAAGCTTCTTAAGTTATGATGGCTCTTCTTTGTATTGTCACTTCACAGCCCCTGATATGGAAGCGCTACGCAGCGTCTTGCGAACATCAGGCTCTGGTTATCGCGCGATGTGGCAATTTGAACCACATCCTACGGGTGAAGACGAAGCCGGTATCAA
>JANQJM010000102.1 GCA_028281635.1 Pseudomonadales bacterium | reverse complement strand
GATTTGTTTGTGCAAGCCTGGTATCAGGGTGGTGTGTCGGTTGTGGATTTCTCTGAATCGGCGAATCCAGTAGAAATCGCTTACTTTGATCGGGGTCCTATAGATACTGAGGAACTCATCACCGGTGGTTACTGGTCGACTTATTGGTATGCGGGTCGCATCTATGGCACGGAAATATCCCGCGGTCTGGATGTGTTCGAAATGCAGCCCAGTGATTACATTTCGGAGAACGAGATTGCCGCGGCATCGTTGCCAGAACTCAAAGGCACAGTAAATGCACAAACTCAGCAACTTGTCGTCTGGCCAGATGTGCCGGTTGTTGCGCGAGCGTATCAGGACCAGCTTAATCGCGACAATGCCATCAGTGCTGCCCAGTCACGGGCCTTGAGTGAAGCCCTGGATCGAGCGCAGGCGCTTATGGATCGCAATGACACCGACCGTGGCGCTTCCAATGAGCTGCGAGATCTTGCCGAAGCTTTCGAAGATGAGGCGGATTCCAGATCCGGCAACACTCGTCGTCGATATCTTGCATTGGCGGAAACTGTTGACGGTATAGCTGACGCTGTTCGTTAAGCTTTATTGGAATTGAATGGGTGCGGTGCTTATCCGCACCCTCGATTCCATATAGGTAATCGCCTCACCGTCAATTTGGCTAAACCAGTGTGGCGTTCCAGGTTGAATGACGAGTACATCTCCGGCTTTAACCTGTCGTGCCAATCCACCTTCAATGCCATGCTCAGTGCGCACCACATCTTCACTGGGCGAGTCAGCCAGAGGTAAAGTCAGTAAGCCACCTGTCACCAGGGTGCCGCTGCCTTCCAGTATGCGATAGATTTCCACGCTATATGGATGCATAACAGCATATTGCAGAACACCACTCATTCTCCGTCGAACGGAAATACCAGGAGAGATAGTCACAGATACTCCTGCGGCAGACGTGGATGTTCTTGCTGCAGCATCCAGTTCCTCCATGATCTCTGTATTGGATTTGAACAGAGCCGGTGGGGCGCCGACGGATTGGGCGGCGAGCAGGGTAGGGAACAGCAGGCCAAGACAGGCCAATGGTCTAATGCTTTTCTTTATCAGATTTATCGTTATTGTTTTCATCGACATTCTCCGCCACACTAGTGTGAGCCTAGAATAGAATTACCATTTCAGCTTGTCTATCTCCCTGGTAATTCTGGGACAGCCATCAATCCTGCGGAACGAGGTGACCGAATGAGAACAAGAATGAACCTTATACCGAGCTGCTTGGCGACTGCGCTTTTCAGTGTGAGCATGGTTTTCGGAAGCTTATACGCTGCGGAATCATCACGAGAGGCGATAGAAGTTTCTGCACTGGGTCCGCAGATCGGAGAAGTAGTTCCTGAGTTCACGCTTCCTGATCAAAATGGAAACTTGCACAGCCTTGATTCCATCATGGGACCGAATGGTGCCATGTTGTTGTTTCATCGTTCGGCTGACTGGTGACCCTACTGCAAAGCGCAACTCGTGGAGTTGCAAGAACGTCTCCCTGAATTAGAAGCCGCAGGTATTGGCATCGCTGCAATCAGTTACGATAGTGAAGCTGTGCTAACTGATTTTGCTAATCGCCGTGGCATCAGTTTTCCCTTGCTTTCAGATGATGACTCGTCAGTCATCGAGTCCTACGGCATTCTCAACACTGTTGCGCAGGAAGCACTCAGCTCAGATGAACCAGATGCTGAGCTGCAAGCGGAGGTTGCGCGCTATGTGAGCGTCTTTGGCAGCAGTCCGCTGATTGTCGGTACTCCTTACCCTGGCACGTTTATGCTGGATCGACAGGCCAGAGTCACTTCGCGGTTTTTTGAAGAGTTTTACCGTGAACGCAACACTACCTCTAATGTGATGCTGAAGATGGGTATTGGACTGTCACCTATCGAAGCAGTGGAAGGCTCCACTGCCCATTTAAATTTCACGGCCTACCCAAGTAACTCGACTGTCACTGTAGGGACACGGTTTTCATTGGCGCTCGAGGTAGAACCTGGCCCCGATATGCATGTCTATGCTCCCGGGGCCGATGATATGGGCTATCGGGTAATAGGATTCAACCTGGCACCTACGCCGCTAGCCAGATTAGAACCGGTGCAGTATCCAGAGTCAGAAATCTACCACTTCGTTCCTCTTGATGAGTATGTCCCTGTATATCAGCAAAAGTTCACTCTCCTGCAGGAAGTCGTGATGGATGCGTCAGAAGAGGCTGAAGCCACTATGGGTGAGCTGGATGCGCTCACACTGAGTGGAACTTTAGAGTATCAGGCTTGCGACGATGCTATCTGTTTCCTGCCAGTGTCAGTGCCGATTAGTTTCACCCTGGACCTTGAGTTGCCCGACAGACAGCGAGCAGCAAGACAATAAATAGGTTTGTCTTGCTGCTTGTTCTGCAGCACTAACTGTAAGAGTTTAAAGAGGGTTATTGCGGATAAACTCGACGATAACCTCAGCCAGTTCTTCTCCTTTCTGTTCCTGCAAGAAATGTCCGGCATCCCGAATGGTGGTGTGGGGCTGCCCTTCTGCACCTGGCACCAAATCTTGAAACACCTCATGATTGCCCGCAGTGATGGGATCACCGTCGCTGAATGCGGTAAGAAAGGGTTTGTCCCAACGACTGAACACCTCTAAAGCAGCGGCATTCGCTACCGCGCCAGGATATTCAACAGTCACCGGCACCCGTTGCGGCAATATCAATGGCCCTGCTTTATAGCGGGCATCGGGAAATGGGGCATCATAGGCGGCAGCGACGCTGGGATTGCCAACACTACCGGCAACCAGCGTGCCCACATTCATATCTCCGGCATCGATCATGCGCTGATTCATGGCTTTCCAATTGGCGAATGCTCCAGATGTCGGTGATTCGCGATTTGTAGGTGCCGGCAGGCCGGTGTTACCGATAACTACTCTGGCAAACCTTTTCTCATTTTCTGCCACCACGCGCAAACCGATCAGGCCACCCCAGTCCTGTCCGAAAAAAGTGACTTCGTTAAGATCGAGCTGCTCCACTAGTTCAGTCATTGCATCGACATGGAATACATAACTATGAGTATCCATTGAAGTGGGTTTGTCAGACTTACCAAAACCGATCAGATCCGGAGCGATTGTGCGGTAGCCAGCATTATTGAGAATAGGAATCATCTTGCGGTACAGGTAAGACCAGGTTGGTTCGCCATGTAACATCAATACGACTTCACCATCCTCCGGCCCCGAGTCAACATAGTGCACCCGATAACCCCGGATCATCTTATAGTTAGGTTCAAAGTTATATCCTGGCAAGTTTTCAAAATAGTGATCGGGTGTGCGCATCACACCAGGCCTAACCTCATCTCCGAAGCTGCTAAACGGTAAAACCAGGGCGCTGAATAACAATGCGATATAGTAGTGCTTGGCTAATTTCATAATTTGGCCTCTATAGATCGAATTAAATACATTTTCATACTGCTGTGATAGTTCTATTTCATTGTGCTGATGGAAGCAAAACTACATGGCCTTTCTTGTTTCCGTCATCGATATATTGATGAGCTTCGACAGTTTTTTGAAGAGGATAGGTCTTGTCTATGATTGCACGGACGCGGCCATTTGCCACTAATTCTGCAAACTCATTCAGTTCTTCTCGACTTACTCGGGCCAGCCTGGTGATTACCTGGAAATCAGTAAATCGACTAGTTACTTTTGCTCGCAGACTGGGTCCCAATCCAACATTCGCCAGGATGTAGCGACCTCTTTCTTTCAAGCAATCCAGACTGGCTGAGTAGTTACTTGTTCCAACAATATCAAAGATCACATCGTAACGGATATCTTCATCGGTGAAGTCCAGCTCACGATAATCTATTACTCTGTCTGCCCCACATTGCTCCAATACCGCGAGTTTGTCTGCGCTGTCGATTGCTGTCACTTTCGCACCCCAGAGTTTGGCTAGCTGTATGGCATAGGTCCCGATACAGCCGCAGGCGCCGACCATCAGGATATGCTCATTTTCCTTGAGCTGTGCCAGGCGGAGAAAATGTAAAGCGTGTAACCCACCTACACTTATGGTTGATGCATCGATGTGGCTGATCGAAGGAGGTTTGTGAATAATCGGATACTTCGCAGGTAATGCAAGATACTCGGCATAGGATCCGAATTTCATGCCAGTGCTACCAAATATTTCGTCACCAATTGCAAACTCATCGACAGCCGATCCCACACCAACCACAGTGCCTGAGAATTCCTGACCCAATATTGGAATTCTGGGTTTGACGACACCCATGAAGAGTCGAATAGGTAACCAGAGGCTGGGATGCACTTTGAATTGCCGCATCTCGCAGTCTCCAGTGAAAATATTGGCTGCTTCGATGCGCACGAGGATTTCATCTTGTGCTGCTTCGGGGGCAGGGATATCAGTTAGTTGCAGAACCTCGGGGGGTCCATAGGCAGTCCAGCGCACAGCTTTCATGCGATATTCACTCAACGTGGAACAGTCTCATAAGCCTGCCAGATAGTGTGGATAATTTACACCCGCTTCTTTGGTCTCATGACTGTGTGCATCGAATTGCATCTTTGCGGAATCCATGCTGGTAATCGCTTCTCTCATAAGGCGTTTTCAGAAGGGGCTTTGGAATCGAGCTAATAATTTCCGCTGAGATTGAACCCAGGTCGCTAGTCACATAAATACTGAGCTCTGCCATTTAGCTGCGTCAGCTGCTATAGCAGTCCGAGCTGGACCAAGTAGCACATTCTATGGCGTAGACTTTGGGAGGAATCCCTTTTAACCTGTGTCGTACGAATTATCCCTCGGGCACTCTGTGCCAGCCAAAGAAGAATGGGAACGGCGCCATGACGACTCAACGATCTGTCCTCGATAAAACATTTTTTGCATTAGCTCTCAAATGGCTCACTAGCTGCTTGCTGCTCGGTTGCGGCATTTCAGCCGTTGGGCAGGGACTCACGGGAACTGAAAACGGAGAGTGGCGGTACCTCGGCGGAGATGCCGGTCATACCCGCTCATCCAGTTTGAATCAGATCAATGCCACGAACTTTTCAGAACTGGAACAGGCATGGCTATGGCGTAGCGATAATTTCGGCCCTAACCTGGACTATTTCTCTCGTTCTACTCCTATTTATGTGGATGGCACGTTATACACAGTGGCGACCCCAAGGCGTCAGGTGATCGCCATTGATCCAGCTACTGGTGAAAATCTATGGACATTTCGTGAGCCCGAACCCATTCGTCATCAGCGCTCGCCTCGCCAGGCCTACGGTAAGGGAGTGGCCTACGCGGAGATCAATGGCAGAGGCGTAATCTATATCACTACACCCGGTTTTTTTCTCTGGGCATTGGATGCTAAGACTGGACGCCCCCTGGAAAACTGGGGTGGTGAGTTTCCAGTAGGTCAATTTCCAGAAACCGGTGTTATAGACCTGATTCCACATCTGGTTGAAGGCTGGGGGCCCTGGGAAGACTATGTAGTGGCAGGTGGTGAATACGACGCGGATTACGGTATTCCCAGAGAACTAGGTATGGTAACTGCTTCAGCACCACCGATCGTCGTAAATGGTGTAGTTGTCGTACTCGTTGGTCATCAACCCAGCTACGGACAAACCCGTATCGAGAATGTGCCTGGCGATATTATGGGATTTGATGCGGCTACCGGCGAACGTTTATGGAAGTTTCATGTCATTCCCCGCCCCGGTGAGGTAGGTCATGAAACCTGGCACAATGATGCCTGGCGTTTCTCCGGTGATATGTCGACCTGGGCACCGGCTTCCGCCGATCCTGAGCTTGGTCTGGTGTACCTTGTCACCAATGCGTCGACAGTACAGGCGTATGCCGGGCATCGACCGGGTGACAATTTGTTTGGTGGCAGTTTGCTCGCTCTGGATGTTGCGACCGGTGAACGGCGTTGGCATTTTCAGATTCATCGCAGCGATCAGTGGAACTATGATCTGCCAACTCCCCCCATGTTGATGGACCTTACCGTTGATGGACAACGCATTCCTGCAGTTATTCAAAACACCAAGCAGGGTTTGGTATTCGCCTTCAATCGCGAAACTGGAGATCCCATCTGGCCAATTGAAGATCGACCGGTCATTCAGACTGAAGTGCCAGGCAACTACACCAGTCCTACCCAACCCTATCCCACCTGGCCGGAGCCGGTAGACTCAATCGTATTGAATGGCATAACTGAAGAGTTTGTTATTGACTACACCCCTGAACTTAAAGAAGAAGCACTGACAATCCTGAATGGTTTTCGAATCGGGGGCTTGTATGTGCCGGCTTTGCCCAACACCTATGAGGGCGACTACATCAATAACGTTGGCTGTCTGGGTGGAGGTAACATCATCCCACATCCTCCTGTAGCTGATCCGAGCACCGGATTAATGTTTAACTCTCATCGCCGTAATTGTTTTGCTCCAGGCTTCATGCGTCCCACCAATGGCAGAGACCGGGATAATCCCAACTACCCCGAGCCCGGAGAGGGTGGAGCGACACCGAACAGTACGCCCACTACCGGTGTGACTGTCGCTGCCTGGTTACCCGGCGGCGGAGGTGGCCTGCCGACGATTGACGGCTTGCCTCTGTACAAGCGCATGAACAATCAACTCACTGCCTACAATATGAATGCTGGTGACAAGGTCTGGTCCATTCCGATTGGAGAGACACCCGACTCGATTAAGAACCACCCATTGTTAGAAGGAATCGATGTGCCAAACTCCGGTGGTACTGGATGGTCGATTCAAATGGTGTCGGGGGATCTGCTCATTCAAACCAGAGCCCTAAGCGAGGGTATGGCGCAAATGGAGCCAGATGCACCTCTTACTCTCAACGCTCGAGACAAATTTACCGGCGAGTTGCTTGGCCAGGTGCCGCTACCGGCACCTGGTCAGTATGGCATGATGACCTATATGCATGAAGGGAAACAGTATATCGTTGTGCAAATCGGTAGTTCCCGTACTGATTTTCCTGGTGCCCTGGTTGCATACCGGCTGCCAGACTAGCGCCACCGTTGGTGTAAATAACAAGTACTTTGACCAGGCCACAGTAGTTTCGTTGTAGAGAGATATTGCCTGTGGCCAAGCCTTTCCTGATTATTCAGTTGCGTCCCGAAGATGAGACTTCCGACAACGAGTTTGAAAAAATAAAGTTCTACGGAAATCTGGCTGACAGTGAAGTGGAGCGCTTGCGCATTGAGTCTACTGGTCTACCGAACCTGAATCTTGATGACTACAGTGGAATTATTGTTGGTGGTAGTCCTTTTGATATCTCTACGCCTGAGGCAGAGAAATCCGCTATTCAAAAACGCATCGAGTCTGACTTCACCCGTCTTTTCGACCAGTTAGTTCCGCAGGACTTTCCGTTTTTAGGCTGTTGTTCAGGCAATGGCTTGTTAGGGAGTTACTGCGGAGCCTCCATTTCTACGCACTATGGTGAGGATGTTGGAGGAGTGGACGTGACAATCACTGAAGCAGGGCACCTCGACCCACTACTAGCGGGCATGCCAGATACGATTCGGGTCATGCTGGGCCACAAAGAAGCCTGCGATGTCGTGCCACCGGGGACAGAGCTACTAATCAAAGGTAAGGCTTGCCCAGTGCAGATGTTTCGCCTGAAGCAGAACATCTATGCCACACAATTCCATCCCGAAGGGGATGCTGATGGCTTTGCTGTACGGGTTCACGCTTACAAGCATCATGGTTATTTCGAGCCTCATGCTGCTGAAGAACTTATCGCCAAAATAAGCAAGGAGCATGCACCTTATCCTCATCAGATACTGCAACGCTTCGTCGCTCGTTATCGCAGTTAATAATCAGTCGGTCTGTAATTGCTAGGCTTCTTGTACACCTGGCCGCCCGGCTTCTACCGCAAATCGCTTGCGAACCTGAATCGGCGCACCAGCTTCTGTGACTTTGTCGACGACTTTGTATTCACTTAACCAGTTTTGAGGTGTAAGTGTGGCTTTTACGTAACCCCGCTGTGCATTGTAAAATTTGACGTGGGGATTATTAGACAACAGACCCAAGCCATAGTCGGTCATGTCCTGACCATCACCACCTGAAGTAATCGAGGTGCCTACAAATTCGCTACCAACGGTCTTGGAGCTGAGATCGTCGAAATCCAACTTGAGATCTGCCGCCCAGTTAGAATGGATGTCTCCTGTGAGTACAACTGGATTAGGTGTTTGCACTTCATCCATGTATTGCAGCAGTTCCTGTCTTTCATAGGGGTAGCCGTCCCAGATATCCATGGGCCACAACTGGTTTCCATCTTCGTCTTGTGAACGCAGGCTGGCCATCATGATTTGTTGTGCTAACACATTCCAGGTGGCATCGGCTGTGGCGAGACTGTTGTAAAGCCAGTCTTTTTGGGCTGCGCCTAATAATGTGCGGCTGCTGTCCTGATGTTCGGCACAACTCTGCTTGCGACCATCCCCACAGGCCTGATCACTCCGATACTGTCGCGTATCCAGCACACTCATTTCCATCAGCTTACCGAAGCGCAGACGACGATGGATCGGCATGTTAGGACCCTGTCGCCCCACAGGCAGGCGAATCGGCATGAATTCGTAGAAAGCCTGATAGGCTGCAGCACGTCGCAGCAAGAGCTGCTCGGGTGTTTGGTCGTCTTCGGCAATTTCCGCAGCGTAGTTATTGTCCACTTCATGATCATCCCAAGTTACAACCCAGGGAGCTGAGGCATGCGCTGCAAGCAAGTCGCGATCCGATCGGTAGGTACTGTATCGTGCCCGATAATCCTCGAGGTCAAGAATCTCTGGACCTTCATGAGCCCGGACCAGATTCTCTCCCCAGCTTCTTTCGTAGATGTAATCGCCCAGGTGAACGATAAGATCGAGCTGTTCCTCTGCCATGTGTTGGTAAGCGGTGTAGAAACCATGCTCGTATTGTTGGCAGGAAGCGAAGGCAAATTCGAAGCGGGTATTGTTGTCATTGGCAGCGGCAGCAGTTTTGGTTCTTCCTGCTGGGCTGGTGACATTCCCAATATGCCAACGATAGTAATAAACACTTGCAGGATTCAGGCCTCGTACTTCTGCATGGGCTGAGTGTCCGAGCAGCGATGTTGAGGCAATAGTGCCAGTTCTCACTATTCTGGAGAAGTTTTCGTCTTCTGCCATCTCCCAGCGTACTTCCAATACGTCGTTGTAGACACCTATCTCTGATAACACTTCCCTGGCTAATCGTGTCCATAGAACTACAGAGTCTGAGGTGGGGTCGCCAGATGCTACGCCCAGGGTGAATGGATCATTGGACAGAGAGGTAAGCCTGCGGGCTGCACTGTGGGCGATTGCTGGCAAGGCACCCATCGATAAGGCAAGGCCCAACCCGCTGCCGACTTTGAGCAGTTGGCGTCGGGGAACCGGCCTGTGGAATACTGATAGCTGGGAGGATCGCGAATTCGGCATGAGAATATCCTCTAGAGTTAATGCAATTCTGAAAGTTTAATGACCCTTTATTGCGGATTCGTGACCGTAAACCAGCACAATTAGTGGCCTTATCCGATTATCGTACTATTGATAGGTGGCGCAACGATTGTCCGCCAGCTGTAAATTGTCTCTATAGTCACTGTTTTGGGCGGGTAGCTCCAGCACGCGCAGAGGTAGAAAGCGGGATTTGCAATGAGCACAGCCAGCATTACCCAGGTGGGAGCGGGGCTTATTGTTTTCATTTTGTGTTTTCTAATTATTGTTTTTATGGCAGTGGCATCTCGTCACTTTCTGCAGGCCGTGCAGCTTCGAATGCCGGGACAGCACTCTCGGTGCGAACTTGTTCCAGCCAAAACACGCCGTCGAAAGGAGCACTATTGCCGCGAGTGCCAACGAAATCGATATCACCGTCATCATCGATATCACGGGCGATGAATTTATCGAACATGCCACGCTTCCGGCGAGAGATATCGTGGCGTATCCATTGCTGTTTTGCATTTCCTGGATTTTCAAACCAACCCAATCTGCCTAACGGATCATGGCGATCAACCTCACCATCACCATCTCTTGGACCACGGCTATAGCTTCCGGCTATGACATCCATATCGCCATCGCCATCGATATCGGCAAGTTCGAGTCCAGTGATGCTGTCGGGCATAAAAGTGCCTATGGTGAATCCGTTCCAGGCATCTCCAAGACGCGCAGGTTGTTCAATCCAGCCCAGGTCAGCACCGGCGCGCCCGATGATATCGGGCAATCCATCACCGCTGAGGTCGGCGTATTCTAGATTGAAACCCGCCATTGGTTCGCCCACGATGCCAATTGCATGTTCGATTAGCTGCAAATTTCCTGTACCAGGATTTTCAAACCACAGCAGTCGATTTTCACCGCGAGTACCGACAACCAGATCCCAATCCCCATCTCGATCCAGATCCACCGGTTCACTGTTCTGTGGAACGCTGTAATAACCGAGAGGTACTTCTGACCAACTCTCAGCCTGGAGAGGATCGCCGCTCAACTGGAAGATTGAAACGGGTGTAGAGCGAGCGAAATCTTCAGGGCCGGGCCGCTGTGCACCTTTGTTCACAGCGATAACTTCCGGTGGTCCGGCAGCATCGATGTTTGACGCAAAAACTCTTATGTAGGAGCCCGTGTTTTCGGTCATTGGCAGTATCAAACGCGGCCACTCAGCTTCGCGGGCATTGGCACCGGGATTCTGCAAATAGATCACATGGGAAAGTTCTGCAGCGACCAGCAAGTCAGGAAACCCATCCCCATTTATGTCTGCAATATCCACATCTTCGGGAGCGGGTGCATCGGTGTTCTCTGCAACCGTGATGTTGGTCCATTGATTAGGATCATCGGATCCAAATGCGATACGTACGTGGCCTGCGGCAGGTGCTTCAAAGTCTGGGTCATAAGAAGCCGAGTCATAACTGGTGTCATACTCATGAACCGACACGATATCTTCGAACCCGTCCAGATCCAGATCAGCCATTTCCAAACCATCGCTGCCACTGAGATCGAAACCGGCTATAGCTGGGTCATCGATAATGTGTTCTCGCCAACTGATGTAATGGCCATCGTCTGACTTCGCTCGGGTCAGGGATTCACCGACGGTTTGCTGTGCGTAGGAGCTTGAGCAGAGGAGGGTGAGTGTTCCTACCAAAGGCAATAGGGATCGCCATTTCCAGGTCTTTTTTATCATGTATCGCACCTATCTTGAGCGAACATGATAGACCCAGACGTGGCAGGGCACCAGCGTCCCGACAGGTTTCGGCAAACAGTCATGGAGGCCTGAATATATGCGGTCTAGAGACGTTTGGATAGGGTAACACGGTCGACATAAATGCAGGGAGCGGGTAGCATTCAACGCTCTGAAAAAAAGGGGTATCTCAATGCTAAGAATATGCTTAATTATCTGCTCGCTGATGGCAGGAATTGCTGCAGCCCAGAGTCAACTGCCCGACCTTTCAAATTTGGATCAGGGTTGGAACGCAATCGAAACCGATGGTGTCTGTTCCACCGGTACCGCTTATCAGTTCTATGCAAAGCCTTCGGCAGACAACAGCGAAGTGCTTGTGTTCTTCAATGGTGGCGGTGCTTGCTGGTTTGGTGAAGCCTGTGACCTGAGTGCGCAGCCAAATGTGCATTCACCCTATGCGGAGATGGATCAGAACAACCCGGCACTCGCGGACGGAGTTTTCAATTTGGAAAATCCGGAAAATCCGTTTGCCAACTATGCCATGGTGGTGGTGCCTTACTGTAACGGTGATGTGCATATTGGATCGGGTGAGAAAACCTATAGCTACCAGAATGAAGAGGGAGCAGAGGTCTCGGTAACGGCTTACCACAATGGCTTCGAAAACAGTCAGACGGTACTTGGCTGGGTGTATGAGAACTTCAGTGCACCATCTAATGTGGTAGTGAGTGGAAGTAGTGCTGGCGCGATTGGTAGTTCCTTCTATGCGGGGTTTATCGCTGAGGAATACCCCAATGTGCCGGTGGTACTGCTTGCTGACGCGGCGGGCGGTTATGGAACTCCAAATCTGCCCACAGTTCATAATGCCTGGAATACCGCTGCCGTGTTACCGGACTGGGACGCCTATGAGGGTGAAACCAATCAAACCATCACTTTTGAAGATTTCTATATTGCCAGTGCCTTGCAAGCAGAGAATTTAAGAATCGCTCAATACAATGCCGCGGAAGATTCAGTGCAAAAGAACTTCACTTACCTGATAGGAGATGCTCCCGGTAGTTTTTCTCTGCCGCAGCGTATACTCAACAATTACCAGAAAATCGAATCTGCTGTTGATGAGTTCTATACCTATACAGCAGGGGGCACTTCTCACACTATTATGGGCAGTGAGATTTTTTATGAGTATGAAGTTGAAGGTGTTCGCTTTGTAGATTGGGTGGCAGATCTGATTGCTGGTAGGCCGGTCCAAGATATCAGTTGCGTCAATGAGTCGGCAGGCTGTGCCGAAGCACCCAGGTAATCATTTTTTCAATAGCTGGCACGCGAACGTCTATTAATGGCTGAAGTAAAAGACATCGTATTCACTGTCCGCGACGCCATGAGCGCCGAAATTTGTCCTTTGGTGCAAGCAGCGCTGGACGAAGCAGCCAAAGGGATGCGTAACCTCACCTCCACGTCGCTGGAT
>JANQJM010000086.1 GCA_028281635.1 Pseudomonadales bacterium | reverse complement strand
AAGTCCCTGATGCATTAGTGCTTGGTTAACAAGGCTGGCAGATCAGCGATCGAGTCCAAAATATAGTCGGGCTGTGCCCTGGCCGCAGTAAAGACGTCTTCTCGGTACTTTCCAGTTTTGACCATGATGGTTTGCAGACCGGCGCGATTACCACCACCTATATCATTTTCAATGTCGTCACCAACTATAGCAGTTTTGGAATTTGCTGCGCCCACTGCATTAACTGCCAATGAGAAAAACTCGCTACTTGGCTTGCCGATGATTGTTGCCCGTTTGCCGCTGACATATTCCAACCCGGCAACAAAGGCACCGATGTCCATTTGCAACCCTGCATCGGTTAACCAGTATTTATTGCGATGCATGGCGATCAGCTCTGCGCCATTCATCAGTTCATTGAATACTCGATTAAGAAGTTCATAATTCCAGGCAGCACCGATATCACCTACCACAACAAAGTCCGGGTCCGGTGAGTTTTGTTCAAACTCTGCGAACTCCAGTTTAACCTCATCGCGCACTAACAAATGTACACTGGGGCTACCTTGTTGAAGCAGATAATCGCGGGTGGCACTAGCGGCACTGAAAATCCAGTCCTCGACAATTGGAATTCCCATGGCGTTTAGTTTGTCTGCAATGGCTGCCACAGTTCGAGTCGAAGTATTGGTGATAAACCGGAATGGAATATTCTGCTCCTGGCAGAATTCCAGAGTCTCTACTGCGCCAGGAATCCTGTGACTGCCCACATAGAGCACTCCATCGAGGTCGAATAGAAGCGCTTCAATTGTTGCAGGATCGTCTGCCATGCCCGTTCCTGAACGAGGTGTTAGGGTTGAATGCTTACCGAGATACCATTGCTACTGTAAACGAAGACGCTGGTGTCGGGAATGGCATAGGCGAAAAACACAGTAAGCTCCGCAGAGTTCACGTCAAAAGCTGCCGGCACGAAGCTTTCAAAGGCAATAAGTTCTTCGCTAACACCCAAGGCATGCGCATCAGCATTGGGTTGCAGGGTGCTTAACTCTCCGTCCCAGGGTTGATAACCACCAGCCGCATCACGAAAGAACAGGCCGACTCCGGAAACGGAAATCACTACATAGGTTTCACCCACTGTTCCCTGGTGGATGAATGGTATGCTCAGGGTTGCTCTGACATCCAACGAATCGCTCGCACTTATAGTTGAAACAGAGGTGTCAGTCACGCCGTTGATGGTGGCGGCACCATAGATTGTGAGGTTTGATCCTCCTGCCAGGCTGGTTGTTGGCAGGATTCTGGACTGGCGTCGATTCGCGATCTGAAAATTTGTGTGATTCAGTGTGAATACGGCATCCGCACCTTGTTCGATATCATCTCTCGACACACCGCAGGGCAGGCCATTGCAATCGGTACTCTCCGGATTGGAAAATAAGGCGATGACTTCCGATCCCGGATAATCTGCAGGATTTGCCATGATGGTGGCAAACGATCCGTCGACGCCGTGGCCGAGCGCCCAACTAAATGTGCCTTCGGCACCTTCTTCCCGGTGGGAGTGATTGAGGCCGTGATTGTGTCCGAGTTCGTGAGCGAGCGTGATGTTATCGCAACCTGATGAACTATTAGTCGGGAAACCATCGGTGTACAAGGTGACATAGAGTTCCGGATCTCTAATGCTTGGATGATAGACCTCCCCCTCGAAGCCAATGCCGGGGGTGGAGGCCAGCCCGCAAAGGCTGTCGGAAAAAAACAAACCATCAATCAAGACAACGATGTCAGCACCGACAGCGCTGCGAACCTCGGGAACGAACGAAAACTCACCCTGTGCTTCCTGCATTGCTGTGAATGCGCTATTGAGATTGTTGTTTACGTCGTAGTTCACTAGCCGATACAGCACCGGACGGAACTCAATATTCACCCGACTATTAGCGTAATAAGCGTTAGTTACTTCAACCAGCTCGTTAATCTTGGTCTCTGGTTGCACATTGCCGATATCCTCAACGAACTTCGGCGTGTACAGAAACATCAGATCAATTTCACTAACAGTGCCTGGTGCCAGAGTTGAAATGGCACTGTTTGGATTGGTATTTACAATGGCTTCATTGAAATCAGAAAGACCGTCGCCGTCAGTATCGACAAGTGTGTCCTGAAACACGAAGACGAAATCATCATCCCGCACGTTTTCTGAACTAAACACATCGCCGACAAAAACACCGCTGGAGATAAACGGGTAGGACTGCTCAGTAAGTCTTACGGAATAGTTGATGCTGGTGCTGGCGCTGGCTGCAATGTCAGGAAGATCACAGATCAACCCGAAATTCAGCCCAACGTTACCCGTTGTGCAGTTTCCTGAACTTGAGACAAGCTCCGAGAAGTCCAATGCAAACAGCACCGTGAGCTGTTCGTTATTTAAGGTGCTGGCCGTATTGTTGGTGACATTCACCGTGACGTCCACCTGGTCTCCAATCTTGGCGAAAGCAGGAACCAGACTTTGCTCAATAGTGACGTCGTTACCAGATATGGCCAACACGGATAATGGTGAATCAGTGACATCCTCGTCATCAAGCGCGGCATATGCGGTAGAAATCACTCCACCATAGTCGATTGGAGCGTAAACACCCAGATTGTCCTGGCTATAGAGGTAACCTGAGAAGTTGTTTTGTGTGGTGGACGAGCGCATCGCTCGCAAAGTGAACTGGTTCTGGCCGCTGTCGATTGAGGCGAGTACAGAGAATTCGTTTACCACCAATGACAGCTGCACCAACGGTTCGCCATCAATGCTAACTGCGGAATAACCTGTATCTCCGTTCAAGTACTGGCGTGAGCTGCGTATTTCAAGTTGTCGAAATTCCTGTGGCAGCAGTTCGACTGTGACAGTGCTGCCTTCATTGAGAAAAGACAGTGTATCGGCAGCAACCACGACTGAGCGCTGATAGGAGACCACAACCGGGAGCAGATCATTGATGGTCGCTGATGGTTGTGTCGGTGCAGAATCGCGCCAAAGCCAGACATCTTGCTGAGCGACCACTGGTAGCGCGGCAAACAGAGGAATAAAGAGAATGAATCGCAGAATAGACAAAGCAGGCTGTCTCCCTTTGCTATGAATTATAAGCCTGCTTTAGTCAAAGAAGCGCATCCTGTTCACAGTTTTCAGGATGCGCCTTTCAATTGTGGGTACAGCCTTTACTGATAGATCGCAGCTCGAGACGCAGCGTGGGTTTGAATCGAATACAGAATGTCGTCATTCTGAATCATGCCAATAAAGGCAATGTTCTCCACCGGATCAATCCAGAACCAGGAGCCTGCGATGCCCCACCACCAATGGGTGCCTTCCGAAGCGCCTTGATAGGCTTCAGAGTTTTCCACGATCGCAAAGTCCAGACCGAAGACATTGCCGGGGTAGATCATGCCGATGTTAGGCACGCCTTCGGGCAGTTGGTTGCTACGCATCAGCTCGATGGCTGCCTCGGATAACAAGCGCTTTCCGTTGTGTTCACCTTTATTAAGGTGCATTTGCACGAACTTCATGTAGTCGGCTGCGGTGGAAGTCAGGCCGCCACCACCAGACTCGAATGCCGGCGCGCTGAGAAAATCGAAACCACCGGCGATGCCGGCCAGATGATCAGTGCGACGCAGAGTTCCATCATCGTTTGGTGCATATTGACGCGAGAGGCGGTGAGCGTTTTCTGATTTCACATAAAAGCCAGTGTCTTCCATACCCAGTGGTGCGAACAGACGCTGCTGCAGAAACTCCCCAAAGCTCATACCGCTAAGACGCTCAACCATGTAGCCTTGCACATCTACGGAGATGCTATAGACCCATTGTGTACCAGGCTGATAACCTAATGGAATGTCTTTCAGGGCAGGCATCGATTCAGCTAAGGTGTGACCGGTCAGGTCCATGATGCCGGCTTTTGCATAGGCTTCGGCAACCGGTCCCTGGGACAAGGGAGGCGTGTAGAGTAAACCGCCAGTGTGGCTCATCAATTCACGCACAGTCATAGGATGATTAGCAGGTTCGGTTTCCCAGCTACCATCGTCATTCTGCGAAACGACTACCTGCATTCCCGCTAGCTCTGGCAGGTGTTTTTCAACGGGATCATCAAGCTGAAACTTGCCTTCATCCCATAACATCATCAATGCAGTACCAGTCACTGGTTTGGTCATGGAGAAGATACGGAATATCGTATCGGTCTGCATGGGTTCCTGATCTTCAACGTTTTTGTAACCCAGTGCCTCATTGAGCAGTACTTCTCCATCCTGCGCGACCATCACTACCGCGCCAGACAGTTTTCCTGCGTCTATGCGTGCCTGTAAATCAGCCGTGACAGCGTCGAGATTAGCTTGTTCGAGATCGGCATAGGCGGTGGATACGCCCAATACCAGGACTAGTTTGAAAACCACCAACGCGGATGTCTGGCGTAAAGTCTGGCCTAAAGAAAGTAACTTCATAGTTCCCCCTGCTTAATCGAACCGGGCACCATCATCAGTCTGAGGTGCGGTACAAAAATCGAGGCGCTATTAGAGCATCTAACGGTGGCCAATGAAATCCCGAGCATGGAGAGCGCAAAATGACTCGGCGTATCTGAGGGTCAGGCTATCCCGGCTCCCCTGACACCCACGTATACGGAATACAGGGACTGGCTGGCGGTCATGAACAGGCGGTTGCGCTTGGCACCGCCAAAACACACATTAGCGCAGACTTCCGGCAGTCGAATCACCCCAATCGTAGCGCCATCTGGCGCTACGATTTGCACACCTGGGCGAGCTCCGGCCCAGACATTACCGTCGACATCGCAGCGTATGCCATCGGCGGAGGTGCGTGAGCCATTTTCCGGGTTAATCAATTCGGCGAATACGCGACCATTGCGCAGGCGTTCGCCATCTATATCCCATACTTTAATGTCGCGCCCAGCACCAGTATTGGCCACGTACAAAAGTGAATAGTCGGGGGAAAAACACAGGCCATTTGGTGCATCGATATCGTCTGTGACCCTGCTGATATCCCCGTTTGTCCCATCGACCCGGTAAACCGACAGCGGCTGTTCCTGCTGTGCGCGATTGCCTTCGTAGTTGCCGCGAATGCCGTAAGGTGGATCGGTGAACCAGATGCTGCCATCTGGATGCACTACCACATCATTGGGCGAATTTAACGGACGTCCCTCATAGCTGTCGGCGATGACTGTAGTAGTGCCGTCATACTCATAACGCACGACCCGGCGATTGCCATGCTCACAGGAAAGCTGCCGTCCCTGATGGTCGAAAGTATTGCCATTGCTATTGCCCGCTGGATCACGGAAGACTGTGACCTCGTTATCGTCCTCTAGCCAACGCAGTTGTTGATTACTGGGAATATCGCTCCACACCAGATAGCGGCCCACACCGTTCCAGGCCGGTCCTTCAGCCCACAGCGTGCCTACATGATGGCGGCGAATCGGCGTATTGAAGGGAATGTAGCGTTGGAAGCGACTGTCCAGCGCGATCATATCGGGGTCGGGATAACGCAGCGGTGTATTCCCCGACCAATCCCTGGGCTGATAGGGCGGCAATTCCTGCCCGGAACTATGGCTCACAAATCCTGCGGTGAGTACCGCTGCGTTGCTGAGAAATTCGCGACGTTTCATGACGATACCTCTCCTGCATCCAGGGTGTTTAGGGGAAGAATTTATGGGACACCCACTTGTTTTCTCCGGATGCTATGCCAAGGCACAGGGCTTGTCGAGCCAACTCAGGTGAGGGTGCTACACTCAGAATCCCAGCTCGCACAGACCACATATCAGTGAATAGTTATCTACTCATCAAAAATCTCCATATCGGTTTCGCATTGCTATCGTTGGCGGGATTTACTCTGCGCGGATTTTGGATGCTGACTGAATCCGCACTCCTGCAGGCGAGAGCCACTCGTGTCCTGCCTCATATCAACGACACCCTGTTGTTGGCGAGTGCAATCTGGCTGGTTGTTATCACTCGCCAGTATCCGTTGCTGGTAGGCTGGGTCACCATCAAGATTGGATTGTTGCTGCTCTATATAGGGTTCGGCACTATGGCCTTGAAGCGAGGCAAGACCAGGAAAAGTAGAGCCGTTTATTTTGTTGTTTCGCTGTTAACGATCGCAGGTATTTTTACCGCAGCTTTGACTAAGCCGGGTTGGTAGCGACTGGTTTGTCGCGGTCAGCCGCATCAAGAAACGGCCCGTCGACACAGAGTCGGCGTCCATCTGGCGCATCACATGCGCCGCAAATCCCGACTCCACATTTGGTCCAGTAATCGATGGCATTGAAGATGCGTTCCGGTGGGCAAAATTTGCGCTCTACTTTTTCTGCTGCATGCACCATGGGCGCTGGTCCGCAGTTATAAAAAACGAGCCTGGCACGCTCTTCGGCAGAGAGTTCGTTCAGACGTTGCTCCAGCAGTTCCGTGATCACTCCATGATGACCGCGGCTCCCATCATCGGTGGCGATATGCAGGTCACTGACTTCAGCACTTTCGTCCACGAAATACAGGCGTTCTTCAGATCGCGCGCCAAAAAAGATTTCTGTGTCGCCGAAGTCTCGCGCCAATTGATAGACGGCAGCCAGGCCGGTACCGCCAGCCACTGCCATAATTTTGCAGTCCGCTGGAGGTGCTACTGCATTGCCGTGAGGCCCGCGCACATAGGCTTCTGTCCCCGGCTCCAGACTCATGAGTGCCTCGGTAAATTCACCGAGATTGATCACTGCCAACTGAAATGGATCGTCGGTGAGTGCGGAAAAAGGTTTCTCGCCCAGGCCAGGTATCCACAGAAATACAAACTGACCGGGTTCGATTTCTATCTTACGATCGAAAGTAAGAATACAAATATCATCCGTTATGGTTTTGTTGTTGACCAGGGTTACAGGCCGAAAGCTCATATCGATGTCGTAACGTACCAGAGCTTCAGCATGCTCACTTCCTGCTTCCAGATCTTCACTTAGCACGCGAAAGTAATCACCGATTTCATTAGTCGTCATACCGATGAGTGCGGAACCCACACCGATTACGGTCGCGCCAGCCTCTTGAAACGCCCTGACATTGGCAGCACTACTAATACCGCCACAGGCAATGATGGGACAATCTACCGCCCCGTGAATTTCCTGCACACACTCCAGTGCTCGGTTGAGCACAGCTTTTCCTGAAACACCTCCGACCTCGTTGCTAAGAATCGGATGGCCGTGTGCGTCATAGCGCTCAGGACCCATGGTATTGATGGCACAGATTCCATCGGCTCCTCCTGCAACTGCTGCCTGGGCGATCTCTGCCACACTTGGCACATTTGGAGTTAGCTTAGCGACTACAGGCACATCGACCGCCGCTTTCACAGCGGCAACGATTTCCTGCACGAGTTGCGGATCCTGGCCCATGGCCATGCCATAGCCTTTAGCATGGGGGCAGGAAAGATTGAGTTCGAGACCATCGCCATGAGGTGCCAGTTTGCGCGCCACTTCCACATACTCTTCAACGCTGCCGCCGAAAATTGAAATCAGCAGAAACCGATCGTCCGGAATAACCAGTTCCGCCAGCAACTCGGCAGAGCGGTCCGCGCCAGGATTGGTCAGACCCACTGCATTGGTGAAGCTACCCGGTTCGTACTGAGTGAGGACTGGTTCCCGATAGCCGAGTCTGGGTTCCGGGCCAATACTCTTGGTAGTGAGCACACCGACTTCCGGCATGGTGTCGAAGACACGCTGGATGATATTGGCTGAGCAAGTAACGATACCGGAGGGAACTGTAAATGGGCCTGAGAGGGATTTACCTAAGAACTCGGTTTTCAACTGTTCGCTACTTGATTGGAGGAGAGACTTACAAACTGGCGCGCATTATACCCGGTTGTGTCTCGGGCTTCTAATGAGTAGGCACGGATTGTTGGCATTCGCTAGGCATCTAAAGCTCGCCATGGAAGAATGTCAGCAGAAAACAGAAGGACGACCAAATCATGTTTAATTTGCTAAATAGCCAGCCCGGACCGATTAACTTAAGTGCCTCTCTTATCCTGCTTTGCTTGAGTGGGCTCAGCTTTTCGGTATCTGCTCAGCCAGCCGAAGTTGAGAAAGAGTTCATCAACTCCAATCCCAGCTACACACAGGTGGTCACTGTCGTTAACGGCGACGTGAAGACACTTTATGTTTCTGGTCAGGTAGGGAGTCGCGATGGTGGGGTACCGGAGAGCTTCGCAGAACAAATCGATGTGGTATTCGCCAATATGCAGGCACAATTGGAAGCAGCCGGCGCGAGTATGGCAGATGTGATCAAACTCAACGGGTATATCGTGGATATAGATCGCGACAAAGTCACCGAGTACGGGCAGGCCCGCAGTCGTTATTTCTCAGCGGACGACCCAGCACCAGGGTCCACCCTGGTGGGGGTTGCCGGGCTGGTGAGAGATTACTTTCTAGTTGAGGTGGAAGCGATCGCGGTGATTGGCGTGGATGATCGCTAATTTACTTCTGCCAGGGCACGGTGAATATCGCTGACGACGACAGATCCCTCGCCAACGGCTGAAGCCACTCGCTTCACTGATCCCGTCCTGACATCACCAACAGCGTAGACTCTTGGCATGCTGGTTTCATAACGACTTGGCAAACGTTCGAGTTGCCAGCCAGCGCGAACAAGGTCGATGCTTTCCAGATCGGCACCGGTTTTTATAAATCCTTTGTCATCACAACGGACCTGCTCCGGCAACCATTGTGTGAATGGAGCCGCACCTACAAATAGAAATACGAAGGCAACAGGACAACGCAGCAATTGTCCTGTTGCACTGTTTTCGAACGTCACACTCGCTAATCGATCTTCACCGGGAGCCGCATCTTCCAGGCCATGTAGTTCCGCAATAGCGCTAGAAGGATGCAGAGTCACGTTTGGCGATTCCTCCAGTCGTTTGACAAGATATTCAGACATGGTTTCGCGTATGTTGTCCCGGCGAAAGACTACATGGACTTGCTTTGCAGTCTTGCTTAAATACATTGCACCCTGTCCCGCTGAGTTACCCGCGCCAATGACTGCAACTTCTGCCCCGCCGCATAGCTGTGCTTCCATGGGTGTGGCTCCATAGTAAATTCCCCGACCTTCGAATTTCTCGAGATTGTTCAAGGGAAGGCGCCGATACTGTGCACCTGTGGCCACTACTATTGCTTTTGAGCTGAGCTTGCGACCGTCTTCCAGCTCAAGGCAATAATAGTCATTTGGTAGCTTATATACAGATTTGGCTCTGGCGGGAGTGGCGATCCGGACGCCAAACTTTTGCGCCTGCACAGAAGCTCTTTCCGATAGCTCACGGCCCGAGAGGCCTTGCGGAAAACCCAGATAGTTCTCGATTTTGGAAGATGTGCCCGCTTGGCCCCCTGGGCCATCGGCGTCTATAGTCACTACACTCAGTCCTTCCGATGCGGCATACACGGACGCAGCCAATCCCGCAGGACCTGCTCCTACTATAACTACATCTGCACTGCTGCCGTCCGGCAAGAGATCCAGTCCAAACGCTTCCGAAAGCTCGGATACGGTGGGCTTGGAAAGCACCCTGGAGTTTCCACGCAGGACCACCGGAATTTGTTCTCTCGGAATATCTCTTGTTGCCAGCACTTTGCTGGCAAGCTCGTCGCTTTCTGGATCCAGCCAGGTATGAGGAACGCCATGTTTAGCAAGGAGATCCCTGGCTGCAAATACCGTACGATCCTGCGCGGCGCCAATCACAATGATTGTTCCAAAGTCTGATTGTCTGGCGAACGCTCTGCGGGCGGTCAGGGTTCGCACAAAGATATCGGAAAAGTCGACATTTTCTGCCAGAAGCCGCTTAAAACTCTCGTGAGTGATATGTAGCACATCCCCGGTTTCACCCATGGTGGTTTCTGCAAGTGAAGTATGGCCAGTCAGTACTGTGATATCGCCGGCAAACTGGCCCGGTTCCATCCAGCCCACGCGAACTGATCCTTCGGTTGTGGCAATGTGTATATCGACCTGTCCTGTGAGGGTGATCAGGCAATCAACCTGGTTGCTGCCTTCCGGAATCAGCACCTCACCCTTATTGTGACGTTGGATGTCACCGAAGTGTTTCAGTTTCTCCAACTCACTGTCACTAAAGGTGTAATTTATGTCGGTACCGGTCACAGCCATGAAAGCATCCTCAATAAAAATCCCGGCCACAGCTGTGACCAGGATTCGGAAATGTGTGATTGTGGTGTCTTCAGAAACTACGCGTGAAGTTTCCGGCGCAGATCATAGGCTGCGTAAACTACTGGTGCAATTTAGAGCGGAATAAACGCCAGTGAGTAATTGGGATTCATTGGAATCACCAGTTGGTTCTGAACAGAGTCGTAGCACATCGACGCTGCACTTGGGATGCCGGAAGCGATGATCTCCGCTTCCTCACCAGGACGGATGCGGCTTACCGAACCAAAACGCACGCTGCTGACATACTTGGTGCCGTCGTCGAGCACAACCACGCCATCATTACCACCTTCCACAGCGCGCTCTACACGCACCACTTCGCCA
Organism: Pseudomonadales bacterium; assembly: GCA_028281635.1. Lineage (GTDB taxonomy): Bacteria > Pseudomonadota > Gammaproteobacteria > Pseudomonadales > Pseudohongiellaceae > UBA9145. Next base: position 746 of record JANQJM010000086.1, on the reverse strand, counting down.
TCCGGACTATAGGAAATCACCGCGTTGTCCGCGATGTTTACCACGACGATATTGCCTTCCGGGTCCAGGGCCACGCCATTGGGTACCGCCAGTGGAGCACCTTCGGCAAAAATGGAGACTTCATCGTCGGCGGTGATCTTGTAGATCAATTCGGGTTCACGAGTGTTGGAGACATAGGCGGTTCCTTCATCATCTACTGCAATGCCATTCAATATAGTCGAGCCGGGCACTTCGACTGATTTCAATGGTCTGCCAGTGGCTAAATCGAATGAACGCACATACCCTACGTCCACAGTGTAGAGCACTCCGTTACTGACCGCGCTTCCCAGCGGGTGATGCAGCTCCAGGCCATCGCGTGTGACGCCGATCCATTTCGGTGTGTGTACCGAGCCATCAGGATTGATGCGCGAGACAAAGCCATCGTTTTCTGTGCCATCGCCACGCTCGCCAGTATTCATGGCAAGGATAAGATTAGTGGCCGGATCGAAGGTACAGCTCTCAGAAAAATGGAAGCTGCCGTACACCTTTACATTGGAAGACATGGGCACGCGGATGCCAGCCTCATTGACGGCGCCGATTGGCTCACCCGCGCGAAATTCTTGTCCAGAAGCTACGTTTGGCAGAGCCAGACAGCTCATAAGCAGCAATCCAGCGGAAGTGAATTTTGAATGGGAAAATTTGTTTAGGAATTTATTGGCTGTCATAGTGCATCCTTAATTAGTTAACCGACCCCAAGCCGAGGGTCA
>JANQJM010000068.1 GCA_028281635.1 Pseudomonadales bacterium | reverse complement strand
TAGTCGCCAGATGTTCTTTCCACAGTCCATCTAAAATCTGTAGCGTGATCTGTTTCTCAAACAGCCTCATGTTGTCACCCACTGCGGCGCACTTCTCCTCATATTCTCGTTCGAGAATATCCGTGAGTCTTTCCTTTAACTGCTCTTCATACAACTGATCGTCTTCGTCCAACCATTGCTGGATTGTTTGTTTCGTGTTGAATTCAGTTGTAACAGCGTTCTCCAAACCTTCGATATCCCATTGTTCGGGTACACTTTGCGGTGGAATGAAATCATCTACTAGTTGCGACACTACTTCAGCACGCATTTCTTTCAAAAGATCGGATATATCATCGCTAGCCATCAGTTCATTGCGCTGACGATAAATAATGGTGCGCTGATCATTGGCAACGTTGTCATATTCAAGCAGTTGTTTTCGAACATCGAAATTACGCCCTTCTACTTTCTTCTGCGCCTTTTCGATGGAACGGGTAACCATTCCATGTTCGATAGCTTCCCCACGTTCCATCCCCAAACGACGCATGAAATTCTTCACACCTTCGCTGGCGAAAATCCGCATCAGATTGTCTTCCATGGAAAGATAGAATCGAGAATACCCTGGATCACCCTGGCGCCCGGAGCGACCTCGAAGTTGGTTGTCAATACGACGTGATTCGTGTCGTTCGGTGCCTATGATGTGCAAACCACCTGCGGCAATAACTTGATCGTGACGCTGCTGCCAATCTGTTTTGATCTTTTCAATCTGTTCAGGGCTGGGACTGTCAAGTGCCGCAACTTCTGCCTCCCACTTACCCCCAAGCACGATGTCTGTGCCGCGACCTGCCATGTTGGTAGCGATAGTCACGGCACCCGGTCGCCCGGCTTCAGCGATAATCTCTGCTTCTTTGGCATGGAATTTAGCGTTGAGCACTTCGTGCTTAATCTTCTTTTCGTTAAGAAATTTGGAAAGAATTTCAGAAGTATCAATTGACGCGGTTCCAACCAATACAGGCGCCCCGCTTTCGCGAATTTCAACGATATCTTTCAATATCGCTTCGAACTTCTCTTCCATGGAGAGATAAATCAGATCATTCGCGTCATCCCGGACCATGGGCTGATTGGTAGGTATTACCACAACATCCAATCCATAGATCTGACTAAACTCGAAAGCTTCAGTATCCGCCGTACCGGTCATGCCCGCCAGTTTGTCATAGAGTCGAAAATAGTTTTGAAAAGTAGTAGAAGCCATGGTTTGGCTTTCTGACTGGATTTCCAGATTTTCCTTGGCTTCCAATGCCTGATGAAGACCTTCGGACAACCTGCGGCCTTCCATAGTACGCCCCGTGTGTTCATCGATTAGCACAATGCGTTTATTCTGAACGATGTATTCCACATCTCTGTTAAACAAGTGGTGCGCTTTAAGGCCGGCATGCACATGATGAAGCAGAGATAGATTGGTCGCTGCATACAAGGACTCTCCCTCATTCAGCAGTTTCTTGCTAATCAGCAAGTCCTCCACGAACTCATGGCCTGATTCCGTGAGTTCCACCGAGCGACTTTTCTCGTCCACTGTGAAGTGTCCTGATTCTTCTCGGACAAAATTCTTGTCCATCATTTCCATTTTGGACACTTCCTGTTTCTCACCCCGTTCAAGTTTTGGAATGAGTTTATCTATCGCAGTGTAGAGCTTTGAGCTGTCTTCTGCCGCTCCAGAAATAATCAGCGGTGTTCGCGCTTCGTCAATCAGAATCGAATCTACTTCATCTACAATTGCGAAATGGAGCTCACGCTGCATTTTGTCTTCGAGCCGGAAAGCCATATTGTCTCGAAGATAGTCGAAGCCAAATTCGTTGTTGGTACCATAAGTAATCGAGCTCTCGTAGGCTGCTCTTTTTTCTTCTGGATTTTGACCGGATTTGATTACCCCTACAGTTAGTCCAAGAAAATTGTAGATTGGCCCCATCCAGTTAGCGTCGCGTTCGGCCAGATACTCATTCACCGTAACGATATGTACGCCCTTGCCACCAAGTGCGTTCAGATAGGCGGGCAGCGTTGCTACCAGTGTCTTTCCCTCCCCCGTGCGCATTTCGGAGATACTGCCCTGATGCAGCACCATGCCGCCAATTAACTGTACATCAAAGTGTCGAAGCCCCAGGGTACGAACGCTAGCCTCTCTTACTACTGCAAAAGCCTCGGGCAGGAGATTTTCAATTGATTCACCTCCATCAAGGCGACCCCGAAATTCCTCTGTCTTCGTTTTAAGCTCTTCGTCGGACAGAGACTGTAGCTGTTCTTCAAATCCGTTAATCACAGCAACAGTTTTTTGCATTTTCTTTAATTTTCGGGAGTTACTGCTTCCGAAAACTTTGCTAAGAATGTTCATAGCTTTTCTTAAAAACCGATAAAAATAGTTAGTCGAGTGCCTGCTATACGAACGACTGGTGTCGCTGGCATAGATGGCGGGGAGATTCTACTAGGGAGAGGATTATCTGGCGGTGCGGTGGATATAGGCGGCTGGGTCTACGACTCTGCCATTCTTGTAAACTTCAAAGTGCACATGAGGGCCAGTCGAACGACCGGTGGAACCTACTAATGCAATGGTTTGACCTTTTTTGACAATATCACCAACTTCAACCAGAAGTTTTTCTGAATGGGCGTAGCGGGTTGTGTATCCATTGCCATGGTTCACTTCCACCATCAGACCGTAGCCGGAACGAGGTCCCGACCAGGTGACCACACCGGAAGCCACAGTATTGATATCGGCTCCGGCCTTACCGGTGGTGAAATCGATTCCGGCATGGAAAGACATCCTGCCTGTAAACGGGTCAGGGCGCTGTCCAAAGCGCGAAGAAATCCAGCCGCGCTCTACAGGCCGCCCGGCAATAAAGACATCAGATTGAATCTGCCGCTCAGCCATCAAGCTTTCCAGGATTTCCAACTGTTGTTGGCGATCTTCCAACTGCTTCTCGAGCTGACCAACTGCCGAAACAAACTCAGCGCCTGAATAGGGTTCGGACTGAACGGTGCCAGGTCCCCCTAGTGGAACTGGCTGGCTGAAATCGAATTCACCAGTGTCCAGGTTAGCAATGGTGGTTATGCGCTCCCCTACTGCATCCAGGCGCACCAATCGAGCCTGCATCATGGCCAGGCGCAAGGTCAACGCTTCAAGCTGCTGCTCTGACTCTTCTTTAATATCGGCAAGCTGTTCTGCTTGCAGCTTGATCTGCCGCTCCCAGCTCTGGGCAGTCTCTTCGGTAAATATCTCGGAATTCTGGGATATGGCCAGCTGATAGCCAAAGTATCCAAGAGCAACGGGAGCACCAAGCAAGCAAAGTGACAGGAGTCCCTTTACCCAGCCTTTGAGAACGATGGTTCGAGTGTGACCATGGCGTTGATCAACGAGGATGACTTTCATTGTTAAGCGTGTCTCAGCTACCCTGTTACTACAACACTTGGGGGCTTAAATAGAAACTTCAACGCCTAACAAAATCTATATAGATCAACTAGTTAGGAGAGTGAAACGGCCTAGGCCGCAAGCACCGGTTTCATGTAGGAAATAGGAACGTTCGAATCGTTGTCGAAACTGACAATTTCCCAAGCGTCTTCATTAACTTCGAGCATTCTTAATAAAGCATTATTGAGAGCATGTCCAGATTTATATCCCTTGAATTCGCCGATAAGGCTGTTGCCCAAAAGGTATAAATCTCCAATAGAATCAAGGATTTTGTGCTTAACGAACTCATCTTCGTAACGCAATCCATCCTCGTTCAGCACCTTATAGTCGCCGACTGCAATTGCGTTATCCATGCTGGCGCCAAGTGCAAGATTTCGATTACGTAGTTCCTCGAATTCATGCATAAAGCCGAAAGTTCTGGCACGGCTGACTTCTTTCACAAAAGAAGTGCTAGAAAAGTCGATCGTCGCGCTTTTGGTGTATTTCTTATAGACCGGATGATCGTAGAGCAAGGTATAACTCACCTTGAATCCATCGAATGGTTCCAGACTTACTGACTTATCGCCCTGCTCCAGCTGGATTGGACGTTTGATCTTGATGAACTTCTTCAGTTCGGACTGCTCTTCGATACCTGCAGATTGAATAAGGAATACAAATGGTCCAGCACTACCATCCATTATTGGCACTTCGGGGGCACTCACATCCACGTAGGCATTGTCGATACCGAGGCCGGACATAGCCGACATGAGGTGCTCGATAGTGCTGATTCGCACATCATTTTTCACCAGCGTGGTAGACAGTGTGGTGTCTCCAACATTACTGGCGCGAGCTTCGATTTGCACTACCGGATCGAGATCGACGCGGGTAAAGACGATGCCGGTATTGACCGGAGCGGGACGCAGGGTCAGGTAGACTTTCTCACCGGTGTGTAATCCCACGCCTGTGGCGCGAATTATATTCTTCAGTGTTCTTTGTTTAAGCATAGGTCTTCTGCGGGCCTTTGAAAGTGAGACCACCAGTATCCCTTTGGGTTCCCAGCGGCCGCACCTGACAATCCGAACATAGAGGATATGTCGACCCGGTGTACCAGAACTCAAGGCTCTGGCAGTTTTTCTTCCCCACGGCCCCTGTTTAGTGATGTTTAACCGGCAAATCGGCGCACAATACTAGCATCAGACCGGCGTAGCGGAGATTACTTACTTCTCACTTCTGACCGGTCCGGGGCCAAAACCGCACGCATGGTACCAGAGATAGCCCTTTTTCCCAACATCTAGTGGTCAGGCCAGGATTCCCGGGACCCTCCGCACTAGTGATTGTTACCTCTTTATTTCCTGCTTCTATATATAGAAGCAGGAAATACGGCAGATCTCGGCTTCTGGACCAATAACTGCCGAGGGGGTAACAGAATCGCCCCTACTTGCGCAAAGCGCTAGTCAGCCTGTCGGCGAAGAAAGGCTGGAATATCCAGATAATCCATATCTGTCTCCGCCCCAACCGCTTGTGCCATAGCAGCATTCCTGTCAGCGGCAGGCCGATTGCGCATGACCGTCGGTTTATCCAACTGACGATAGTCTGTCTCGGACTCAGAGGTCGTGTTGTCCACCACTTTCTTGGGCTTCATTTGCTCGCCGCCTAATCCAGTCGCCACAACCGTAACGCGCATTTCTTCGCTGAGAGTTGGGTCGATGACGGTACCGACTACAACTGTCGCGTCGTCTGAGGCAAATTCTTCCACGGTATCACCCACTTCGGAGAATTCACCCAGGGAAAGATTTTCGCCAGCGGTAATGTTGACCAGAATTCCGCGAGCTCCTTGCAGATTCACATCTTCCAATAGTGGTGAACGAATTGCCGATTCGGCAGCTTCCCGTGCCCGATCTTCACCGCTGGCCAATCCAGTTCCCATCATGGCCATGCCCATCTCTGACATAACTGTCTTCACGTCGGCAAAATCCACATTGATCATACCGGGATGCATGATCAAGTCGGCGATTCCCTTTACTGCCCCCAACAATACATCGTTTGCTGCCTTGAAGGCTTCCAGCAAAGAAGCGTCTTTACCCAGGACGTCCAGCAATTTTTCGTTTGGTATAGTGATCAGCGAGTCAACATTATCTGAAAGTTGTTGTATACCTTCTTCCGCAATTGTCGAGCGTTTCTTCCCTTCGAATGGAAACGGTCGAGTCACTACCGCCACCGTGAGTATTCCTAACTCTCTCGCCACTTCGGCTACGATGGGTGCAGCACCGGTACCGGTTCCGCCCCCCATACCTGCGGTGATAAACACCATATCCGCACCGCCCAGGATATCAGCGATTTGATCTTTGTCCTCCAGTGCGGCTTGCCTGCCTATCTCTGGATTGGCACCAGCACCGAGTCCCTTGGTGATGTTGCTGCCCATCTGTAGAACTGTTTTCGCGCGGAGGTTATTTAAAGCCTGCGCGTCAGTATTGGCGCATATGAACTCCACGCCGTCTACCTGGTTGGTAATCATATGGTGTACGGCGTTACCTCCGCCGCCACCAACGCCGATGACTTTAATCACCGCGTTTTGTGCAATGTTATCGACTAATTCAAACATATAGCCCCCTCGCTTTATGAAACTCTTTAAACCTGTTTTTGATGATTAGAAATTTCCCTGAAACCAATTTTTCACTCTGTCCACTAAATGAATCTGCGGTTCTCTTTTAGGATCGACCCCATCCCTCTCCTGATGTTGTTTCAATCCGTAAAGCAACAGGCCAACACCTGTTGAGTAAATCGGGTTTTTTACAATATCCGCCAAACCACTGACGTTATGTGGCGCACCGATACGTACTGGTGCATGGAATATTTCTTCAGCCAATTCCACCACACCTTCCATCTTGCTGGTCCCGCCTGTCAGCACCACACCTGCTGCCAGTAAATTTTCAAAACCACTACGCTGAAGTTCAGCTTGCACAAGAGTGAATAGCTCGTCATAACGAGGCTCCACAACTTCTGCTAAAGACTGTCTCGATAATTCCCGCGGTGGACGATCGCCAACACTTGGTACTTTAATCGAATCACCTGCGCTGGCGAGTTGAGTTAAGGCGCAGGCATATTTAATCTTGATTTCTTCGGCATTTTCGGTTGGTGTTCGCAACGCCATCGCTATATCGTTGGTTACCTGGTCCCCTGCTATTGGTATTACTCCTGTATGACGAATTGCACCTTCGGTGAAGATGGCGATGTCAGTGGTTCCACCTCCAATATCAACCAGACACACACCTAGTTCTCTTTCGTCTTCAGTTAAAACGGAATAACTGGATGCCAATTGTTCGAGAATGATCTCATCAGTTTCCAGTCCGCAACGCTTGATACACTTTTCGATATTCTGAACAGCATTAATGGCACAGGTGACCAGATGCACTTTCGCCTCCAGGCGTACACCTGACATTCCCAGCGGTTCTTTCACACCTTCCTGTGAATCGATGATGTATTCCTGGGGCAATATGTGCAGTACTTTCTGGTCTGCAGGAATAGCTACCGCCTGTGCTGCATCTATCACCCTGTCAATGTCCGCTTTCATCACTTCGCCGTCGCGTATCGCAACGATTCCATGTGAATTCATGCTGCGTATATGGCTGCCTGCGATCCCGGCATATACTGAGTGAATCTGACAACCAGCCATCAGTTCCGCCTCTTCGACAGCACGCTGTATTGACTCCACAGTAGATTCGATATTCACCACAGTACCTTTTTTCAGGCCCCGTGACTGATGGCTGCCAATGCCAACTATATCCAGACTTCCGTCTTCATTGATGTCACCAACAATGGCAACCACTTTGGAAGTCCCAATATCGAGCCCAACGATCATGTTCTCACCGACCGCTTCATTCATGATCTAGTTTCCCCCGCTCTAATCCCAAGAGCTGGCTTGATTCCCGCATTACTGTTAAAGCCGTTCATCGGGATGCGACCCCCGACAAATCCTGGCGATCGCTCTTCATGGCGATTCCATTGTCATATCTAAGGTCTACGCTAACTATGTCTGCAAACGCCGATTCTGGTTGTTGGCTATAAAAATCCAAAAAACGAGTCAATCGATTCAACACTGCTTCTCGCCCCGCAGTGACTTCAATCTGATCATTCAACTCCAACACCCAATTACCTCTTGCGCTAAGATTCAAACTCGAGACTCGTAACCCTGCCTGAAAGAAAAGCTGATTAACCGCACGATACTGCTCCATTACCTTCACTTGCGTAGCTTCAGGCCCACTAAGCCGAGGCAGGGAAGCCAGATGCTCAGTAGTTACCGGCTTAAAGGTTTCCCCATACTGATTGAGTAGTTGGTCTTCTCCCCAGTGAGCAATCGCAACCTCCTCAGTTAGTTGCAACGCCACGCTATCTGGCCAAATCTTCTTCACTGCCGCCCGTCGAACCCAAGGGTGGCTCTCTAGTTCTTGGCGCACCCCTTGCACATCGAAATCGAAGAATCCGGACCCCATGTAGCTACCAATCAGCGATTGCACCTCACTTTCACTAATGCTCTGCCATTGGTTTTCAATCTTCACCTTCGTTACAGGTCTGGATAGCTGTCCGGTAATCGATTCAAAATTCTGCAGTAACAAAACTCCGCACGCGCAAAACGAAATCACAATAACGCCCAACTTGAATCTAATCTTGGGTTTCGGATTCAAGGGTTGATTGCCAACACTAATGCGTTTACCCGCACTAAATGTCGATCCCTGCGTGACTGTTCTGGTGCTTCTCATCGCTTAGCTACCCAATTCGAAATTGAGAATTCGTAACAACAACTCGTCAAAACTGATACCCATGCGCTCGGCAGCCGTTGGCACAAAGCTGTGGGAAGTCATTCCTGGCACCGTGTTTAGTTCAAGCAAGTAAAACTCACCTGCCTCATCCTGCATAAAATCTACTCGGGCAAGTCCGCTGCAACCCAGGCTGTCATAGGCTTTCCGAACTAAGCTCTTTAAGCTACTCATTTGCTCCTGTGGAATATCCACAGGGCAAACAATTCGTGTTGCTTCATCAATGTACTTCGCTTCGTAGTCGAAGAATTGACGATCTGTTTCAAGCAAAATTGTGGGCAACAATTCATCACCAAGCACGCCCGTTGAATACTCTGGCCCCTCAATGCATTTCTCAGCCATCACATGCTGATCAAATTCTTTTGCCTTTTCATATTCTTTTTGTAGTGCCGTAGCATCGTTCACTATGGCAATTCCCAAACTAGAACCACCACTGACCGGTTTGACTACCACCTTGCCAAACTCACTAACTATTTGCTGCCAATCTGAATCTTCCTCAAGCACTCTGTAGTCGGGTGTTGGCAGACCACACTGTTGCCAAATCAACTTGCTTTTCAATTTGTCCATGGCTAGAGCTGAAGCCAAAACACCGCTACCGGTGTAAGGAATCTTCATCATCTCTAACAAGCCTTGCACTACCCCATCCTCTCCATTCTTTCCGTGCAATAAGTTGAAAACTAAATCCGGTTTGGCTTTCTGTATCTGTTCTACTACATCGTTTCCAACATCAATTGGCGTGGCGTCAATACCAAGCCTCTGCAACCCAGCCAATACCGCCTGACCACTCAACAGAGAAATTTCTCGTTCGACAGAGGTACCTCCCATGAGAACTACTACTCGCCCAATCTTGGCAAGTATCTGTTCTTTATTTATCGTTCTCATGCGTCCTTTCTTAACCTGTAAAATGCAAATTCTTCTATTAAAATCAATAAATTAGAGAGACTAAAAGCCTTTTTCTGCAAGCTCTCTGGAGAGGCCGCCAACACTGCCGGCACCCTGGGTTAACACAATGTCTCCAGGTTGCAGAATGTCACCCAGTACCCCGCGTACGTCACTTTCTTTTTGTACAAAAACGGGATCAACTTTGCCTCGTAATCTGATACTGCGACAGAGGCTTCGCGAATCCGCCCCTGGAATACGTTTCTCTCCTGCCGCATAAACCTCCAGTAATAACAACACGTCAGTCTCCGACAGCACATCAACAAAATCATCGTATAGATCAGCGGTACGACTATAGCGATGAGGTTGAAAAATCATAACGAGGCGCTGTTTGGGCCATGCTGCTCGAAGCGCCCGTAGTGTCACCTCCACTTCAGATGGATGATGTCCATAATCATCTACTAAAGTTACCGTGCCCGTGTCGTACTCAAACTCCCCTTGCACATCAAAACGTCTGCCGACACCTGAAAAGTCACGAATCCCTCGTTTAATTGCCGCATCAGCAATTCCTTCATCAGAGGCAATTGCTACAGCCGCCGTTGCATTGAGCGCGTTGTGTTTGCCAGGCATTGCTAAAGTGATCTTTAAGGGACGCTTTTTGTCCGGGCGAAGCACTTCGAATTGAGTAGTGAGCCCGGTTTGTCGGAGATTGGTGATGCGATAGTCAGCCTGTTTCGAGAAGCCGTAAGTCAACTTCGGCCTGGAGACTTTCGGCAAGATACTACGCACCACAGGGTCGTCAATACATAACACTGCGAGTCCATAGAAAGGCAGATTATGCAGGAAATCAATAAAATGATTTTTCAGGTTGTCGAAATCTCCACCATAGGTTCCCATGTGATCTGCTTCAATATTGGTGACAACTGCCACCATTGGCTGAAGGTGCATGAACGATGCGTCACTCTCATCAGCCTCGGCAACAAGATATCGACTCTCCCCAAGTCGAGCATTACTGCCTGCGCTGTTGAGCAATCCACCGATAACGAATGTTGGATCCAGCCCGCCTGCAGCCAGCACCGAAGCAACAATACTTGTGGTAGTAGTCTTACCATGAGTACCAGCTATCGCTATTGAATGTCGGTACCGCATCAATTCAGCCAACATCTCCGCACGGGGGATAAGAGGCTTGCCCTGGCTCATAGCAGCTTTGATTTCAGGATTGCGGCGGTTGATAGCGCTAGAATGCACGACAACATCTGCTTTATCTACGTTCTTTGCTTCATGACCTATAACGATTTTGGCCCCCATCTTTTTCAACCGATCTGTATTGGAGGAACGCTTTAAGTCGGACCCGGTAATGCGATACCCCTGGTTGAGCAACACTTCTGCGATGCCACACATGCCAGCTCCACCTATGCCAACGAAATGTATCGTCTTGATTCTGCGCATCTCTGGTATCTGATGAACGCTATCGCTGTTAGGCATGAAGCACCTCCAGACATGCATTAACGATGCGCTGATCTGCATCCAGGATGGCTTTGTTCCTGGCGTTTGCCCCAAGCTGCTGTAAGGCTTCGCGATCTGAATCAAACTTGTGAAGGTGGGCAGCCAATGAATTAACATCTAATTCTTCTTGCTGAACGACCAATGCCGCTCCGGAACTCGCCAACCAATTGGCATTGTGAGTTTGCTGCTGATCCTTGTGATGAGGGTAAGGAACGAAAATAGCTGGTAATCCCACCGCAGCAATCTCACTGACCGTGCTTGCACCTGATCGACATATCACCAAATCGGCCCAAGCATAGGCACTGCTCATATCTGTGATGAAAGGCATAAGCCTGTGACCATCTCCGATTTCAATTCCACTGGACTCATATAGAGATTTAGTCTCTTCAAAACTTCGAGATCCTGTTTGATGCAAAGTTTGAAGTGTCGACTTTCCCTGATACTTGGTAATCAGTTCGGGGATTAACTGATTTATTGCTAACGCACCCTGGCTGCCGCCTAATACCAACAGTCGAATTTCATCTACATTGGTACCCCTTTCCTTCTCGCTAAGGGCCAGCCTGCTGATCGATGATCGAAGCGGATTTCCAGTGTGTTGAATTTTTGTCTGTTGATTAAACGTTCCCGGGAAAGCCTCAAAGACCTTTGTGGCAAACTTACTTAGAATTCGATTGGTTAATCCAGCCACAGCGTTTTGCTCATGAATAAACAGAGGTCTTCTCTGCAACCAGCAAGCGAGCCCCGCCGGGCCACACACAAAGCCCCCCATACCGATAACACAATCGGGATTCACACGACGCAATACTTGAAATGACTCGACAAACGCCAGCAACAACATTAAGGGAGCCGTCAGAATTCTTAGCACGCCAGCACCCCGTAAACCTTTGACGGAAACCCGGTGAAGCGGGATGTCTGTGCTGGCTAGCAACTCATTTTCCATTCCCTTCGGCGTACCCAACCATTCCACCTGCATTGATCGTGCACGCAGTGCTTCAGCTATAGAGAGAGCGGGAAAAACGTGGCCTCCTGTGCCAGCCGCCATGATCAACACTGTTACGCCCCCCGATTCCATCGCAAGCTTTCCTTCTGCAACTGATCATCTGGGCATTCAGTTTCATATTGAATGCGCAACAACAAAGCAGCCATGTAACAAGATACGATCAGGCTTGCACCACCATAGCTCAAGAATGGCAAAGTAAGTCCTTTCGTCGGCAACAGTCCAATGTTTACTCCAATATTGATTAGAGCCTGTCCTGCAAATAACAACGAAATTCCGTAGGCCACAAAACTATTGAACAGCATGTCTTTGGATTGCGCTGACCTGGCAATTGAAAATCCTTTAAATACAAGAATACAAAACAACGCAACTACGAAAGAGACTCCCACCAACCCTAACTCTTCACCAATGATCGCAAGAACGAAGTCGTTGTGAGCTTCAGGCAGGAAGTAGAGTTTCTGAATACTGTTGCCCAGACCCACTCCGAACCATTCCCCGCGCCCAAATGCGATAAGCGCTTGAGTAAGTTGGTAGCCCCCTCCATAAACGTTTTCAGCCGCCCATGGATTTAAATAGGAAGAGAACCTCGCGATCACATAGGGCTTCATGATGGCCACGTAAGTGACAGTGCCCACGCAAAGCACCAACATTAAGAGAAATCGATAGAACTTCGCTCCTGCTAAGAAAATCATGCAAAAAGCGGTTAGCAACAGGATAACCATGGCACCGTGGTCAGGCTCGAAATGCAGAAGCACTACTGCTGTTCCAATGACTAACATAGGTTTTAGGAATCCAGACCAGCGTTCCCGAACTTCCTCCAGATGTCGCTCCAGGTAGGCTCCCATGTAGATAACGATAAACACTTTGGCTAGTTCTGAAGGTTGTAGATTGAAAAGACCTAAATCAATCCAGCGCATACTGCCGTTTACAGCCTTACCCACGCCAGGTACCAGAACAAGCAGTAGCAGTGCAAAAGAAACCATTAACAAAAACCAACTAAAACGGCGCCAGAGAGTCATGGGAATATGAAGTGTAATCAGCATTCCTATTCCACCCATTACCGCGAAAATGATTTGCCGCTTGAAATGAAAGAATGGATCGCCGTACTGGCTACTGGCGATTTCCACGGAAGCAGAAGTCATCATCAGCAAGCCGATAGTGAGCAGTAGACTGATCACTATCAGAAGTACATTGATTTGCGGCTGTGGCCTGCCACTGACTGGAATTCGGTGCGTTACCGACGCCATACTCATTGCAGGCTCTCCACTGAGCGAATAAAACTCTGACCCCGATGCTGATAGTTGTCGAACATATCGAAGCTAGCGCAAGCTGGAGACAACAAAACTGCATCCCCAGGTACTGAATGCTCTAGTGCAACATTGACCGCATCCTGCATATCTTGCGCAAAGTAAGTCTGGATATCGGTATCGAAATTAGCCGCCATCTCTACTGCGTCTTGTCCGATTAGAATCACTTCTTTGCCCCAACGGTTGATTACTGGAACCAGGGTTTTGAAGTCAGCCCCTTTACTCACTCCTCCTGCAATCAGCACGATATGTCCAGAAATTCGCTGCCCTAATCCCTCTACTGCAGCAACCGTTGCTCCAACGTTGGTTCCTTTTGAGTCATTGTAAAACTCGACACCCTCAACGTTACGAACCCATTGGCAACGATGAGGTAGCCCAGAAAATTCCCGTATGGCTTTTTTGACAGCCCCGTTCTTAACTCCCAGAGCAGTGGCTAAGGCGACCGCAGCCAAAACATTGGCAATATTGTGTTGTCCAAACACTTTCAGCTCATTGACGGAAACGATTTTCTCAAACTGAAAAGCCAGGTATTGATCCTCTCCTTCTTCCAATAACCCAAAGCCATTAGCGCTTGGACGACTAAAACCGAAATCCCAAATCGGTACCGACATCTCCTCTACCGGATAACTATTAGGGTCATCGCGATTTACAACAATCTTTTTCGCTCCGCGATAAATCCTTTGCTTCGCCGCCCCATACTCTTCCAATGAATCGTATCGATCCAAATGATCTGCACTGAGATTCAAAATCGTCGCTACTTCAGCATTCAAGTGTTCGGTTGTTTCTAATTGAAAACTCGAAAGCTCAAGCACATACATTCGTTTCTCTTCTTCTAGTAATAGATCTAAAGCCGGCTTGGAATTATGACTATCCAGATTTCCACCTAAACCGAAACTGCAGCCAGCCTTCTCTAAAATCGCAGCCAGAATTTCCACTACTGTGCTTTTCCCATTGGAGCCGGTGACTGCAGCAATCGATGCGTTAACGTTTTTTGCAAAAATATCGATATCCCCAGTCACTGGAATACCACGCTCTCGGGCCGCGATTATCGCCGGTGTTTTGAGACTGACTCCTGGGCTTACAACCAACTCTGATGCCTGTAGAAATGTTTGTTCCTTGAAATCACCAAGTTCGCAGGCAACTCCAGGAAAATTTTGCTGCAACTCCGCTAGTGCTGGAGGATTGGGTCGACTGTCGACGACTTTGAATGCCTCACCTTTTGCTGCAAAATAGCGAGCACAAGACATTCCTGTAGTACCCAGACCTACGATTAATTTCTCGCTGTTGTTCGATGAATCCACTAGAGACTGTCCATTAATGATGTCAACGTAGTTTCAACGTAGCCAAGCCAAACAGCACCAGCATAACGGTGATAATCCAGAAGCGAACGATGACTCTTGGTTCTGGCCATCCCTTCAATTCAAAATGGTGATGCAATGGTGCCATCCGAAAAACTCGCTTTCCTGTCAACTTGTAAGACGCGACTTGCAAGATGACTGAAGCTGTTTCCATGACGAAAACACCGCCCATGATAAACAACACAATCTCGTGACGAGCGACAATGGCCATCACACCTAATGCTGCGCCAAGGGCTAGAGCTCCCACGTCGCCCATGAATATCTGGGCCGGATAGGTGTTGAACCACAAAAATCCCATGCCAGCACCAACCAGAGCACCAGCAAAAATGACGACTTCACCGGATCCAGAAACATTAGGGATGTTCAGGTAGGCAGAAAACTCTGCATGGCCTGCTAGATAAGCGATCACTCCCAGTGCACCGCCAACCATTACCGTGGGGAGAATGGCGAGCCCATCCAGACCATCCGTTAAGTTCACCGCGTTACTGAAGCCTACGATCATCAGAGAACTGATGACGACGTAGAAAATGCCTATATCAATCGCAACGTCTTTAAAGAATGGCACGATGTAATCAGTTTCGATGGTACTGATTGCAGTGTTGTAGAGAATGATTGCGGCTACGGTCCCAATCAGGAATTGCCAGAACAATTTCCATCTGGGCGAAAGCCCGGTGGGATCCTGCTCAAAAACTTTGCGATAGTCATCCACCCAACCAACGGCACCAAATAACATGGTGACAGACAAGACGATCCACACATAGTGATTCGACAGATCTGACCACAACAATGTGCTCATTGCGATACTGACCAGTATCAGTGCCCCACCCATGGTAGGGGTCCCAGCCTTACTGAAGTGAGTTTCCGGACCGTCATCGCGCACAACTTGCCCAATCTGATGGTAATTCAGACGCCGAATCATGTATGGGCCAATGAGCAGGGAAACACCCAGAGCTGTTAAGATACTGAATATGCCACGTACAGTGATGTACTGAATAACCGCGAAATTGTTGTCAAACTGCATAAGAAAATCTGATAACCAAACTAACATTACACAGCTCCCTCTCGACTCAGGCTGTCGATCACTCTGTCCATTTGTGCACCTCGAGATCCTTTAACAAGGTACACCTCATCTTCTTTCACCTGTTCGAGGCAGTAATCAATCAGAGCTTGTTGTGTCGGAAAAACTTTTGCAGTTCGACCAAAAGCATGTGCAACCACGTTGGCAAATTCACCAGTCACCCATAGCTCATCAATATCGCGCTCTGCTGCATAACCACCGACAATGGCATGGGAAGCTTCAGACTCGTCGCCCAACTCTTTCATATCGCCTGCAATGAGTATTTTGCGGCCATCAAATTGCGCCAACACATCGATGGCAGCCTTGAATGAGGATGGACTGGCGTTGTAAGTGTCATCGATCAATGTAGATCCATGCATACCAGTCAATTTCACCAGACGTCCTTTGACCGGTTGCACGGTGGCAAGTCCTGTCTGAACTTCTGCCAGCGTTGCTCCCGCTTCCATTGCTACTGCTGCTGCCGCTGTGGCATTCGTCGCATTATGCTCTCCCAGCAAATTAAGGCTGATTTCAGTCTCACCCTGGGGCGTTACCAAATCAAAACATACCCCTGCATCTCTTCTGGTCTCAACATTGCTGGCTCTATAGTCAGCTTGTGGGTTGTTGCGTCCGGAAAACAGAATTGTCGAGCAATGGCTGCTTCTATCAATCCATCGCTGCACATAGTCATCATCGGCATTGAGAACCGCCACACCTTCGGCCGACAAGCTATCGATGATTTCCCCCTTCGCTTCGACAATACCCTGCAAACTGCCAAAGCCTTCTACATGAGCAGCACTTGCCCCTGTGAGTAGCGCAATATCCGGGCGGGTCGCATTCGCACTAAAGGCTATTTCTCCAGCCTTGTTGGCTCCCATCTCAATCACTGCGTATTCATGCTGGGCTTCGATCCGTAGCAGAGTCAGAGGAACACCTACGGTATTATTCAGATTCGCATAAGTAGCCAAACTGGATCCGCATTCAGAGAGAATGCCATCTATCATTTCCTTCACCGTGGTCTTGCCCTGACTGCCAGTGAGCGCAACTACTTTGGCTTTGCTGCGCTGACGGTTAAGTGACGCGATTTCACCGAAGGCGATATGCGCGTCTGCTACCACCAGTTGTGGCGTTGTGAGCTCAAGCTTACGTTCAACAATAAGCGCACTGGCACCCGCTTCCGCAGCTGCCGCAGCGAAGTCGTGACCGTCAAAACGCTCACCACGCAGTGCCAGATAAGCCTCGCCAGGCTTCAGCGTACGGGAATCAATAGACAGGTTTGAAAACACTGCATCATCACCAACTAGTTCTGCTTTTAATGCCTCTGCCAGCTCGGCAATTGATATTGAACCAATCACAGGACCACCTAAATCTACTGCATTAGTCGCGACGAGATTTCATCGCCAACCTAACCTGATTTGCATCACTAAAAATTTGCCGTACACCATCAATTTCTTGATAAGTTTCATGCCCCTTGCCAGCGATCAAAACCACATCACCATGAGCTGCTTGCTCTATTGCCAAGTCAATTGCCTGAGCCCGGTCCCGCTCGACTAATGCTGCACCGGGATCGTTTAATCCACTCAGTATGTGTTCGATGATCACATCGCCTTGCTCGTTGCGCGGATTATCGTCAGTTAGGATCAATCGATCAGCATGATTCTCTGCGATCTCACCCATCAACGGCCGCTTACCTTTGTCACGATTACCACCGCAGCCAAAGACACACCAGATCTTGCCCTCAAAATGCTCTCTAAGCGCTGTCAGCGCACTACGCAATCCATCGGGCGTGTGGGCGTAATCGACAACGGCGGTGATATTTTTGTCTTCACCGACAATTTCCATGCGCCCTGTTACTGGCTTCAACTCTGATACTTTTTCGCATAACGAATCGATAGTAAGTTCGCAGTGACGCGGGAGGTAGGTAAGTGCTCCTGCGATGACAGCCAGTACATTGCTGAAATTAAAGTAGCCCAGCAACTGACCACTGATGTTTCCCGAGCCAATGGGCGTGCGGATTCGCGCCTCGAATCCGCGCCGCGTTAACTCAAAACTCTCTGCATGTACGGTAGCGATTTTGTTCCTCGTGCTATAGGTAAGGACATCTACATCACTGCTAATGGCATTTATCATCGAGAGTGCGTATTGATCATCCAGGTTTACCACTGCACACTTTAACTCTGGCATGGTGAAAAGCTTGCGCTTGTTTTCAGCATAAGCTTCCATACTTTCATGGTAATCAAGATGATCTCGCGTGAGATTAGTGAAAATTGCAGTATCAAAACGAACCGCAGCGACCCGCTTTTGGTGCAGTCCTACCGATGACACTTCCATAGCAACCGGTTCGATCTGCGCGTGCTGCATTTCGGCTAAGGCCATCTGAGTGAACACCGCATCGGGCGTAGTGAGCTGTGTTTCTTTAATCTCACCAAAGATGCCATAGCCCAGCGTCCCCATGACTCCGCATCTAAAACCAAACTGACCGAACAATTGCGCAATAAACTGACTACAACTAGTTTTGCCATTAGTGCCGGTAATACCGATGACTGACAAAGCTTGTGTTGGACGACCAAAAAAACGAGCAGCAATTTCGCTAGTCTTAGCGGCCAAGTTATCCACTGCGACAATTGGCACGCCATTTCTTACCTGGATACCTTGCCAACCCGATCCTGATTCAGCCAGTACGGCACTGACACCAGCTTGCAAAGCATCATCAATAAAGTCCCGCGCATCATGATTGCGCCCGAAGCAAGCTATGAAGAGGTCCCCTTCGCTAAGCTGCCTGCTATCGATCTGAATTCCATGCACCACTGTTTGCAAAGACTCTTTATCTTGCTCCGAGCAACTTACTAAACCATCGATCAAATCGAATAAGTTGGCGTCGTTTTGGATCTTCTCTGCTGTATTCATGATTAGTTAGTTGACGTTGCTATAAGCTGTTGTTCTGAAACTTTGTCTGGCGGTATATTGAGAATACGCATTGCTCCAGCCGCAATTTCTGAAAATACAGGTGCAGCTACTTGTCCGCCGTAATGCTCTTCGCCTTTGGGTTCGTTAATTACCACAACGACAACGATTTCAGGATTCGTCGCAGGAACTATGCCAGCAAAAAGCGAATTGTGAAGATCGTCCTCATACCCGTATTCGCCCACAACGTGAGCTGTCCCTGTCTTGCCAGCTACCTGATAGAAAGGAATGTTTGCTTCAACAGCTGAGCCACCTCGACTCCGGTCTACAACCGTCTCGAGCATCGAACGCACTCGATTGGCAATCTCTTTGCTTACTACTTGCTCCCTGGGCAATTCACTGAGAGTTGCCTGGTCGAGGCGTAGCAAGGAAACCGGTTTACGAACACCGCCATCAGCGATCACTGAATATGCCTGAGCAATGTGTAAAGCAGAAGCAGATAAACCATAGCCATAAGAAAGTGTCGCAGTCTCGATCCTACTCCAGCGTCGAGGATTAGGTAGCACACCACCTCTTTCACCGGGAAAGCCCGTTCCGGTAACTTCTCCAAACCCTACTCTTTGCAATACATCTCGAATGGGCTCAGGACCAATCTCGAATGCAACTTTACTAGTGCCGATATTGCTCGACTTCGTAATAACTGTTTCCAGTGTCAGGGTGCCGTAGTTGAACAAGTCTTTTACTTCATTAGGACCCACCATCATCCAGCCGGGGCCGGTTTCAATTACGGTATCAGGCTGAAACACACCCGATTCCAAAGCGGCGATAATGGTAAATGGCTTAATCGTTGAACCCGGCTCATAGACATCGGTTATGGCCCGATTTCTAAGCACACTGAAGTCCGTCATGTCTGCTTTGTTATGTGGGTTGTAGGAAGGCTGATTGACCATCGCCAACACTTCCCCGGTTTCCACATCCAACACTACAGCGGAAGCAGCCTTGGCACGACGAGTAATAAACTCGGCCTTTAAAGCTCTATAAGCCAAATTCTGAATTCGAAAATCTATGGACAGCGCCAGATTGTTGCCGGGTTCAGCGGTTTGTATCGTGTTAAGCTCTTCAATAATATGACCTCTTCGGTCTTTCATAACCTGACGTCTGCCTGGAACCCCGGCTAGCCACTCATCATAAGTTAGCTCCAGACCTTCCTGACCAACATCATCAACGTTACTGAAGCCTAGTAAATGCGCCGTGACCTCGCCTTGAGGGTAGAATCGTTGATATTCCTGTTGTGAGTACACATGATCTATGTCCAGATCCAATACTGCTTGGGCCTCAAGAGGGGCCATGCGTCTTTTGATATAAAGGAATTCTTTACCAGCATTATTTGCAATGTTGTTTACCAGCACTTCAGGATTCAGATCGAGCTGATTGGCTAACAAGTCGATGGATTCAGGTTCACTAACCAGCTTCTCAGGATTAACCCATATAGACTGGACTGGCGTGCTAACAGCCAGGGGTTCGCCATTGCGATCGGTGATCAGCCCTCTGTTTGCTACTAGTGGGATAGTGCGTATGGTGCGCGCGTCACCTTGCCCTTGCAGGAAATCCCGTTGCATCACATGCAAGGCACTCAATTTCCAGGCGATTGCAACTACACAAGCTAACATTGCGGTAAGCACGAGCATCACCCGCCACTGGCGAAAGAGGCTGGATACTCTCGAACTAGTCATGCTTCACCATCACGATATTGTCGATTTGAGGTACTTGCATGTTCAATTGCTCAATTGCCTTGTTTTCGATTCTGCCATCAACACCAAAGGTGCTCTGTTCCAATAAAAGTTGGCCCCATTGCACATCGAGTTGGTTGGCACTGTCGCGCAATTCCTGTAACTCATTAAATGCGAATCGGTTTTCATGGGTTGTACGCACCACAAGCAGGCCTGAAGCCAGCAGCACAGCAAGCATCAAATACAAGACTAGCGATCGCCCACTGCCAATTCCGAGCCAATCGAGAACGGAAGGATTCGCTGTCCCAGCTTGCTTATTGTTGAAGTTCTTGTTTTTACTCACTGGCATGGTTGAGATAGGCCTTCGTTTAATTAAGTTTTTCTGCTACACGCATCACCGCACTGCGGGCGCGAGGATTGGATTCGACTTCTGTATTGCCTGGTCTGACTGCTTTACCCACCTTTTTCAGACGCGGAGCTAACTGGTCGGCAGTAACCGGCAGATCCCGCGGGAACTGATCGCCTCTCGCTTGTTTATCGATAAAGCGTTTTACCATTCGGTCTTCAAGTGAATGGAAACTGATAGCAACCAGACGGCCACCGGGCGCAAGCAGTTCCAGAGCCTGGTTCAAGCCAGACTCCAGCTCTTCGAATTCTTTGTTGACTTGAATTCGAATCGCTTGAAATGCTCGTGTTGCGGGATGTTTATCTCTCTCCCAGGCCGGATGAGCTGCTTTTACAATCGCTGCCAGCCGCCCGGTGGTTTCAATGCGCGAAACACTTCGTTCTTTTACAATAGCCGCTGCCATCCTCCGGGCAAATTTCTCTTCACCGAATCGCTTCAGCACATCTGAGATCTCAGACTCAGACGCCGAGTGAATCCATTCCTCGGCGCTGACTCCCCCCTCATTGTCCATTCGCATATCTAATGGACCATCTTTCATAAAGCTGAAGCCTCGGCTCGGTTCGTCCAGTTGCGGTGAAGAAACACCCAAATCGAAAAGTATTCCGTTGATTACACCTTCCGCACGGTGCCTGCGAACCAGCTCACCAAGCTCGCTAAATGCCGCGTGCTCAACAATTAGTCTGTTGTCCTGTTCGGCTAACTCTCTCGCCACTGCTATTGCCTCTGGATCCCTATCTAAAACCAACAGTTTGCCGCCACTACCTAACTGCGCGAGCACTAAACCTGCATGCCCACCACGTCCAAATGTGGCGTCTATGTAAAATCCATGCGGGTCGATGGAGAGGGCTGCGACTGCTTCTTCTTTTAATACCGTTGCGTGCAGCGCCATATTGTGTGGATTGCCGTGTGCTAGAGCGCGAGTGTGCGTAGCTTTTCTGGCAATTCCCCTTCCGTCGACGAATCTGTTAACCAGGTGTCGCGCTGACTCGCCCAACTGTCCTGATCCCAGATTTCCAATTTCTTACCCTGTCCAATAAGACAAACGTGTTTTTCCAGTTGCGCGTAAAGCCGAAGCTCTTGCGGCAACAAAATGCGTCCACTGCTGTCTAATTCCAGGTCATTGGCGTGACCGATGAGGAGGTGTTTGACCCGCTGTGACATCGGATCGAAACTAGATAGTGACTCAATCTGTCGTTCAATTTGCTCCCACTCCGCTAAAGGGTAGAGCAACAGGCAACGATGATTGGTATCGATGGTGACTACTAAGTGTCCCCCGCAACTCTCCAGCAACTGATCGCGATAACGGGCAGGCATGGCCATGCGCCCCTTCGCATCCAGATTGATGGTGTTGATGCCGCGAAACACTGCTTGTCCCCATTCGAATTTATCGGAATTCAGTGTTCAGACTTTGTTAAGAGAATTTCCACTATTCCCCACAAATGAACAATTTATTCCACTTTTCTCCACAAAGACACACTATAGGGACACATCGGCATGCAGGCAAGACAATTTATGTTTTTTTTCAAGAATTTACGGGATCTTGCCGCTAAAAGTAGGGAACATGGCATGATCTTGCTGTTACTTAGAGCAAGGAATTGCTTGAAATACAGAATAGTAAGGAAGAAACTTAAAGTAATTTCTTAAGTTTTGATCCACCCTGACGAGTGGCAAAAAGGAAATCGCGAGCCAGCCTATAAGCCGGGTTCTGTCGAGGACAATTATTCATCTACGACCTGTGTCACCACAAGTCTCTAGCGGCCTACCCGAATCCAATGCGAGCAACATTAGTGGATTCCTATTTGGCCTTGCTCCGGGTGGGGTTTACCTTGCCGCGAGCTGTTACCAGTCGCGCGGTGCGCTCTTACCGCACCATTTCACCCTTACCCGACCACTCACTCAATTGATTCAAGGGAAAAACTCTCGAATTTTCAATTGAGTGAGTGGTCGGGCGGTATATTTTCTGCTGCACTGGCCGTGGGTTCGCACCCCCCAGGTGTTACCTGGCACCCTGCTCTATGGAGCCCGGACTTTCCTCCATTCAAACGCAGGCGTTTGAACAGCAATTGCCCAGCTGGCTCGTGAGCAGACTATAAGAAAACTTGTCACCGGGCAATCAGTTAGCTCAGGATTCAGATTTCAAAGCCAGCTCATAGAGTTCGTTTTTTCTGGCACCTGAAAGCTCCGCTGCCAACACAACTGATCGCTTCAATGAGAGATCCGTACGCAATTTACTGACCAGTGCCAATCCCGTATCCAGTGCCTGGGACTCCAGCTGAGCTTCATCGATTCCCGCGACAACCAGTGAAAACTCGCCTTTTTGCCTGTTCGCGCTTTCTTGCAACCATAGCTGACATTCTGCCATTGAACCGAAAAAGTGTTCTTCAAATTTCTTGGTCATTTCCCTGGCCAGAAAGACAGTGCGCTCATCCCCAAAACAAGTTGCCATGTCAGCAACAGTAGTAACAATGCGATGCGGAGATTCATAGAACACAAGCGTCCGGGTCTCTGCCACCAATTTTGTGAGCCGCTTGCGACGAGCGGTTGCCTTATTCGGGAGGAATCCTTCGAAGACAAACCTATCGGTGGCAATGCCTGCCACGCTCAGTGCTGCCGCTAAGGCACAGGGACCAGGAATAGGTATTACAGCATAGCCCTCCTCTCTTGCCTGTCGCACCAACTTAAATCCAGGATCAGAGATTAATGGTGTCCCGGCGTCAGAGATTAACGCTACAGATTCACCCCGCTGAAGCAGGCTGATGAGGTTTTCAGCTTGTCTGTCTTCGCCGAAATCATGGTAGGCAATGAGCTTTCCTACAAAAGCCGTCTGCGCCAGCAACTGACGCGCATGACGGGTGTCTTCCGCCGCAATGATGGTAGCTTCAGACAAAATCTGTTGAGCACGTTCGGAAAGATCCCGGAGATTACCAATAGGTGTTGCTACGATATAGAGAACACCAGCCACTGTTCTCTCATAAATCGCTGTTGATGGATCTGAAACTTCCAAAAAATTGCTCGTTCTTGCTTCTTATATTAGTCTTTTAAAGATGCTTTTTATTGTGCGCTAGAGCATACACCTCATCGCCAAGCAGTGTATGAATAATCAACCAAAATTTCACTTCACGCCTCAATGGCAATCCTGGATTGCTGCTCTGTGTCTAGTCGTTACTGCCTGCAGCAGTAGTGTAGATACTCCTGAACCAGCATTATCAGTGGTTCCAATGACGCCCGCTACAGGGATTCGCGCTCTGGTTCGACAGGCGGAGGCCAGTTCTGGCTCAAGGTCGATAACACTTTACTTGCAGGCTGCAGAAGAATTTCTGGCGGAGGACTTAATCGATGACGCTGTAGATGCTTTGCAGCGGATCGAGAGCACAGAATCTCTACCCAGCTCTGTTCAGCTGCGCTACGCCGCGGCTCAAGCCAAGACAGCTCGGGCGCGTGGCGATAATGCGGCAGCAACCCGTTGGCTAACTGGAAGTCTTACCACAGCGGCGGATAGCTCGACTGAAGAAGGTGCAGCCTATTTCAAGCTGCTCGGCGATCATTATCAGGATCTAAACCAACACATACAGGCGCTCAGGGCTTACACTGAAGTAACGCCCTTTTTTTCATCACGTCAGGAAAACGATGTATTCGATCGCACTTGGCGATCATTGCA
Organism: Pseudomonadales bacterium; assembly: GCA_028281635.1. Taxonomy (GTDB): domain Bacteria; phylum Pseudomonadota; class Gammaproteobacteria; order Pseudomonadales; family Pseudohongiellaceae; genus UBA9145. Next base: position 11,711 of record JANQJM010000068.1, on the reverse strand, counting down.
ACAAATAACTGATCCTGCTCTGCAAAATCTGGCGGAGAGTGCAGCCAGCTACGAATTACGCGGCTGGATTGAACTAGAGCGCGTGTATCGCACCGCAGAATTCAGCATTCGCAGCCAGCTTGATGCCATTGCTCAGTGGCAGCGAGTATGGACCAGTCATTCGGCTTCAAATCAGCTGCCGCAAGCTCTGGCCGAACTACAATCCGTCTGGAGTTCCAGACCAAGACACATCGCATTAATTCTCCCGACGCAACAGCAGAGTGGGCTCACAATTCAGGAAGGGTTTTTCAGTGCCTACTATCAGGCCCTGGAAGCAACACGCGAAGTGCCACGAGTCACGGTATTTGACAGCAGTGATGCAGACGATGTGTTTTCGATTTATGACCGGGCAGTGGCAGCTGAAGCGGACTTGATCATCGGACCTCTGAATAAAGACCTCGTCAATCAATTAAGTGCCAGGCAAGCCTTGCCAGTAACCACGCTAGCGCTAAATTATCTGGATGCTGGGCGAAATGTCCCGGATAATCTTTATCAGTTCGGTCTAGCACCAGAAGATGAAATCGCACAATTGGCAGATCTCGCATGGCAGGCTGATCATCGGAATGTCGCTATATTCACCCCTGACAGCTCAGACTACCTCCGCTTGCGCAATGAGTTCTCGAGTAACTGGGAACAACGCGGTGGCAATATCGTCTCTTTCACCGACTTCCCTGACACCACCGACTATTCCGAAACTGTAAAGAGATTGATGGCTGTAGATTCAAGCGAAGACAGAGCAGAAAGAATCCTGGATCTTTTGCCACGAAACTCGATTGAATTTACTCCAAGAAGAAGACAAGATATCGACTTTATATTTCTGATTGCCAATCCCAGACAGGGTCGTCTTATTAAGCCTACCCTGGCTTTTTATTTCGCTGAGAACGTTCCTGTGTATTCCATGCCTTCTATTTACGAAGGCGTTAGTAATCCCAATGAAGATCGCGATCTCAATGGAGTCTGGTTTGCTGACGCTCCATGGATTTTAGAATCTTCTGACACTCTCAAAGAAACGGTGAATGAAAACCTGCGCGCAGCGAGCGGGCCATTGCAAAGACTACGCGCACTGGGTGTAGATAGTTTTCGCCTTTACGCACGGCTTCAACAACTTGCAGAAGGTAATATTCTGCGGGTACCCGGCGCTACCGGTGAACTTACGATGACTCCGAATCAAAGCATTCATCGTAGCTTGAGGGTCGCTCGATTCGTAAACGGCCGGGCTGAAGAATACGACCAGGCTGTCAGTAGTAGCGACTAAACTATCTCTCGTTAACCATTGTCTTTCCGCTTCTGTAACCGACTCACTATGCACCTCCCCGGCCGGTTTATTAGTCGCCGTCAGCAAGGACAGGCCCAGGAGTCTAGAGCTCTTTGGCATTTGCGAAAATTTGGATTTAAGCTCATAGAGCGAAACTTTAATTGCAAAGTTGGCGAGATCGACTTGATTGGGCAGTTTTCACCTGATCAGCTTGTATTCGTCGAAGTTAGATACAGGAAGCGCACCGACTTTGGATCGGCACTGGCAAGCGTGACCACTATCAAGCAAGCACGCATTAAACGAGCGGCTGCGATGTTCTTACAACAACATAGACAGCACCAGCATCAAGATTGTCGGTTTGATGTAGTGGCTATACAAGCTCATGTAAGCGGTGGAGAGCAGATTCATTGGGTAAAAAACGCTTTTCATTGAAACTTTCCACCCCGAAACTCTGTCTATGAAGAACATCCGCGGCAGAATTGATGTAACAAGAAGTAACCTTGCCAGGGTTTCTGCCGATATACCAGAAACTACTACCCTTGGAATAAGCAGCTAGAAGATGGACCTACAGGACAGAATACTCGGACATTTTGTCGAGAGTATTGAAACTAAACAGAAAGCAGCAGCAGAACTCGTGGAGCCTGTGCATTTGGCCGGTGACTGTATGGTGAACTGCCTCCTGCAAGAAGGAAAGGTTCTTAGTTGCGGCAATGGTGGCTCAGCAGGTGATGCTCAGCATTTTTCTGCAGAACTGTTAAATCGATTTGAAAAGGAGCGCCCTGGATTGCCTGCTGTGGCAATTACGACAGACAGCTCTACTCTGACTGCCATCGCCAATGACTATGACTATAACGAAATCTTTTCCAAACAGGTTTCCGCATTGGGTCAGGCTGGAGATGTTCTGCTGGCTATTTCCACCAGTGGAAATTCCGCCAATGTCATGAACGCAATTACTGCGGCCCATGACCGCGATATGACTGTCGTTGCGCTAACTGGGCGAGATGGTGGCAAGATGGCGTCACAGTTAACCAGCAAGGATATCGAAATTAGAGTACCCGCGGAGCGCACTGCCCGCATTCAGGAAGTACATTTAGTAGTGATTCATTGTCTTTGTGACTTTATTGATACCAAACTTTTTGGAGGAGATGACGCATGAATATCAGATTGCCTTTGCTGCTTCTGTTAACTCTTGCAATGTCCTCATGCACCGCAATTCTAGTTGAAACCACCGGTGATCAGGGCATACAGGAAGATCCAACGGAGCGCACCACTGGTGCAGTTGTTGAAGATGAGATTATTGAAACCAAGGTTGTTGTGAACATTAAGTCACAAGAACCCGGTTTGAAGAATGCAAATATTTCAGCGGTTAGCCACAATGGCGTAGTCTTGCTTATTGGACAGGTCGAATCCGAAGCCTTAAAGCGGCGCGCCACTGAGATCGCCAGTCAAGCCAGCTCAAAAATCAAGCGCATACATAACGAATTGGAAGTATCCGGGAAAACCAGTTTCCTGTCGCGTAGCAACGACACCTGGATAGCTACCAAGGTTCGAACGCGCATGCTGACAAATCGCGATGTTCCCTCCGATCAGGTCAAGATCATCGCTGAAAACGGTACGGTGTATCTAATGGGATTAATCAGTCAGGTCGAAGGTGATAATGCTGCGAACGTTGCGAGTAATGTTTCTGGCGTGCAACGAGTAGTAAAAGTCTTTGAGTATATAAACTAAGTCTGAGACAGTTACTTCACTAATCTTAGCGGGGGCTTTTTGCCCCCGCCTTTGTTTCCGGGACCTGGGATTGGATCTGGTCTTGTCGGAGCCGGAGTGTCTCCACCATCAGGGGCTGGTGGCTCAGGCGGTGAAACCTCCGGATCGAAGATCATGCCCTGGCCATTTTCTTTGGCATAGATACCGAGAATGGCGGGCATTGGCACCAACACGCGTTTAGGGATTCCTGCGAATCTACCTTCGAAATCAATACTTTCGTCGGCCAGATTAAGGTCCTGCACCGCAACTGGCGAAATGTTCAGAATAATCTGACCGTCTTTGACATGCTCTTGAGGAACTTCTACCCCATTTTCGTATGCGTTAACTAATATGTAAGGCGTACAATCGTTCTCTACTATCCACTCATAGAGAGCGCGAATTATGTAGGGTCGGCTCGAAGTCATGGTCATGATGATTACACCGACAGCGGGAGCTTGAATATAACGCTAGCGTTATACCATTTCTTTTTCTTGTTCCGAGAAACTCGCCATCACAGAATCTCTGGCGAACAGACGATCACGATATTCGACGAGTGGTTTAACTGTTTTGCCCTTACCCAGATCGATCTTCATTGCAGGCAGGCGCCACAGGATGGGTGCCACACAGCAATCGACAATAGTAAACTCGTCGCTCATAAAGAATGGCTTCTCCGCAAAAATAGGTGCGATGGAGATTAAGCTCTCTCGCAGCTCTTTGCGCATCTTCTCCAACTGAGAAGGTGTGCCATCTCCGGCCATGATTGTGTCTACCAGCGTGCACCAGTCTTTCTTGATTCGATAAATCCACAATCGGCTCTGCGCACGAGCAACGGGATAAACTGGGAACAAAGGAGGATGAGGGAATCTCTCATCCAGGTATTCCATCATGATATCCGCTTCATAGAGCACGAGATCGCGATCCACCAGCGTAGGAAGTGTGTTGTAGGGATTTAGCGATGCCAGATCTTCCGGTTTGTTGTCCGGATCTACATCGATGGTCTCCACTGTCACGCCCTTTTCCGCCAGGACGATGCGTACTCGATGACTGTAGTGACTGGTTCCGTCCGAATAAAACGTCATCGAAGATCTTTTGGCGACCACACCCATATTGTTTCCTCTGTCTCTCTAATTATTAGTCTGTTGCAGTTTTGCGAAATTACTCCAAGAACTAATGGTAATCCTTGGAGAACTCTCTACCCATTAACGCAGCGAGGATGTACAACACGGCTAGAAACGCCAGCACCCAAATTCCAATTTCTTGTCTGCGCGCACGCACTGGTTCTCCAATGTAATACATGAAGTTCACCAGGTCCGCTATCACATTATCAAACTCTTCAGGACTCAATGAGCCCGAGCCTTCAACATGATGCAAGTCACATTGAGTTGGATCGTCTGTTCCGTGATCATCACAAATCACATCGCCCTGTAGTGAATGCAATACATTAGGCATGGCCACATTTGCGAACAGTTTGTTGTTTGCACCAAACATGCGACTATCATCATTGTAGAAAGACTTGAGATAGGTATAGAGCCAATCTGCACTATGAACGCGACCCGCAAGGGTAAGGTCCGGCGGAACCGCTGCAAACCAGCTTTCCGCATTTTCTTCAGACATATTGTTCTCGATGAGATCTCCGATCAATGCATCGTCAAAAACTAAATTTGCCAACACCAGCTCATGGTCAATTTCCAAATCATCAGCTGTACGCTCATAGCGGGCGTAACCTAACTCGTGACAGCTCACGCAGTAGTTCATATAGGTACGGAATCCACGCTGTAAAGACGCCTTATCATCAAAATCAGTTTCAACATGCTCTAAATCGAGATTACCTGCTGAGGCAGCTTCTGCACTGCTGGACACCAGCATCATTGGGATAAACACCAGCAAGAACAACAAGACCAGGCTGCCGATCAATTGCGGAATGCTGATCCAACGTCCGGTGACACGCTCGGGTGGAGTCGTAGTCTTTTCTGCGCGGGTATACCAAGGCATGGCAAAAAAGTAAGCGAAATACACAATGGTCATAATCTGCGCGAGGAATTGCTTGGCAGGTGTGACAGCTTGCGTACCCAGTATTCCCAGAATGATGAAACTCACCACGAATGCCAACAAGGCGATACGGCTGTACCAGCCTTTATAACGCATCGACTTCACCGGACTCTTATCGAGCCACGGCATGACAAACAAAATGGCAATGGCACCGAACATCACCAGCATGCCCCAGAAATTACCATCTATTCCAAACAGTGGAATAGAGGCGGCCCGCAGCATGGAATAGAACGGTGTGTAATACCAGACTGGTGGCACATGCTCAGGCGTCTTGAGTGAGTTAGCCTCCTGGAAGTTCGGTACTTCCAGGAAGTAACCGCCCATCTCAGGAGCGAAGAACACAATCGCACAGAACACAGCCAGGAATAAAATGACACCTGGCAGGTCGTGATAAATGGTGTAGTAAGGATGGAATGGAACACCATCGACTGGAATGCCATCAGGCCCTTTGTTCTGCTTGATCTCAATACCGTCGGGATTGTTTGATCCCACTTCATGCAGCGCAAGGATGTGCAGTACCACGAGCGCAATCAAAACGATAGGCAAGGCCACCACGTGTAAGGCGAAGAAGCGATTTAGGGTCGCTCCTGAAATCAAGTAATCGCCGCGAATCCAAACCAGCAGGTCATCACCGATTACTGGAATCGATCCAAATAGGGACACAATTACGTTTGCACCCCAGTAGGACAACTGGCCCCATGGCAGGATATAACCCATAAAACCTTCAGCCATCAGCACCAGGTAGATACACATACCCAGCACCCAGAGCAGTTCTCGGGGTTTTTTGTAGGAGCCGTACATCAGCCCTCTAAACATGTGGATATAAACCACAAAGAAAAATGCAGAAGCGCCTGTGGAGTGCAAGTAACGCAACATCCAGCCGTAGTCGACGTCTCGCATGATGTATTCAACGGAAGCGAATGCCGCTTCCGCACTGGGTGTGTAGTTCATGGTTAACCAAATGCCCGTAAGCAGTTGGATAACCAACACCACCATGGAGAGCACACCAAAGAAATACCAAAAATTAAAATTCTTCGGTGCGTAGTACTCACTCAGGTGTTTTTTCCACGCTTCTATAATTGGAAGGCGAGCATCCACCCAGTCGCGAAAACCAATCAAACCGGATATGAAGCGACCCGGCTTTCCATTGCTAACATTGTCTGAACTGCTGATATCGCTCATGCCACATTCTCCTCATCGATGCCTATCACCAGGATGTTGTCACCCTCGTAGGAGTGAGGAGGAACCTGCATATTGCGCGATGCTGGCGAACCGCTATAGACCCGCCCTGCCAGATCGAAACGTGAGCCATGACAGGGACAGAAAAAACCACCACGCCATTCATCATCGAAGGGCTCGGGGCGTAATTGAATATGGGGAGTCGGTGAACAGAACAAGTGTGGGCAGAGGCCTACCAGAACTAGTACCTCTGGATTTCTTGATCGCGTCTCATTTTGAGCGTATCCCGGTTGCTCTGGTTGTACTGATTCTGGATCCATCAGGCGACCGGGGTCTTCATTCAAAGCCGCCAGTGCTTCTTCACTGCGGCGTATCACGAAAATGGGTCGACCTCGCCAGGCCGGAATAGGTCCTAACATCTCACCAGGTTGCAATCGACTAATATCGATGCGAACTGGAGCGCCCGCGGCACGAGCTTTAGCACTGGGGTTCCAAGAACCGACAAAAGGGACGGCAGCTCCAACTACCCCTGCTGCTCCAACAACAGAAGTGGAGCCCACCAGGAAACGTCTGCGGCCAGCATTATTACTGTCGTCAGTCACCGTAAATTTCTCCTTGAGAGCACGCTTGTTACTAATGAAAACTGGGTCGAATCTGTGAACGATATTGCGGCGTTTACAGGGAACGTTCCGCGCTTCTGCGGAGCGGTGAGCTGGTTCGCCTGGTCAGGTCTGCAAATCGCGTGAAGTGTATTCAATTTTGCGTTTTTTTTCAAGCTGTCGGCCCGCTTAGGGCCTAATTAACTGATTGTTTTTATTAGAAATAACTGTGTTTTCGGAGACCAAAAAAAACGCCGAATCGACAATCGATTTCGACGTTTTTTTGCGCTTTGCTAGAAGCTTAGCGCTTGGAAAATTGCGGCTTCTTACGAGACTTTCTCAGTCCCACTTTCTTACGCTCGACCTCACGCGCATCACGGGTAACAAATCCTGCCTTGCGCAGAGTGGGCCGCAACTCGTTATCGTATTCCATCAGCGCCCGGGTGATACCATGACGAATCGCACCCGCCTGCCCGAAACTACCGCCGCCTCGCACTGTTACATTGATGTCGAACTTGTCAGTCATCTCGATAAGCTCGAGGGGCTGCATCACGATCATGCGGGCTACTTCTCTTCCGAAATAGCCGTCCAGTGGGCGACGATTCACGGTGATATTGCCAGAGCCGCTGCTCAGAAAGACACGAGCAGTTGAAGTTTTGCGACGTCCGGTTCCGTAATACTGGGTGCTTGCCATTGGCTGGGAGGCCTCTTAAAGAATACTTTACTAAAGCTGCAACGCTTGTGGTTGTTGTGCAGTATGTGGATGTTCTGTGCCGGCATAAACCTTCAGCTTCTTGAACATGGCACGGCCAAGTGGAGTGCGGGGAAGCATGCCTTTCACCGCCAGTTTGATAGCTTTTTCTGGAGCTTTCTCCTGCAATTTCTCAAACGAGATAGACTTCAAACCACCCGGGAAACCTGAGTGAGAGTGATACATCTTGTCGGTCGCTTTATTGCCAGTCACCTGAACCTTGTCCGCGTTGATCACAACCACGTAATCACCCGTATCAACATGCGGTGTATATTCTGCCTTGTGCTTGCCTCGCAGACGAGTCGCAATCGCTGTAGCCATGCGGCCTAGCGTTTGTCCTTCGGCATCGATTAGAAGCCAGTTTTTGGTGACTTCATTGGGTTTGGCACTATAGGTTTTCATCGCAGAATTCGGGGCTTCACTTAAAGGAGCGCGAATACTACAGGAGCACACTATAAGATTCAAGGCATTTTAGCCCCAAGATACAGCATTTTAGGCACCTGCAGGGAAGCGACGAGAGTTTTGCGCTGGCAGTGAATTCCCACAATATTCATAGTATTCGATGCCCGCTGCAGAGATAGTCATGGGATTGCATTTCCGCCAGGCGCGAGCTGGTGCGTTCAAACTCAAATTCCAACTGAGATCCAACATAGAGCTCAGCCAATGCAACCTCGGCAGCGATGATGAGCTTAACTCTCCTATCGTAGAGTTCATCGATCAGACTAACGAAGCGGCGGGCAGCATCGATCTGTGTATCATGGAGCTGGGGCACTCCACTGAGTATCAAGGCGTGAAACAGTTTCGCGATCTCAACATAGTCGAAGGCACTGCGGGGACCTTCGCACAGCTCAGCAAATTCAAACCACACCACATCCTCAGCACAGAATCTGGAGAGAATAGTTCGGTCCAAGATAGAAATCTCTGCATTTTCTTCGATGTTCATATGATCCGGTGCCAGATCCTTGAAGCTGCCACAAAGTTTTGCCTCCGCGCTGTCGTCCGAGGGAAACAGATAAAGCTCCGAGTTACTTAAGCGTTCTAAGCGATAGTCCGTACCAGCGGCCACTTCGATCACCGTTGTGTGATTATTCAGAAGCGCAATTGCCGGTAGAAAACGCTCGCGCTGCAGCCCATTTTCATAGAGCAGGTCTGGTTTGACGTTTGAAGTCGCTACCAGCACTACATCCTCGTTAAACAAGGCCTCCAGCAATCCACCGAGGATCATTGCATCGCCAATGTCTGAGACAAAAAACTCGTCAAAACACAGTACTTCTGTCTCATTCGCAATCTGCCTCGCAACTAATCGCAAGGGGTCGGTTTCTCCCTGCAACTCTGCCAGCGACTTGTGAACATTTTGCATGAAGCGATAGAAATGAGTTCGCTGTTTCCCCTCCACGGGCAAACAATCGTAGAACATATCCATCAGATAAGTTTTACCTCGACCCACTCCGCCCCAAATGTAGAGCCCCTTCACCGTTCCGTTCTCTGCAATCGATCCGCCAGTCAGCCTTTGCCAGACGCCGGCTAACCGCGACTGCTTCTGTTGAGACCTCGCCTGAAGTTGCAAAAACAGATCATTGAGAGAGCCAACCACTCGCGCCTGTTCAGTGTCAGGTTCAATGAGTTTGGCAGCCAGATCTGCCTGGTATCGTTCAATGGGTTGCATAAATGTATTTGCCTGCGCGAGTGCCAGCGGCATTCTAGGCTGGATTTACGGGCTAGACTAGCAGCCAGCGGTAACAGTGAATTACAGCCAAGCTCCGTAATTGAGGTATACTCTCGGCTGTCCCGCCGGTTGCTGCTATCAGCCGGAGGGTTTTCTTAAGAGATCTCGGGAGCTAGAGTCACTTGACTTGGTTGATTGGAATCGGAGGACTAGCGCTAGGCTTGATTATCGGCGTGCTCGTCGCTAGCAGGCTCAACGCCAGCCCGTCACGAATCCGTGAGTTGGAAACCCAGATTCGACAGCTCACCGACACCCATGCCGAATACAAAGACAGCGTGAGCGATCATTTCAGTATGACGGCCGAACTGGTTCAGCATATGACTGAAAGTTATCGCGACGTCTATCAGCATCTAGCCAGTGGCGCGCAAGATCTATGCTCAAACGAAGTAGCGAGTAAACTATTGCCCACCGAGTCTGATGCTGTGTTCGAATCAACGAGCGCTCCGGAAGAAGCAAGTCCTCTGATCCCACCACGAGACTATGCGGCAAAGCAAAGCCCAGATCAAAAAGGTGCATTAGCCGAAGACTTCGGCATTGAGAAGACCAAACCAGTGAATGACGAAGAAATTCCCATTCAGCAGAGCAAGTAAGCACCCAACCTCTAAAAGCACAGATCTTGGATTTAGCGGTTCCGAAACTGTAAACACACTACCAACATGTCCGAGTACAACCTCACCCATCTAAAGCAGCTGGAAGCGGAAAGCATTCATATCATCCGCGAAGTTGCTGCAGAATTCGACAAGCCAGTTATGCTCTACTCCGTAGGTAAAGATTCGGCTGTCATGTTACACCTGGCGCTAAAGGCCTTTTATCCTGGAAAACTTCCCTTCCCATTACTTCATGTAGACACAACTTGGAAGTTCCGAGAAATGATCCAGTTTCGTGATGCACAGATGGAGAAGCTTGGCCTGGATCTGATCGTTCATATAAACGAAGAAGGGGTAAAACAAGGTGTGGGGCCTTTTACTCATGGCAGTGACAAGCATACGGACATCATGAAAACTCAGGCCCTGAAGCAAGCTTTGGATAAACATCGATTTGATGCAGCATTCGGTGGTGCACGCCGGGATGAGGAAAAATCGAGAGCGAAAGAACGGGTATTTTCTTTCCGGGACAAAAACCACGTCTGGGATCCCAAGAACCAGCGGCCCGAGCTGTGGAACATCTATAATGGTAAAGTGAATAAGGGAGAGAGCATTCGTGTCTTCCCTCTTTCCAATTGGACTGAGCTCGACATCTGGCAGTACATCTATTTAAACAACATCGACATCGTACCGCTTTACTTCGCCAAACCAAGACCGGTAGTGGAGTACGAGGGTGTAGATATCATGGTCGACGATGACCGCATGCCCATTGAAGATGAAAACGTCATTCAAACTAAAACCGTGAGGTTCAGAACCCTCGGTTGTTACCCGCTGACCGGAGCTGTTGAATCAACCGCTACCACGCTTCCAGAAATCATTCAGGAGATGCTGCTTACCACCAGCTCTGAACGGCAGGGGCGACTCATCGATACGGATAAGGCCGGCTCCATGGAAGATAAAAAACGTAAAGGCTACTTTTAGTTAGTTCGGATACCAGGCTATGTCTCACCAATCAGAACTCATCAGCACCGACATCATGGCTTACCTTGCGCAGCATGAACGCAAGGAACTGTTGCGACTGCTCACCTGCGGCAGCGTTGATGATGGCAAGAGCACGTTGATTGGAAGGCTTTTACACGACTCCAAAATGATTTACGAGGACCAACTCGCCGCGATTGAGGCGGACAGTGCCAAGTCAGGGACCACAGGAGACAAAATAGACTTAGCTCTGTTGGTTGATGGCTTGCAAGCTGAGAGAGAGCAAGGTATCACCATCGATGTCGCCTACCGTTATTTCTCCACTGCCAAACGCAAATTCATCATTGCTGACACGCCGGGTCATGAACAATACACCCGCAATATGGCAACCGGTGCATCGACTTGTGACCTTGCAATCATTCTGATTGACGCCCGACATGGCGTGCAAGTTCAAACCAGACGTCATACATTCATTGCCTCTTTGCTTGGTATTAAACAAATCATCGTTGCTGTCAACAAAATGGATCTGGTGGACTTCGACGAAGGAGTTTTCAATAACATCAAAGCCGACTACCTGGATTTTACCTCCCAGTTGGATGAGGCGAATTTCATCTTTATTCCATTGTCAGCACTGACAGGCGACAACGTGGTAAATCCAAGCGAAAAAATGACTTGGTACCAGGATGAGCCTCTGATGCCAATTTTGGAATCAGTCGAAATCGCTGCGGACAAGAACTTTTCTGATTTTCGTTACCCTGTTCAGTACGTGAACCGACCAAATCTGAACTTCAGAGGATTCTGCGGC
>JANQJM010000150.1 GCA_028281635.1 Pseudomonadales bacterium | reverse complement strand
GAGTTGCTGCAGTTGATGAGATCAAACAGGAAATATCCACAGCGCTGAATTAATTTATCCACATTGTGCACTTTCAGTGCAGAAACTCAAAAGCCCGTTCAGTAAAGCGGGCTTTTTTGTGTTTGATTAAAATCTGCTTGTTTCTGCATTCGTTACGAATGATTTATTCATAATGAGATGTAAAGCACGCAAAATAATTAAAGTTGGCAAACAAATTGCTAATTCAACTCAGCGATTTTGTTTAACTTTAATGCGTTAAAACTAAATAAAACTGTTTTTACACACTTATTGAACGAACATTGTGCAGTTTTTGTACATTTTTTTATTCAATCGGCTGTTGTTTCCTTAAAGTTTTCACTACAACTAGCGAAATAAGTGATTGATACCATGATTCTGTGGGTATCTTGCGTGAACAAAACAAAAGATTGTTTTATTTAGCGTGTTTTATGTGACAGTTTGTTGTTTGCTAAATAAAAATTGTGATATGTTGCCGCCGAGTAGTAGGTTGATGTCGTTACGTTTTTTAATTGCGCACGACTAAAGCTTGGAACTAACCAGAAAAACTTATGGTTAAAGCGATTAAAAAATCTACTGCCAGAAAAAAGAAACGCAGTAAAACGGTTTCAAGTGCGGCACTAAAGAATGCTCAAGCTGCAGTCGCCAAGTTAGAAAAAAGGGCGAAGGCAGCAGAAAAAGAATATGCCGCAGCAGGAAAGAAAGCTGCTACAGCTAAGAAAGTAGCTACAAAAAAGAACAAGACCGCTGCCAAAAAACGTGCAGCGCAGAGTGCTTTAAAGACAAAACAGAAAGCTGCTGCAAAAGTTGCAGCTATCAAAGCAAGGATTCGCACAGCCAAGGCTAAAGCCAGAGCTGTGGAATTGGCTGCCAAAGAGAAGGCCAGGAAGAAAGCCGAAGCAGCTAAAGCAGAAGCGGATCTGCAGCGTGCGATAGCTGCCTTTACTGCTGAATGGAAAAGGAAAAGAGCTAAGGCAGATGCAGCAAAAGCTGCCAAGCAAGCCCGGAAAGACGCCCTAAGGGCGCGAATTGCTGCCAAGAAAGCGGCAAAAAAACAGAAAGAAGGCGTGAAAAAGGCGGCTGAGAAAGCTAAAGCAGCTGCTAGAAAAGCGACTAAACGTAAGGCAGCCAAAGCCAAATTGAACAAAAAGGCTGCTGGTAAGAAGAAAACGGGCAAAAGGTTAACAGGCAAGAAAAAGCCGGTTAAAGGATCAGCTTCCGGGAAGAAGCGGGTCAACAAGAAGGGTGCAACGAAACGAAGCGGTTCAGCGCGCAAAAGGAAGGCAGCTGTAGCTGGAAAGCGTCGTTAGTAGCACATACTAGGCAGTAGTACTCTGTAATGTAACTTTGACATTAGGTAGCGAGGTCGAAAATGGCTAAAAAAGTAGCGAAAAAGAAAGTTGCAAAAAAGAAGGCAGCTAAGAAAAAGGTAGCTGCAAAGAAGAAAAAAGTAGTAAAGAAGAAGGTAGCTGCTAAGCGTAAAGTAGCTAAAAAGAAAGTAGCCAAGAAGAAGGCTGCTAAGCGAAAGGCACCTGCTCGCAAGAAAGCGAAGAAGAAGGTAGCCAAGAAGAAAGCAAAAAAGAAGGTAGCTAAGAAGAAGACCAAAAAGAAGGCAACGAAAAAGAAGGCCAAAAAGAAGGTAGCCAAGAAGAAGGCTGCTAAAAAGAAGGCCAAGAAGAAGGTCAGGCGCAAAGCGGCAGCCAAGAAAGCTGCAAAGCGCAAAGTCGCGAAGCGCAAGCCCGCGAAGAAAAAGGCCAAAAAGAAGGTAGCTAAGAAGAAAGCTAAAAAGAAGGTAGCTAAGAAGAAGGCTAAAAAGAAGGTAGCTAAGAAGAAGGCTAAGAAAAAGCCAGCTCGCAAGAAGGCTGCCAAGAAAAAAGCTAAAAAGAAGGTAGCCAAGAAGAAGGCTAAGAAGAAGCCAGCTCGCAAGAAGGCCGCCAAGAAAAAAGCTAAAAAGAAGGTAGCTAAGAAGAAGGCCAAGAAAAAGCCGGCTCGCAAGAAGGCTGCCAAGAAAAAGGCGAAAAAGAAGGCCAAGAAGAAAGCAGTAAGACGTCGTTCGGCTGCCAAGAAAGCAGCTAAGCGCAAAGTCGCGAAGCGCAAGCCAGCGAAGAAAAAAGCTGCTAAGAAGAAGGCCAAGAAGAAGCCCGCCAGAAAGAAGGCTGCTAAGAAGAAGGCTAAGAAAAAGCCAGCTCGTAAGAAAGCAGCTAAAAAGAAGGCGAAAAAGAAAGTAGCTAAGAAGCGTAAGGCGCCTGCTCGTAAGAAAGCGGCCAAGAAAAAGGCCAAGAAGAAGGTAGCCAAACGCAAACCAGCTAAGAAAAAGGCCACTAAGCGAAAGGCGAAGAAGAAAGTAGCCAAGAAGAAGGCTAAGAAGAAGCCTGCCAGAAAGAAGGCTGCTAAGAAGAAGGCTAAAAAGAAGCCAGCTCGTAAGAAGGCCAAGCGAAAGACAGCTCGTAAGAAGCGATAGTTAGTACAAAGCGACTAACGAGCAAGTCTTAAACCTGCCTAGTCACTGCTGACCACGGAGTATCCGTGGTCAGCAGAGGTATACACTTCGCACCTAAAGAATCCCCCTTGAGTCTGATCAAGGGGGATTTTTCTATGTTTCCGTGCGACTAATTTCTTGATTTACTCCCCAGATGACTGTGTTGCTGGCTATTGATACCTCTGTTGCCTGTGCCGTGGGTGTAGCGCAAGAACAACAGCTATCCTGCCGCAGTAGCCTCTCTGCCAGGCACGCAGCGCAAGAAGTCCTGGCGTTGGTGGATGAGGTGCTGGCGGATGCAGAACTCCATTTGTCTCAATTGGAGGCAATTGCTGTTGTTACTGGCCCCGGGTCATTTACCGGTCTGAGGATTGGTATTGGTGCAGCCCAGGGGCTAAGTGCTGCCTTACAGTTACCGGTCATACCGATTTCGTCTCTGGCTCTACAGGCGTGGTCCGCGTCGCGCAATCATGCTTATGAGTATTGGCTAGTGGCACAGCCCGCGAGAGACGGGGAAGTGTACTTCGCCGCTTACCAAACAAGCGATTCTGGATATCGCTTGATAGGCACAGAACAGGTTAGTCATCCTTCAACGTTGGAGCCTGTTCCGCTGATGGATTCCAGCGGTAACGAGCCAATTGACTGGGCTGCAGTTGGGGATGCCTGGTCACAACCTGGCGCCTTGCTTAATCACTTAGCTATCGAGCCAGCACTGATTACATCCAGCCATGAATCATCAATCGAAGACTTATGCTGGCTCGGTACTCTGTTGCGAAAGTCGGGAGCCGATTCGACTGAACTCATCCTGCCAAACTATGTCAAAGAGCAAATGGATTACAACTAGTACGGCAAATGAGCGTGGAACCCAGCTTCTTTCAATCCTCTGTGCTTGCCTTTATTCAGGGGCTGACAGAATTCCTCCCCATCTCATCGTCGGCCCACCTAATCCTGCCCTCACAATTACTTGATTGGCCCGATCAAGGTCTGGCCTTTGATGTAGTGGTGCACTTCGGTTCTCTACTAGCCGTTGTTGCCTACTTTTATTCGGATTTAGTGCGACTTGCAGTGGCCTGGTTTCAGAGTTTGCCAAAGGTGTTTCGTGGGTCATGGCGCATACTGACCCAAGATACTCACTCTGATCGACACACAGAAGCCGCTCTGGCCTGGTATTTGTTGCTCGCCACGGTACCAGCCGGGATTGCTGGTTTACTGTGGGAGGATTTGCTGGGGGATGCAGCTCGCAGTGCGACGGTGATCGCTATCGCATCCATCGTGTTCGGTATTCTGCTCTTGCTTGCCGACAAGATCGGGTTGCGGGAGTATCAATTAGAGTCAATGCATTTGCGTGCGGCCTTATTGATAGGCTTGTCTCAGGTACTGGCCCTGATACCTGGCACATCTCGTTCGGGAATCACCATGTCCGCAGCGC
Source organism: Pseudomonadales bacterium (assembly GCA_028281635.1). Classification (GTDB taxonomy): domain Bacteria; phylum Pseudomonadota; class Gammaproteobacteria; order Pseudomonadales; family Pseudohongiellaceae; genus UBA9145. The sequence continues at coordinate 33,771 of JANQJM010000150.1, read as the reverse complement.
TGTTGCTTGGCTTCACCCGTGAAGCAGCAAGTCGCTTCTCGTTTTTAATGGCGATTCCTATTATTGCAGCCAGTGGTTTGCTTGAGTTTTCGGTATTATGGGATAGCGGTATCGATAGCAGGCAATGGCTGGAATTATTAAGTGCTATGTTGGTGTCAGCTGCGGTGGCCTATTGCTGCATTCATTTCTTCCTGCGTCTCATTACCAGCATCGGATTCCTGCCTTTCGTTGTGTATCGAATTGCGCTGGGTATCTTGTTATTGGGCGTATTCATTGTGTGATGACTGCTAGAGCCACTTCTCTCGTTTTCTTGCAACAGTCTGCTGAAGCCAGCGATAGAGAGCGTGAACTTGCCCAACAATTGCAGCTGCAACTGGTGCAGCCGACTACCATTGATGAAGATCGATCACCTGGTTTCGTCCTGGAACTCACTGCAGCCGGACTGGCTCTACGGGGCATAGATAAAGATACTCGCGGTACTTTGCGGGTGGATTTCACTGCCAGGTCTTTACAGCGACGGGCACAACAATCTTTGAAAACCCAGCAGCTTGGCAAAGCAGTCGGCTTGAGCAAGCAATCCCAGCTTCGCGTGTTGGATGCAACTGCTGGACTCGGCACCGATGCTTTTCTACTGGCGAACGCCGGATGTGAAGTCACCCTGCTGGAACGTTCGGCGTTTGTGTTTGCGCTGCTTCAGGACGGTGTGTCTCGTGCAAGAGACACATCAAGCGAATTATGCGAGGTCTTCTCCCGGATTACCCTTGCCGAAGAGGATTTCCTCCACTTCGAAAAACAGGGAGCAAATTTTGACGTGGTGTATCTCGATCCCATGTTTCCAGAGAAACGCAACAATGCGCGCGCCAAGAAAGCGATGTTCTTTCTCCAACAACTGCTTGATGAGCCAAGCGATGAGGCCGTGCTGTTAGATCATGCGCGCGCTTTTGCCGACAAGCGAGTAGTGGTGAAGAGAGCACGACTGGCGCCGCTGGCGGGAGGGCAGCAACCGGATATTCAGTTCAAAGGCAGCAGCAGTCGTTTCGATGTGTATCTGACTCACTAGCCAGTGGTCAACATTCCGTGCAGGACCCGTTCATAGACTTCGGATAATTGCTCTAGATCTGCCATAGAGACGCATTCATTGGGTTTATGGATGGTCCCATTGCAAGGTCCGAATTCCACTACCTGGGTACCGAGTTTGGCAATAAAGCGACCATCTGAGGTGCCACCACCGGTAGAGTTTTCAGCAGTCATGCCAGTTACCGCTTGAATAGCCAATTGCATCTGACCAATCAATTCCGGTTTTTCAGTCAGAAAAGGCTCTCCAGACAGATGCCAGTCAAGATCAAACTCAATTCCTTCATTACTCAGTATTGCTTCTACCCGCTGTTGTATCTCTTCCGCAGTGAGCTCGGTGGAATAGCGCAGGTTAAACTCCACCATCATGGTGTCCGGAATGACATTGTTGGCGCCAACACCGGCATGCACATTGGAAATTTGAAAGCTGGTGGGAGGAAAGGCTGATTCCCCGCTGTCCCATTGTTCTATGGTTAATTTATGCAGTGCCGGAAGCGCTTTATGAATGGGATTATCCGCCCGTTGCCAGTAGGCAATGTGGCCACCCACACCTTTTACCGTCAGCGTGCCACTGAGCGAACCACGACGACCTATGCGCAGGGTATCGCCTAGTTTGTCGCTGCAGCTCGGCTCGCCCACCACGCAGTAGTCGATAGTTTCACCGCGTTCCTGGAAAACTTCGACCACTTTACGAATGCCGTGTACGGCACGTCCCTCTTCATCACTGGTAACGAGGAAACATAGACGCCCGTTCAATTCAGGAGAGCTTGCCAGAAACCGTTCGGTGGCCGTGATCATGGCCGCCAGGCTTCCTTTCATGTCTGCGCTGCCACGACCATGCAGAAAGCCATTCTGTTCCGTTGGCACGAAGGGGTCGGTGTTCCAATCGCTCATTGGACCAGCAGGCACAACATCAGTATGCCCGGCAAAACAGAAACTCGGGCCTGCCTCACCCAAGCACGCCCACAGGTTACTAACATCACCAAATGGCAATCGCTCAATACTAAAACCCAATGCCTGCAAACGATCAGCCAGTAGATGCTGACAGCCGCCATCCTCAGGCGTCACCGAGGGGAGGGCAATCAGTTGCTTGGCAAGTTCAAGAGTGGCAGACATGATCGATGAAGCCAGGATTAATTGTGGCTATGTAGCTCTTCATTGAGACTAATGCTGTTCTTGGTTGGCACGGCCTCGACTGCTCCACTCAGAGAGTTGCGTCGGTACAGTAGATCGGTCGTGTTAGCTAATTCACTCGCTTTCGCAGTTTTAATCAGGCTGCCATCGGCGGCGAGAACATTGACTTTGGTGCCGCCGGTTACGTACAGACCGGCTTCGATGATGCAGCCGTCGGGCAATGGAAAACCGATCCCGGCGTTGGCTCCAATCAGGCAGTTTCTGCCAACGGAGATAACAGTGGTTCCCCCTCCGGACAGGGTTCCCATAGTGCTGCAGCCTCCACCTAAATCGCTGTCTTCACCGACTACTACGCCGGCGCTGATTCGACCTTCAATCATCGCTGTGCCGAGCGTGCCAGCATTGAAATTAACGAACCCTTCATGCATGACAGTCGTGCCTTCGCCGATGTAAGCGCCCAGTCGTATGCGCGCCGTATCTGCTAGTCGTACACCACTGGGTACAACATAACTGGTCATCTTGGGGAATTTGTCTACCGACATGACATCCAGCACCCGGCCGTCCTGTCGCGCTGCCAGCTGCCTTGCTGGCAAATCTTCAAGATCGATTGCACCTTCATTTGTCCAGGCAAGATTTTTCAGTACTCCAAACAGCCCATCCAGGGTTATTGCATGGGGTTTCACCAGGCGGTGGGATAACAGATGGAGTTTCAGATAAGCTTCGGGAATGCTGCCTGGTGCCGTATCGTTATGGCAGAGACAGAACACGATTGCCTGTTCACTACTGACAGAAGAAGTCAGAAACTCGGCCCAATCAGTCTCGCCTGCAGTGGCAAGCGTAGCAGCGAGTTTTTCTACTTCCTGTTTGTCAATTTCAACCCAGCTGTTGGCATCGTCTTCGAGTTCGAGCATGCCTGTAAACGGGGAGGTAAGCTCTAGCGTAGGGTGCAAGCGTGGTTGCGGGTAGTAAACCTCGATAACTTCACCTTTGGAGCTTTTCGTGGCTAGGCCTATTGCGGCGCTGTGGATTGGTGATTGTGACATCTTTCTTTCCAATTACTTTGTGAGTGCTGCCTGCCACTGCGCCTCATCGAAGCCCAGCAGCCAGTGATTCTCCGAGTGTAGGATCGGCCGTTTAATCAGCGATGGATTTTCTCCCATCAAGGTAACGGCGCTCTCTGCAGTCAGCGACGACTTTGTTGATTCCGGCAATCGACGCCAGGTTGTGCCGCGCTTGTTGATGAGTATGTCGAGCTCGAACTGCTTGATAAACTGCTTCGCCAGGGTCTCATCACAACCCAGCTTCTTATAGTCGTGAAAATTGTAGTCGACTCCATTGTCTTCGAGCCAGCGTCGTACTTTCTTCACCGTATCGCAGTTATTAATGCCGTAGAGAGTTGTCATAGTAGTTGACGCCTAGTTGCTAAACCTGGCTTCCAGCTCATTCTTGATATCATCTTGTAAATTTTTTCTGATGTTTGCATCGGTGATCGGCCGTCCGTCTTGATCAGTTATGAAGAACAAATCCTCAATTCTCTCACCCAGGGTGGTGATGCGGGCGTCCTGCAGACTGATTTGATTCTCTGCGAAGACTTTCCCCACGCAGGCAAGAATGCCAGGCTGATCGGGACAATTCAGCTCCAGTGTAGAGTAGGACTTGTCGCTGGTATTGAGAAATGAGGTTTCAATTGGCTTGCTGAAATACCGGGATTTTCTACTACGGCGCAATGACGTCAGGGCAACAGGTTTGTGGCCGCCCTCCAGGTGCTGGCTCAGCACTCGCGTGATTTCACTCAGGCGCTTGGGATTGTTTCCTACGGGCTTACCGTCGGTCTCCAGGACTGTATAGGTATCCATGCAGTAATCGTTTGCTGAAGTAAAGATGCGCGCGCCATAGATATTGAGCTGAAGTTTTTCGAAAGCCGCGGTGCTGTTGGCAAATAAAAAGTCCGCATTCTCAGTATAGATAAAGACCTGGGTAGCGCCTTCGCTGGAGCTGTCAGTGTCGATTTCCCGGATGGAAATTAATGGACCTTTCCCATCGTGATTGGCGATGGCCTCGGTATGCCAGACTATATTGGCAATGGACTCGCGGACAAAGTATTCCTCTGCCGCGTTTTCCCAGACACTTTCGATTGCTTCGCTATCAAGTCCCAGCTCTGCCAGCTGTTGTCTGGCGGTTTCACGTTTGTCTGCGATCCTCGCCTCCCGATTGACCGTGTTTTCCAATCCCTGTCGAAAAGCACGGCTGGTATTCAGGTACAGCTGCGACATGAGCGAGGCCCGCCAACTATTCCACAACTCCGGGTTAGTGGCGCATATGTCAGCCACAGTCATCGTGAACAGGTAGTCCAGATGCAGCTTGTCGCCCATTAATCCACCAAACTCCTGTACCACATCCGGATCGGTGATGTCCTTACGTTGTGCTGTCATTGACATCAGCAGATGCTTGTCTACCAGCCATACCACTAATTGGGTATCCCATTCGCTAAGGCGGTGTCGTCGACAGAAATTCTCGGCGTCAACTTTACCTAACTCGGAGTGATCTCCGCCCCGACCTTTGGCAATGTCATGGTAGAGCCCGGCGATATAGAGGAGTTCCAGCTTGGGCAGCTTACGGGCTATTTGTGCGGCGATGGGAAACTGCTCATCTGCAGCGGGTAACAGGAAGCGGCGCATATTCTCAACAACTTGCAAGGTATGTGCATCCACTGTGTAGATATGAAATAGATCATGCTGCATCTGACCGGTTATTTGACCGAACTCAGGTAGATAACGGCCCAGAATGCCGTAACGAGCCATGCGCCGCAGGTGCAGCGTCATCTTATGGGGCGAGCGCAATAGCTCCATGAACAGACTTACGCTACGAATATCGTTGCGAAACTCATCATCTATCAGGCGCCGATTATCCCGCAGCAGCCTGATAGTGGAGGCTCGGATTCCTTCGATGCCTGGATCTTGCGCCATCAGTACAAAGACCTCCAACAGTGCGAAGGGATAGCGTTCGAATACTTTGCTGTCTACCGCTTCAATATAGTCGTTACGAATCTGGAAGCGATTATTGAGAGGTTTGATCTTCTCCTTTTCATCGGCGCGAAGGATAGCTTCGTCAAGATGTTGTAATAGGACATCGTTTAGTTCCCGCAGATTGGCGACTGCGCGATAGTACTGTTTCATTAATTTTTCGACGCCGAGGGATTTTTCATCATCCTCATAACCGAACAAACGTGCCAGTTCTCTCTGTTTATCGAAGAGCAGGCGATCTTCGCAGCGACCCTCCAGGAAATGCAGTCCATATCGTAATTTCCACAGGAATTGCTGACCCTTGTTAATCATGGCTTCTTCGGATTGTTTGAGGAAGCCGAGTTCTACCAGATCCTGAAACGAAACCGCGCCAAAATGTCGGCGCGTGACCCAGGCTATAGTCTGAATGTCCCTGAGACCTCCCGGCGAGGTTTTGATGTTCGGTTCTAGCGCGTAGTCCACGTCGTGATACTTGTTGTGCCGTTGGATTTGTTCATCCAGCTTGGCGCGTAAGAACTTCTTGGTGGGCCAAACCCTTTTATTATTGGTCAGGGCCATCATCTGCTCATGCAGGTCTGGGGGACCGACCAATGTTCTGGATTCCATCAACGCGGTAGCCACAGTAATGTCTTTGATGGCTTCTTGCTTACACTGTTTGACAGAGCGCACACTCTGGCCAATTTCCAGTCCAATATCCCAGAGCAGTGTGAGGAAGGTGCTGATGTACTCTTTGTATTTTTTGTTGCGATCTTTTCGCGTGAGTATCAGTAGATCAATATCAGAATGAGGGAGCAGTTCGCCCCGACCATAGCCACCAACCGCAACCAGGCTGATGTCCTTCGCGTCAGGCCAGTCCTGACGTTCCCAGGCAATTCGCAGTAATTCATCGACCACCCAGGCGCGGCCGCGGACGATTTCGGTGATATTAAGGTTTTTCTTGTAACGCTCATCAAGAATAGCACTGGTGTCCCGTAGTGCTTGTCGCAATAGAGGCACCGGTGTGGGTGCAGCAGCGAGATCGGTTTTTAGTTGCTCGATATTGAGTAATTCGTCGCCAAGGGAGGGTGCGTACTCAACTGCAGCTTCGCTAATAGAAAGGGTATCGAAACTCACAAGGATTCATCTGAGCGCAGAGTGAGAATTTCGCATCCATCCGAAGTCACGGCGAGAGTGTGTTCCCATTGTGCTGACAGGCGTCGATCTTTGGTGGTGACCGTCCAACCATCTTTATTGGAGAGTTTGGTGTAGCGAGATCCGGCATTGAGCATGGGCTCGATAGTAAAGGTCATCCCCTCGGTCAATCTGGTGCCGGTATTGGGCTTGCCGTAATGCAGGACCTGCGGTTCCTCATGAAATATGCGTCCAATCCCATGCCCGCAGTACTCACGCACAATAGAATAATTGTTGGCTTCACCGTGTTGCTGAATGATATGGCCAATGTCGCCGAGGGTGGCGCCAGGCTTGACCACGTCAATAGCTTTGTACAAACACTCCTGGGTGATGCGAATCAGCCGTTTCGCATGATCAGGGGTATCACCCACGCAAAACATCTTGCTGGTATCACCGTGAAAGCCATCCTTAATGACTGTCACATCGATATTGATGATGTCCCCCGACTTCAAAATCTTGCCGTCACTGGGAATACCATGGCAGATGACATGATTCACCGAAGTGCAGATGGATTTGGGGAATCCGTTGTAGTTGAGCGGGGCGGGGATGGCGTCCTGCTCTTCTACTATATAGCGATGACAAATACGGTCGAGTTCACCGGTGCTGACCCCAGGTTGCACGTGGGGGCCAATCATTTCGAGGACTTCAGACGCTAATTTGCCAGCGACCCGCATTTTATCCAGGTCGTCTGGGCTCTTAATATGGATACTCATTACAGCAGGGATTCGACTTCAAGCAGTTCCTTGGAAGCGGGGTATTTTAATCGAAATCGGGGAACCCGCACAGGGCGTGGCCTGCATGGCCCTACAAACAGCAAAATCTTTCAGAAATCAGCGGATTATGGTATAAAGCGCCGCGCTCGGCAGGACCGACTAGGAAATACCGGGCAAAATTTAAATTTAACGTCGCACATACACCGACACATGAGTTCCGGGTGCCTGACCACTCCAGAGTGGTCAGGTTGAGCCATGGGGTGTATGGAGGCCTAACCCAAAAGGTAACAACATGACTGTAAGCATGAAAGAAATGCTCCGTGCAGGGGTGCATTTCGGGCACCAGTGTCGCTATTGGAACCCGAAAATGGAGCCATATATCTTTGGCGCCAGAAACAAGATCCATATCATTAATCTGGAACACACTGTTCCAGCCCTGAATTCTGCTCTGGGTCAGGTCACTGATCTGGCAGACAAAAAGAAAAAGATTCTCTTCGTAGGCACCAAGCGTGCAGCCGCCAAGATCGTTCGCGAGCAGGCTGAGCGTGCAGGTATGCCCTACGTCAATCATCGTTGGTTGGGTGGCATGCTCACCAACTACAAAACCATTCGTGGTTCTATTAAGAAGCTTAAAGAACTGGAAACCCAGGAAGCGGACGGCACTTTCAGTCGCCTGACCAAGAAAGAAGCACTAATGCTGACTCGAGCGAAGGAAAAGCTTGAGCGCAGCATCGGCGGTATTAAAGACATGGGTGGATTACCCGATGCCTTGTTCGTGATCGATGTTGAACATGAACGTATCGCGGTCACCGAAGCTAACAGTTTGAAAATTCCCGTGATCGGAGTGGTGGATACCAACAGTGATCCAGAAGGTGTGGACTACGTCATCCCGGGTAATGACGATGCCATTCGCGCTATACAACTATACGCAACTGCCGTTGCCGATGCCTGCATCGAAGGACACAAACTGAGTGGACCCGCCGGTGGTGACAGTGAGTTTGTTGAAGTGGATGAGGCAGTAGCAGCCGCTGCCACAGAAGAAACCGAAGCCGTAGCAGAGGAAGCGGAACCCGCTGAAGTGCCAGCAGAAGAATCGGTAGCAGCAGCGGAAGAAGAAGCCAGTACCGAGGAAGAGGCAGTCGCAGAAGCGGAAACAGCAGAAGCTGCGGCAGACGATGCCGAGCCAGCACCAGTTGAAGAAGAGGAAGCTAAGCCTGCTGCCAAAAAAGCGGCTGTGAAAAAGAAAGCTCCTGCCAAGAAGGCAACTGTAAAGAAAGCACCGGCCAAGAAAAAGGCAGCAGCCAAGAAAGCACCCGCGAAGAAGGCAGCAGCCAAGAAAGCGCCTGCAAAAAAGAAAGCAGCCGCTAAAGACGATAGCTAAACAGCTTATCGGGTGAGGTAAAACTGTTATGCAGAGTCTTTTCGTCGAGACTCTGCGCTAACAGCGTAGCGAACATTTCAAGTTGAACTCCCGGATCGAGTTCAACGATCAGACTATCCAGTTCCTTCCGAAGCTGCGAAGGGCAAAAAAATATTATCGAAGTGCCGACTGGCGTTTCGTCAAACCTATGAGGCATAAATAATGGCTAACATTACCGCAAGCATGGTCAAGGAACTGCGCGAGCGCACCGGTCTTGGCATGATGGACTGTAAGAAAGCATTAGCGGAAGCTGATGGCGACATGGAGAAGGCAATTGAAGACCTGCGTAAAGCGAGTGGCCTCAAGGCGGCCAAGAAGGCCAGCCGGGTTGCGGCAGAAGGCGTTGTACTCACTCGCATTGCCGAGGAAGGTAACTACGGCGTGATCATTGAGGTGAACAGCGAAACTGATTTCGTTGCCCGAGACGATAATTTTCTGCAGTTCGCCGAGCAGGCTGTTGATGCTGCTTTCACCAATAAAGAGGCGGATGTCGCTGCAATTCTGGATTCAGGACTGGAGGATTCCCGTCAGGCATTGGTGCAGAAGATCGGAGAAAACATCAATCTGCGCCGCATAGATCGTGTGGAAGTAGATGGCGCCAGCTCTGGAGTCGTGGAAAGCTATATCCACAACAACAAGATTGGCGTGCTGATTGCGCTGCAGGGCGGCAATGAATCCCTGGCACGGGACGTGGCAATGCACATCGCGGCGGTTAATCCTATGGTAGTGCGTGCTGAGGATATTCCCGAAGAGGTTCTGGCGAAAGAATCGGAAATCTACGCGGCACAAGCTAAAGAAAGTGGGAAACCTGAAGAGATCGTAAACAAGATGATCGAAGGCCGTATTCGAAAGTTTAAGGCAGAAGTGAGCCTGCTGGATCAGCCCTTTGTGAAGGATCCCGATACTAAAGTTGGGGCCTTGTTAAAAGGTTCTGATGCCGACATCCTCTCTTATGTTCGTTTCGAAGTGGGAGACGGTATCGAGAAGGAAGAGGACGATTTCGCAGCAGAAGTGGCTGCGCAACTGGCCAACTAGGTCGCAAACACGCATTAGGGAAAAGGCAAACCCAATAGGAACAGATATGCCCCATCGAGGACGCAAATACGATCGTATCCTGTTGAAATTGTCAGGAGAGGCCCTGACTGGCGATGCAGATTTCGGCATTGATCCGAAAGTGTTGGATCGCATGGCTGTGGAAGTGGGTCAGTTGGTGGGTCTCGGTGTGCAGGTGGGTATGGTGATCGGTGGCGGCAATCTGTTCCGCGGTGCCCTGTTGCATGCGGCGGGCATGGAGCGAGTCACCGGTGACCATATGGGAATGTTGGCTACAGTGATGAATGCGCTTGCCATGCGCGATGCGCTGGAGCGCGCCAGCATTCCCACCCGTGTCATGTCAGCCATTCAAATGAGTGGTGTGGTGGAACATTACGATCGGAGAAACGCTATTCGACATCTCAATGCCGGCGATGTGGTTATCTTCTCTGCCGGCACTGGTAATCCGTTCTTTACCACTGATTCTGCTGCTTGCTTACGCGGCATTGAAATCGATGCTGACTTGATTCTGAAAGCAACGCGCGTTGATGGTGTGTACTCCGCCGATCCAGAAACCAATCCTGACGCCGTGAAGTTTGAGACACTAACTTACGATGATGTCATTCAGAAAAACCTCGGCGTGATGGATCTGACGGCGATTTGCTTAAGTCGCGACCATGAAATTCCAATCAAGGTCTTCAATATGACCAAAGCCGGCGCGCTCCTGGACAATGTCATGGGTAAGCCTGATGGAACGCTGATTGAGTAGCCAACGAGCCGGCAATAGCTGGCTTGTGACAAGGGGTAGGAAACGATGATCGACGAAATAATTGCAGATGCCGAAGAAAGAATGCAGAAAAGCCTGGCAGCCCTGGAGGATGCGTTCAAGCGAATTCGTACCGGGCGAGCTCACCCCAGTCTCTTGGATGGCATCCAGGTTTCTTACTATGGTGCCGACACGCCTTTGAATCAGCTGGCCAATGTGACCGTCGAAGAAGGCCGTTCATTGGTTATCTCTCCCTGGGAAAAGAATCTGATTGGTGAGATTGAGAAAGCTATCCTCAAGTCCGATCTGGGTTTAAACCCTTCCAATAATGGCGACACGATACGGGTACCTATGCCACCCTTGACAGAGGAGACTCGCCGCGAGTTTACCAAGCAAGCGAAAGCAGAAGCCGAAAATGCCAGGGTCGCTATTCGCAATATTCGTCGTGATGCGAATTCTGATTTCAAAGAGCTGGAAAAAGAGAAAGAAATTTCAGAAGACGAGCAGCGCCGGGCTGAAGAGCAAGTACAAAAACTTACCGATAAGTATATCGCCGAAGTAGAAGCTTCCTACCAGTTAAAAGAAGAAGATCTGCTGTCATTCTGAACAATGACATCTGACCACTCAGCCGTCCCGCGTCATATAGCCGTCATCATGGACGGCAATAATCGTTGGGCTCAAGCAAAAGGTCTTCCTACCAAAACCGGGCACCGCCACGGTGCTGAAGCGGCGAAGGAAATCGTCAATTCCTGCGTTAAACGTGAGATTCCCTACCTGACCCTGTTCGCCTTCAGTAGCGAGAACTGGCTGCGCCCGGCTACCGAAGTTCAGGCGCTAATGGCTCTTTTTCTCATGGTATTGAAACGCCACGAAATCAATCAGCTGCATAAGAATAATGTCAGACTCAGATTCGTCGGCAAACGTTCCGATTTCTCGCCAAAGCTGATCAAGAACATGGAAGAAGTGGAGGCGTTGACGGCTAGCAATACCGGTACTACCGTCATCGTTGCGGCAGACTACGGTGGCCGCTGGGATATCAGTGAGGCAGCCCGGAAGCTGGCGCAGCAGGTTGAAGCCGGTACTCTGCGCAGCGACCAGATTGACGTTGAAGCCTTACAACAACAAACAAGTCTCAGCGAGTTTCCTGATCCCGACCTTTGTATCAGGACCGGTGGTGAACATCGAATTAGTAATTTTCTGCTCTGGCAATTTGCCTACACTGAATTGTATTTCACCGATTGCTACTGGCCTGATTTCGGTGATGCCCAGTTGCAAAAAGCCCTGGATGACTATGCTAGCCGCCAACGACGATTCGGTGGTCATGAAGACTGAGTGGTGTTAGATGATTGAAGGTTTAAAACTACGCATCATTACCGCTGTCATACTGATGCTGGTCTTGATCGCTGTTACCACGCTGCTATCTCCTTATTATTTCGCATTTCTTATGGCGGTCGTGGTGCTTATGGGCAGTTGGGAATGGGCGGGACTTATAGGTCTGGACAGTCGACGTGCTCGAATAGGCTATCAAACTACCATTGCCTTGATGCTGATGGGGGCTTTTTTTCTCATTGAAGTGAGACCTGGCGCTACTACCATCGATGCGATGCGTTCCAGTATGGTTCTATTGCTGGGGTTGATTTGGTGGATCGTTGCCTTTTTTATGCTGCAGGGGTATCCGCAAAACGCTGAACAGTGGAATGACAAGTCCCGTATTGGACTAATGGGGATCCTGACCCTGGTTCCCACCTGGGTCGGCGTGGTAATGCTCAAGTATCTCGCACCACAAGGTTATCTGGTGATCGGATTGGTAATCATGGTAGCGGCGGTGGATATCGGTGCCTATTTTGCTGGCAACTTTTTTGGTAAGCGTAAGTTGGCGCCACAATTAAGTCCAAACAAATCCTGGGAGGGAGTCTGGGGGGGATTGGCTACTTGCGTCGCCGTCGGTCTATTGTTCATTTGGGCACTGCATAATTACGTCGCTGCATTAAATAGCTGGCAGGTTGTCACTCTACTCGGGCTGTGTTTGGTAATCGCCAGCTTTGCTGTGGTAGGAGATCTGGTGGAGAGCATGTTGAAACGCAACTCACATGTCAAAGACAGTGGCCAGCTGCTGCCAGGGCATGGCGGCGTGCTGGACAGAGTGGATGGACTGGTAGCGGTAACGCCAGCCTATGTACTCACCTTACTGCTGACCCTGTTCGAACTGGAGTGACCGTGGCTAGAGCGCTGACCATCCTGGGATCTACCGGTTCGGTAGGGGTGAGTACCTTGCAAGTGGTGCAAGCTGATCCTGATACCAAGGTGTTTGCCCTTAGTGCAAACAATAACGTGGATCTGCTGTTGCAGCAGTGTGAACAGCACAATCCGCGATATGCCGTCGTCGTTGATGAATCAGCCGCTGAATCCATGCAAACATCATTGCGTGAATCGGAACTCGATACAGAGTTGCTGGTTGGTGCTGATGCTTTGGATACCGTCGCCGCTCATGTTGACGTCGATATGGTAATGGCGGCCATTGTCGGAGGGGCTGGTCTGGCATCCAGCATGGCGGCGGTGCTGGCCGGTAAACAATTACTGCTTGCCAATAAAGAATCTCTGGTCATGTCTGGAGAGCTGTTTATGGATGCAGCACGAGACAATGGCGCCACTATTCTGCCAATTGACAGTGAGCACAACGCGGTGTTTCAGTGTCTACCAGTTTCTCAGCAAGGCAAGCATAGATCTGTTGCGAACGCCGATATCGACAAGATTACCCTGACCGCTTCCGGTGGACCTTTTCTGGAGTTGCCTCTCGAGCATTTCGACGCCATAACACCGGAGCAGGCTTGTAAACATCCGCGTTGGTCTATGGGCAGAAAGATTTCTGTAGATTCGGCAACGATGATGAATAAGGGATTGGAGTTAATTGAAGCGAGTTTTCTATTCTCCTTGCCCGCCGCTAGTATCGATGTGTTGATTCACCCCCAGAGCATTGTGCATTCCCTGGTGCACTATCGGGATGGTTCGGTATTGGCGCAGATGGCCAATCCAGACATGCGCGTTCCCATTGCCTATGGTCTGGCTTATCCGCGACGCATGGAGTCTGGTGTGGCTGCTCTGGATTTGACTAAAGCCGGTGATTTGCAGTTTTTTGAGCCGGATTTGCAACGCTTTCCCTGTTTGCGGCTTGGTCGTGAAGTCGCGGAGCAGGGAGGAACTGCTCCGGTAATCCTCAATGCTGTAAATGAGGAGGCAGTCGCGGCTTTCCTGCAAGGGCAGATTCGATTTAGTGATATAGCCCTCATCATTGAGCAGGTCTTGTCGAAAACACCTTGTGAACCGGCGTTAAGTCTCGCTATTATTCGAGAAGTCGATAATATGGCAAGAAATCTTGCTAAAGAACTGATTTTAAAGGACTAACTACAGCTCTCAGCGCCGTCTCAATTGGCCGTTTAGCATTAACCAACGGTAAAGCAGCATGCTCGAATTTATTATCAGCGTATTCGCCCTGATCGTTACTCTGGGAATCCTGGTGACCATTCATGAGTTTGGTCATTTTTGGGTTGCGCGTCGTTGTGGAGTCAAGGTGTTGCGATTCTCCATCGGCTTTGGCAAGGCGGCCAAATCCTGGATCGGAAAAGATGGCGTTGAATACGTAATCGCCCCCATCCCGCTGGGTGGTTATGTGAAAATGTTGGGCCAGGAAGATACCTTTGTGGCGGATAGCGGCGACTTGCCAAGCAGCCAGCGTCATCTCTCCTTCGCTTACAAGCCACTGTGGCAACGTATGGCCATTGTGGCAGCCGGACCGATTGCCAATTTTCTATTGGCTATCTTTGTCTACTGGATTATCAACATTGCCTATGGTGTCAATGGCATAGCACCGGTGATTAATGGCATCGTTGAAGATTCGCCAGCGGCCTATGCCGGCTTGGAACAGGGCGATCAGATTCTCGCCGTAGATGGCGAAGAAACCATTATCTGGCAGCAAGTTACCCTGCAAATGCTTTCGCGACTGGGTGAAACCGGTGATCTGGTGCTGACAATCGATCCAGTGGATTCCAGCACTGTGCGTGACGTCCCAATTCCAATCAGCGCCTGGATGGGGGGTGAGACCGCGCCTGATCCAGTGGCCAATCTCGGTATCGTACAGTTTGAGATACCAGCTGTTATCGCTGGTGTGGTGCCCGGGGGTGCTGCTGAAGCCAGTGGTATTCTACCCGGCGATGAAGTGGTTTCCGTCGATGGCAGAAGGATTCGCGGCTGGACCCATTGGGTTGAAGTTATCCGCGCTAACCCGGAACTCTCACTAGCTGTTGTAGTCCAACGTGATGGATTAGATACAGCGATCGATCTACGGCCGAGTACGGCTACCCTGGACGATGGCACAGTCATCGGCAGCATCGGGGCCTATGTACAGGAAACCCGGCTCTCAGAGATCGTGCCGGCTGAATATCAGCGCGAGATTCGCTATGGACCACTCGCTGCCATTCAGCCTGCCTTGCAAGAGACCTGGGACAAATCGGTCTTTGTATTAGATTCAGTTAAGAAAATGATTATTGGCCTAATCTCCGTAAAAAATATAAACGGGCCAATTACAATAGCGCAGGTAGCGGGGGAGACAGCGACTTACGGACTCGATGTATATCTGGGTTTTCTGGCACTGCTAAGTATTTCTTTGGGAGTACTTAACTTGTTGCCAATACCGGTGTTGGATGGTGGTCACTTGCTCTACTACATGATTGAAGCGGTGATTCGTCGACCTGTACCGGAACGAATTCAAGCCTGGGGACTGCAACTGGGTCTGCTGATCATTTCTGGCATCATGGTGCTTGCAATCTACAACGACGTCAGTCGCTTGCTCTGATATTAGTTATAGCCCGCCACAAAAGAAATTCATTAAATGAACTATTTTTTAATGAGAAAACTGGCTTTTGTTCTGCTAGTAGCATTTGGCGTTGGGCTACACAGTTCCGCGCGGGCGCAGAATTTTGTCATTGCCGACATTATCGTCGATGGCTATCAACGCATTTCTCCCGGAATCATCTACAACCTGTTGCCAGTTGGTATTGGCGACGAAGTGACACCTGGCACGGCGGCTGAGATTATCCGAGAACTTGTCGCTTCCGAGTATTTTGATGAAATCGAAGTTTCTCGTGAAGGCAATATCCTGGTAATTACTGTTTTGGAAAGACCCTCGGTGGCAGAGATCACCATCGAAGGTAATAGTGTGCTTGAAACCGAGGATATTCTCGACAACATGGCGACCGCGGATATCGCCGAAGGTCAAATCTTTACCAGAGCTGCTTTGGAAGCGATTCAACAGGGCATTCAGGATGTTTATTCTTCCCGCGGCCGTTATGGTGCGGCTGTGGAAGTGGAAGTTGAAGATCTGCCTCGAAATCGGGTCGCAATTAACCTGGACATTAATGAAGGCGAAGAGTCTCGTATTCGCCATATCAATATTGTTGGTAATGAATCTTTCGAAGAAGACGACCTGCTAAGCCTGTTCGAATTAGGCACCAAGCCCTGGTATATGTTCCTTAGTCGCAAGGACCGCTACTCTCGGGAACAGTTCTCTGGAGACCTGGAACGTCTCGAATCGTTTTATCTGGACAATGGCTATGTGGAGTTCTCTGTGGATTCCACGCCGATATCAATTACTCCTGATCGAAAAGAAGTCTACATCACCATCAATATCACTGAAGGCACCCGGTACTCAGTGAGTAGTGTGGATCTGGCAGGTGACCTGGTGGACGCGGAAGCTCTGTTACGGGCAGCAATCTTTGTGCAGCCAGGGCAAATCTATTCCCAAAGCCTGGTAACCGGCACCGAAGAAATTATGGTGCAATTCCTTGGCAACCTTGGCTACGCCTTTGCTGAAGCAACCGGTGTGCCGGAAGTTAATGAAGAAGATCAGACTGTTGATGTCACCTTTTTTATTGAGCCGGGTAATCGTACCTACGTTAATCGCATTAATTTTACCGGCAATCTCTTGACGGCCGATGAAGTATTGCGGAGGGAGATGCGGCAACTGGAAAGTGCTCCTGCCTCGAGTCTGCAGATCGAGCAATCAAAGGTGCGACTGGAACGACTTGGATACTTTGAAACGGTGGAAGTTGAAACCGAAGAAGTGCCAGGGACTGAAGACCAGATCGATGTTAACTACGATGTTAACGAACAGAATTTCGGCGCCGTGAGTTTTCAGGTTGGTACTGGAGGCGGAGGTAACTTCTTCATCAGTTCCAGTTTGCAGGCACAAAACTTTCTTGGTACCGGTCGCACGGTTGGAGTAGGCATCAATCGTAGTCGATTCCAGTCAGGCTTGAACCTGAGCTATGTTGATCCCTATTTCACTGCCGATGGCGTAAGCAGGGGATTCAATCTCTTCGCCCGCGAGATAGATTCTCCTTTCAATGTTTCCAGTTTCAATACCACTTCATTTGGAGGCTCGGTCAGTTTCAGTTATCCCCTGAGTGAGGTGCAGATATTAGGATTTGATCTCGGCTATACACATACTGAACTGGGAACTGGCGTCGGCTCAGTACAGGAAATTATCGCGAGCCCAACTCTATTTGACGATCTGGATAGTTATGTCATTGAGCCCGCCAATATTAATCCATTTGATGGCCCCGTTCGCGATTCAGTGTTAGGTAATGTAGCAGATCTGCGGCCCGATCAGTTGCAAACAAATAATGAACCCGGATTTGTCGACAAGTTCGGCGATACTTTTGACAACTTCACAATTACAGGCAGCTGGCTGCGCAACACGCTGAATCGTGGACAGCTAGCGAACGACGGTTCTCTGCACCGAGTTGGTTTGGAAGTCACCATGCCCGGAAGCGACCTGGAGTACGCCAGGCTGACTTACAGCAACCAAATCTTTTGGCCCATCACCAACGACCGGCGCTGGGTGGTCGGACTGAGTACTAACCTGGGTTACGGCTTTGGCTATGGCGACGATGGTGAGTTGCCATTCTTCAACAATTACTTTGCCGGAGGCCTTATCGCTGGTGGTGGACGGGTTCGCGGGTTTGAGGAAAACAGCCTGGGCCCAGAGAGCACGGCTGGTGCACGTTATTTGACCGAGGGCCCAATCTCCCTGCTGCGCGATGAGAACGGCGAGATTATTCGCGATGCCAATGGCTTTGCCCAATTGGGGGGAGAGTTTGGCTATCAAACCACCACACTTCTGGATGCGGACGGTAATCCGTCACTGGATGCCAACGGCAATCCCGAAGTCGCTTTGGCGGTACAAAATTTCTTCCTCGACGAGGATTTTGACAGTTTCGGTGGTAACATACTCACCACGGCGACACTGGAGCTTATATTTCCAGTGCCATTCGTGCCCAATCAGAATCAGGTAAGAGCCGCTTTCTTTATTGACGCCGGAAACGTTTTTTCGTCAAATTGCACGGAAAGACGGCGGCTGGTTAAGAATTGTTCAGATTTCGACTTCGGCGAAATCCGTTATTCAGCAGGGGTCTCAGTAACCTACCTGTCACCGTTTGGGCCGTTGACCTTTTATCTCGCCGCACCGTTCGGCAAAGAAGGGGATGATACCAAGACCTTCGATTTTACCGTTGGGGTGTTCTAAGTATTACTGCACTGTAGCCGAAAAAGAGTTTGTTGGTTTCGATGCAATCAATCGGAACCGCTGTAGAGTTAGATTTAGTTGGAGAGTACGAGTGAATACACTGAGAAGCCTGGTTGCTTGCTTGAGTCTAGTTTTATTTGCCCAGACGGCAATCGCTCAGGACACAAAAATAGGTGTGATTAATCCGTTACAAGCGTTGTTCAATTCCGATGCTGCACGCATCGTGCAAGAAGAGTTGGAGCAGGAGTTTAGTGTCGACGAAGCCAGGGCGACCGAGTTAACCGAACAATTACAGGCATTGCAGGAAGAGTATCAACAGAACGAGGCGGTCATGACGGAAGACGAAATTCGTCGCATGAATGCTGATGCTCAAGACCTTCAGGTGCAACTGCAGCTTATTCAGGAAAGGGTACAGCAGGCACTGCAGGAAAAGAACCAGGAATTTCTCGCCAGCATGCAAGAAGAGCTAGCCGCCGCAGTAACAGACGTTGTTGCAGAAGGAGGCTATGATCTCATCCTCAATTCAGACAGCACACCTTACTTTGCTCCGGTTCTGGATATCACTGCTCGTGTTACAGCTAAATTGAATGAACAAACTCAATCTGCTGAAGGCAACTAGTTCTCGATTAGCTGGGAAAGTGTCAGGTGACACAGAAAAAGAGTTATACACTTGGTGAGATAGCCTCTTTTCTCGGCGCAAAACTAATTGGCGATGATCGATGTGAAGTAACTGGATTGGGCACCCTCAGTGGGGCTGGTCCGGGCCAGCTTAGTTTCCTAAGCAACAAGACTTACATCGACCAGCTCACTTCAACCCAAGCCTCCGCAGTAATCCTCGAAGAAGAATTCGCTGATCGCAGCTCGGCTAATCTATTACTCTCTGCTCAGCCCTACGTCAGTTTTGCCAGGGCCAGTTCTCTGTTTGCGCCGACGCCGGAGCTGAGTCCTGGAATTCACGACTCCGCAGTGGTGGATAGCAGTGCAAGCGTGGCTGCAAGTGCGAGTATAGGTCCCCATGTTGTAATTGAAGCTGGTGCCACTATTGGTGATGCGTGTGTTGTTGAGGCGGGCTGCTTTATCGGGGCCGATGTCAGGCTCGGTGAGAATAGCCACCTGTACAATCGGGTAACCCTTTATCGCGGTGTCAAAATCGGAGCCAATGCCATTATTCACAGTGGTGCCGTTATAGGTGCCGATGGTTTCGGTTTCGCTTTCGATGGTGAGCGCTCAATAAAAATTCATCAGCTTGGCAGCGTGGATATTGGCAATGATGTGGAGATTGGTGCTGGCACGACGATTGATCGTGGCGCGATTGAGGACACTATTATTGAACAAGGGGTAAAAATTGATAACCAGGTACAGATTGGTCATAACACCAGAGTAGGCGAGCACACAGTGATCTGTGGATGTACAGCGATTGCCGGAAGTGCGAACATAGGAAAATACTGTGTTATGGGTGGCGCTAGTGGCATGGTTGGTCATCTTCAGATTGCTGACGGCGTACAAGTGAGCGCCATGTCTTTGGTCAATCAGTCGATCACCGAAGCTGGTGTTTACTCCTCCGGCACAGGGCAGATGAAAACATCTGATTGGAAACGAGCCGTGGTGCGCTTTCAACAATTAGATAGCCTGGCCCGGCGCCTCAAAGAAATAGAAAAGACTATCGAAGAAGATTAAGACCCAATGCTTTTAGACATAGAAGAGATCAAGGAATATCTGCCCCAACGCTACCCATTCTTGTTGGTAGATCGGGTGGTGGAAATGGAGGTGGGTAAATCCATCGTAGCCTACAAAAATGTAACCAATAATGAGCCGTTCTTTCAGGGCCACTTCCCAAATAAGCCAATTATGCCTGGCGTGTTGATCATCGAAGCGCTGGCTCAGGCAGCAGGAGTCCTGGGTTTCAAGAGTCAGGAAAAAAAGCCCAAGGATGGCTACATCTACTATTTCGTTGGTGCAGACGATGTCCGTCTGCGCAGACCAGTGGTGCCTGGCGATCAATTGCGCCTGGAAGCTACCGTGATTACCAATCGCAGAGGTGTTTATCGTTTTTCTGCCAAAGCCTCTGTCGATGATGAAGTAGTGGGTACCATGAATATTCTCTGCGCAGAAAGGAAAGATGATGTCGACTGAGCGTATCGATCCGGATACCCGCATCCATCCCAGTGCCAGGATTCATGAAGGGGCTATTATAGGTCCGTGGTGCATCATTGGCCCCAATGTTGAAATTGGCGCTGGCTCAGTGCTCGAATCCCATGTCGTGATTCGCAGCAATACCCGCATCGGCGAGAACAACCACTTTTACCAGTTCAGTTCTGTGGGCGAGGAACCGGCAGATAAAAAATTCGAGGGCGAAGAAACCTGGTTGGAAATTGGCGACAATAACGTGTTCCGTGAGGGTGTCACACTGCACCGCGGCACGGGTGTTGGTGGGGGTGTTACTAAAATTGGTTCCAACAATCTTATGATGGCCTATGCCCATGTTGCCCATGACTGCATAGTCGGTAGTAATGTTATCTTCGCCAACAATGTGGGCCTCTGTGGTCACGTGGAAGTGGATGATTGGGTATTTTTGGGTGGCTACGCTGGCGTAAACCAATTCCTGTCTATTGGGGCCCATGCCTACATTGGTGGAATGACCCATATCAACAGTGATGTGCCGGCTTACATGATCGTGAGTGGCAGGCCGGCCACAGTCCGCAGCATTAACACCATCGGCTTGGAACGTCGCGGATTCGACAAAGATACCATTCTGGATTTGCGCGAAGCGTTCAAAGTGATTTACAAGCGTAACTACAGTTTGCAAGAAGCCATCGATCAGCTGAAGGTAATGGCTGAAAGCCGGGACGAACTCGAAGTATTGGTCAGATCCCTGGAATCTTCGAAGAAAGGTATTACCCGATAACCCTTATTTATCCTCGGCTTTACTCGATCACTTGCGAATACACTTGGCATGCCTAACCCGATCCGCATAGGGATAGTCGCTGGTGAAAAGTCAGGGGACATTCTTGGTGCTGGCTTAATCTCGGCGCTTCGTCAACATTATCCACAGGCCCAATTCATCGGCATTGGTGGCCCAGATATGATCGCGGCTGGCTGCGAATCCATCGTGCCCATGGAGCGATTATCTGTTATGGGTTTCGTGGAGCCTCTGGGTCGCCTGCCCGAACTCTTTTCCATAAAGTGGCAACTGGAGCGCTTGTTTATCAGCGATCCCCCGGCTTGTGTCATCGGCATCGATTCACCTGCTTTCAATCTGCGGCTAGAGGCGACCCTCAAGGCAAATGGGATTCCTACGGTGCATTATGTCAGTCCCAGCGTCTGGGCTTATCACAAGCGCCGCATCTTCAAGATCAAGACGGCCGTGGACTTGATGCTGACCCTGTTCCCCTTTGAAACTGATATCTATGAGCAACACCAGGTGCCAGTCAGTTGCGTGGGTCACCCGCTGGCAGATCAGATTGATATGCTTGATCGAAAAAGCGAGCAGCGAGCGAGATATGAGCTCGCCGATGAGGATCGTATTGTGGCTTTGCTACCGGGTAGTCGCGGTAGTGAAATCGGCCGACTGGCACCAGTGTTTCTCGCAGCTGCATTGGAGTCGCTGCAGGAATTGCCCGAATTGAAATTCATTATTCCCTACAGTGGAGTCGAAGCCCGTGCTCGTATAGAGGAGCAACTGAGTGCAGCATCCATTATCGGCCACGATCAGTTTAGACTGGTTGATGATTCGCAAGCGGCCATGTCGGCAGCGGATCTGGTCTTGTTGGCCAGTGGGACGGCGACTCTGGAGGCGATGTTGTTGCGACGACCGATGGTAGTCAGCTACAAACTTGCCCGTTTGACCTGGTTAATCGCGTCACGGATTGTCGATGTGCCCCATATCGCATTACCGAATTTGCTTTCCAATCGGCGCCTGGTGCCCGAGTACATTCAGGACGATGTAAGCGTGCCAAACTTGCGCAACGAGATCGTTAGTTTTTTTAAAGACCCGGATGCCAAGGCTGGGTTGATGCAGATCTTCGAGAAACTTCATCTGTCTTTACGTAAAGATGCATCGGCATCGGCAGCACTGGCGATCAAGCAGATGCTGGAGGCAAATTAGTGGTCGAGGCCCCATCTTTGTTTACTGAAGCTGAGTTCTTTCAGCATAAGCTGGCCGCAGGGACTGACGAAGTGGGAAGAGGGCCTCTGGCCGGGGATGTGGTTGCAGCGGCCGTTATCCTCGACCCCGAGTTGCCTATCGATGGTCTGGACGATTCTAAAAAGCTAACTGCACGGCAACGGGAGTCGTGCTTTGATGAAATTCAGCTCAAGGCGCGATCCTTTGCCGTTGCTCGTGCCTCGGTAGCAGAGATCGATCAGCTTAATATCCTGCAAGCCAGTTTATTGGCAATGCAGCGAGCCGTGACTGCATTAGAACTGCAACCGGAGTTTGTCTATGTCGACGGTAATCATTGTCCGAACTGGCAGTATCGTTCACAGGCAGTAGTGAAAGGTGACTCACTGGTGCCTGCCATTGCTGCTGCCTCGGTGTTGGCCAAAGTGACTCGCGATAGAGAGATGATTGCTTTTGAGCAAACCTATCCCGGTTACGGATTTGCGCAACACAAGGGCTATCCAACGACGCAGCATCTGCGTGCCTTGCGTAAACTGGGACCAACCCCAATTCATCGCAGTTCCTATAGGCCGGTTGCGGAAGTGATGGCGAAAGCCTGACAGTCCCTTGAAGTGATCGAAAAGCTGAACTCCCTATCAACATCCGAATTGAAAAAGAGTATATTTGCGTCTCAATAATCATAAGCCTTAAGCCCCGAACTGCATGTCAGAGAACACCGCGCCGGACTCCTCAATCCCTCCCTTTACTCATCTCCGACTACACACTGAGTTTTCCATTAACGACGGACTTATCACCATAGGTCCGCTGATCGAGCACTTGCGTGGGCAAGCCATGCCCGCGGTGGCGATTACCGATCTGGCAAATCTATTCGGATTGATCAAATTTTATACTGCAGCGGAGAAAGCCGGCATCAAAGCCTTGTGCGGTTGCGATGTGTTGGTGGAAGACGAGGATGGGATACGCTCCCAACTGGTACTGCTGGTGAAAAATCGCCAGGGCTATCTCAATCTGACGCAGCTCATTTCTGATTTGTACACCGAAGCCGAGGGCATCGCCGAACCAGTATTAGCAAAAGCCAAGCTGGCTGCCTGCAGCGAAGGCTTGATTGCACTATCGGGCGCCCTACAAAGCGACATCGCAGAGGCCCTGTTGGTTGACGAATTCACCCTGGCCGCCACCAGGCTGGCAGAGTGGCAAGCCATGTTCCCGAACAGCTACTACCTGGAATTGCAGCGCGTGGGTAGGCCAGACGAGGAACGCTACATCAGTGAGGTTGTGAAGTTGGCCGCTGCCGCTAATTGTCCGGTAGTGGCTACCAATGATGTCCGGTTTTTGGAACTCGATGAGTTCGAGGCTCATGAGGTGCGTGTTTGTATCAACGATCGCCGAACTCTGGACGATCCGCGCAGGCCGCGCAACTACACCGATCAGCAGTATCTGAAGAGCACCGAGCAGATGCGCGAGTTGTTTGTCGATCTGCCAGAAGCCATCGACAACGCAATCGAGATTGCCAAGCGCTGTACATTGACTTTAAGTCTTGGCCAACCCAGTCTGCCTAATTATCCAGTACCCGATGATATTACGTTGGAAGAGTATCTTTGCAAACTGAGTTCCGAAGGACTGGACTCAAGACTGGCCCACCTTTTTGGAGAAGAAGCCAGACAAGAACAAACGCGCGAACCTTACCTCGATCGCTTGCAAATGGAGTTGTCCATCATTAACCAGATGGGTTTTGCCGGCTATTTCCTGATCGTGATGGAATTTATCCAATGGGCCAAGCAAGCGGGCATCCCGGTAGGCCCTGGTCGGGGCTCTGGTGCTGGTTCTATCGTGGCCTATGCACTGGGTATTACTGATCTCGATCCCTTGCGCTACGACCTGCTGTTTGAACGCTTTCTGAATCCAGAACGGATTTCCATGCCGGATTTTGATGTGGACTTCTGCATGGAAGGAAGAGATGCCGTCATTCAACACGTAGCCGAGCTGTATGGCAAAGAGGCCGTGGCGCAAATCATCACTTTTGGCACTATGGCGGCCAAGGCTGTGGTGAGAGATGTGGCGCGTGTGCAGGGCAAGCCTTACTCACTCGCCGACAAACTGTCCAAACTTATTCCATTCGAACCTGGCATGACGCTGAAAAAGGCGTTTGAAGTAGAGCCTCAACTGGGAGAGTTCGTCGACAGCGACGAAGATGCCCAGGAGATTATGGAAATGGCCTATAAGCTGGAAGGCATTACCCGCAACGTCGGCAAGCATGCCGGGGGTGTGGTTATTGCACCCACCCAGCTCACGGACTTCACGCCACTGTACTGTGAACCTTCTGGCGATGGTTTGGTAACCCAGTTTGATAAGAACGATGTGGAAACAGCCGGCCTGGTGAAATTTGATTTTCTCGGGCTGCGTACTCTGACCATCATCGACTGGGCAGTGAAGATGATCAATGAGCAATTGTCTGCTGACGTTGACCCTGTCGATATCAATAGCCTGCCGCTGGACGATGAATCTGTTTATGCGCTGATGCAGCGAGCAGAAACTACCGCAGTGTTTCAGTTGGAAAGTCGCGGCATGAAAGAGCTCATCAAGCGTCTGGCACCAAACTGCTTCGAAGACATTATCGCCCTGGTGGCCTTGTTTCGACCTGGCCCTTTGCAATCAGGAATGGTGGACGACTTTATTGATCGCAAGCACGGTCGAACCCGGGTTGAGTACCCTCATCCTGAATTAGAGCCGGTGCTTTCCAATACTTATGGCGTCATCCTGTATCAGGAGCAGGTGATGCAAATTGCTCAGGTGCTGGCCAGCTACACACTGGGTGGTGCGGACATTCTGCGTAAGGCAATGGGCAAGAAGAATCCCGCTGAAATGGCCAAACAACGGGAAACTTTCATGCAAGGGGCAGAAGCGAGGGAGATCGATCCGAAACTGGCGGGTTCTATTTTCGATTTGATGGAGAAATTCGCTGGGTACGGCTTCAACAAGTCTCACTCTGCTGCCTATGCGCTGGTTTCGTATCAAACTGCCTGGCTCAAGGCGCACTATCCAGCGTATTTCATGGCCGCTGTGTTATCGGCTGATATGCAGAACACCGACAAGCTTGTGACGCTTGTCGATGAATGTAATCAGATGGGACTCAAAATTGTACCGCCTGACGTCAATGTGGGTCAGTTTAATTTCACTGTTAATGATGAAGGTGAAATCGTTTACGGCTTGGGTGCTATCAAAGGTTTGGGTGCGGGTCCGGTAGAAGCGTTGCTTAGAGCCCGCGCCGAAGCACCGTTTGAATCCCTGCTGGATATTTGTCAGCGCGTCGATTCACAAACGGTGAACAAGCGCACTATGGAAGCACTGATTCGTTCCGGTTCCTTAGATAAGTTGATTGGGGGGGATCTGGACTATTCCAGAGCAGCTCTCAGCCTAACCTTGCCGGAAGCGATGCAAGCAGCGGAACAAAGCAGTCGCAACCAGGCACTTGGCGTCGAGGATCTATTCGGTGAAATTGCGCCTACTGATCCTGGCGACAACGGCTCTCAACATAACAAGGAAGCCATTAAGCCCTGGCCGGAACAGCAGCGTCTGCAGGCAGAGAAGGAAACTCTTGGACTTTATTTGTCCGGCCATCTGGTAAACGAATACCTGCCGGAGTTGAAACAAATAACCAGTAAACGTTTGGTGGATTTGCGACCTGAAAATTCGCTGCAGCTGGTAGCCGGTCTGCTTTACGACTTTCGTATCATGAAGGGTAAGAATGGCAGTTCCTTCGCTTTTATTACCCTGGATGATGGCAGCGCTCGCTTCGAAGTGGCGCTGTTTAAAGAATTCGATCAATTTCGTCATCTTTTGCAAAAAGACCTTATTGTTATTGTGGAATGCAAGGTGGAAGTCGATGATCGAAATGGAAACTTGAAAGGCAGAGCGAAAAGGATTTTGTCGATTCAGGAGGCGAGAAAGAAATTTGCCAGTCGGTTGCGGCTTAAATTGCATGCAGCTGAGCTGGCCCCCAGTTTCTGCGACCACCTACAGGCTATTCTCGAGCCTTATCGAAAGCCAGCTATCGCTGCCAATACCTTGGGAGCAACAGGCACTGACGGTGCTGAATCCGGGCAAGTGGCGAATACTGTTCCAGCTGCCCCGGCTCAGGAAGGCTGCCGGGTCGAAGTGAATTATGAACGTTCCGATTCTCAAGGGTGTATAATGTTGGGCCAGGAATGGTGCGTTTCTCCCTCAGAAGAACTCATCCAGCAACTGCGCATGGAGTTCGGCAGGGACAAAGTTGAGTTGGCTTACCGACAGTCGATAACTCTTAATTGACCGTTAGTTTTACGCAACAAATTAGCACCGCAGTAAATCTGGAACGAGCATGGACCCGAATTATCTCGAATTTGAACAACCAATCGCTGAACTTGAAGCCAAGATCAGAGAACTGCGATTGGTCGGTACCGACAACGAACTTAACATCAGCGAAGAAATTCAAAATCTTCAAGACAAGAGTACCAAACTCACTGAGAAGATTTATGCCAATCTAAATTCCTGGCAGATTTCACAGGTCGCAAGACATCCGCTAAGACCCTACACACTCGATTATATTGAGCACATCTTCACCGACTTCGATGAACTACATGGAGATCGGTTGTTCGCCGACGATCTGGCCATTATTGGGGGGCTGGCAAAACTAGATGATCATCCGGTGATGGTAATCGGACATCAGAAAGGTCGAGGTACAAAAGAGAAAGTAAGACATAATTTCGGCATGCCACGACCAGAAGGTTATCGCAAGGCACGTAGGCTGGTTAAGCTTGCGGAACAATACAAGCTGCCCGTGTTTACCTTTATTGATACACCTGGCGCCTATCCCGGAATGGACTCTGAGGAGCGTGGCATAAACGAAGCCATCGCGGAAAATATGGCGATGATGTCGCGAGTACGTACGCCTCTGATCGCTACGGTAACGGGTGAGGCGAATTCAGGTGGTGCTATCGCCATTGGTGTGGCCGATCAGCTCAACATGTTGCAGTACTCCACTTACACTGTAATTACACCGGAAGGCTGTGCCACTATTTTGTGGAAATCTGCAGATCATGCAGCCGCAGCAGCCGATGCCATGGGTGTGACATCAGAACGCCTGGAAGAATTAGGCATTGTTGATCAGACAATTGCCGAACCACTCGGTGGTGCCCACCGTGATGTCGCCGCGACCTCAGCCAATATCAAGGCGGCTTTACTGGAGCAACTGCAAAAATTGCAGGCGATGGACATGGATGAGTTAGTCAGCCGACGCTACGATAGGCTTATGGCGTACGGGATTAGCAGCGCCCAGTAAAAACTCAGCTCCCTATCTGTTGTTGCGGATAGATTTCGTCCCTATGGCTTTCACTCTACAACAGTTTCTCGCTGCGCTGGATAAAGCACCTGATTGTAATCGTTTCGTCGTCGCACTCAGCGGTGGTGTAGATTCCGTCTGTTTGATCCATAGCCTGGTGCAGCTCAAAACTCAGGGCAAAGTTTCTCAGGACATGCATGCGATTCACATTCACCACGGCTTAAACGAATCCGCAGACCAGTGGCAACAGTTCTGCGAAGCATTTTGTGCCGAACACAAGGTGCAACTGACCACGCGTAAAGTCGAGGTGGCAAACCAGGGATCTATAGAGAACGCCGCTCGGGAAAGCCGCTATCAGGCTTTTGCTGAGTTTCTGACAGCCGATGATGTGCTGCTTATGGGCCACCACGCCGATGATCAGCTTGAAACCTTCATGTTGCGCCTGCTGCGCGGTTCTGGCGTATCTGGACTTGGCGGCATGCCCCACTCCAGAGAGTTAGGGCCGGCAAGACTGTACCGTCCGCTACTTGGTTTTACCCGACCGGACATCGAGGAGTACGTGGGTGCTGCCAAACTGCAGTGGATGGAAGACAGCAGCAATCAGGATCTTCAGCATGATCGAAACTTCCTGCGTCACCATGTAATGCCAATGCTTGCTCAACGCTGGCCAAACTATCGTGAGCCCTGGAGTAAAAGCCTGCAGTTGTTGGAGGAGGCGGGTGCGACTCTGATGGAACTGGCCGTACAGGACTTGCGTGAAGCCGAAGTGGAACCGGGCAAACTTGCCTTAGAAAAACTCTGTCAGCTTTCTGAGTTTCGATTACGTAGCCTACTTCGGCACTGGTTAAAACAGGCGAATTTTGAAGAACCCGGGTGGAATCTCTTGCAAGCTATTACTCCAGTACAACTGAACAGTGACAAGGATCGGGTTCTGCTGGAAACCGCAGACTATCGACTGCAGGAATTCGATGGTTATTTGTGTCTGATCAAGACTCCTCCATCCTTCGATTCGAAAGTGAAGATCAACATGGACCTGCAACAAAAAAGTGTGGCGATACCTAATAACGGGGTACTCAAGATCAGACGTGAGTTGGGCGCGGGCTTGAGCGATCGATTCTCACAGGCAGAATTACGGTTTCGTGATGGCGGCGAAGAACTGAAGTTAGTTGGCCGGCCCACCAAGTCACTTAAAAAATTGTTTCAGGAACAACGGATCCAGCCCTGGGTGCGGGAAAGAATTCCACTGGTCTTTGTCGATAATAAACTAGTTTGTGTACCCGGTATCGGTGTGGCTGAATCTGCGCAGGCCAAACCCGGGGAGCGGGGCTTCGTCCTGGAGTGGACTGCGCCAGAGCTGTAGATTGCATCAGGATCGCTGACTCTGCGGCGGCCCGCTCTTCTCAATTGAGCTTGAACCTTGCTTCTGGTAAGCTGTAGTTCCATCTGTGTGTGTTTCAGTACGCCAATAATCAAGATATAACAAGGCGTTTCGTTCAGCACGATTCTGAAGATGGGGCTTCAATGACGCGATATATATTCATAACCGGTGGTGTTGTTTCTTCACTGGGCAAAGGCATTACTTCCGCGTCACTCTCGGCCATCCTCGAGGCTCGCGGTCTCAAAGTCACGCTGCTAAAACTCGATCCCTATATCAATGTTGATCCGGGCACCATGAGCCCATTTCAGCACGGGGAAGTATTCGTGACCGAAGATGGTGCAGAGACCGATCTGGATCTGGGTCACTACGAACGCTTCAGCCGTACCACCATGACCCAGAAAAATAATTTCACTACTGGTCGCGTGTACGAAGAAGTACTGAAGCGCGAAAGGCGAGGTGACTATCTGGGTGCGACGATTCAGGTAATTCCTCACATCACAGACGAGATTAAACGACGTGTATTGGAAGGTGCTGGCGATGTGGACGTTGCGCTGGTGGAAATCGGTGGCACGGTCGGTGATATTGAATCTCAACCCTTTCTGGAAGCGGTAAGACAGTTACGCGTTGAACTGGGCTCTGATCGTGCCTTGTTCCTGCATTTGACTCTGGTGCCCTATATCAGCACTGCCGGAGAAACCAAGACCAAGCCAACCCAGCACTCGGTCAAGGAACTGCGCTCTATCGGTATCCAGCCGGATATCCTGGTGTGTCGATCAGAACACGAAATTGAGGAATCCTCGCGGGAAAAGATTGCCCTGTTTACCAACGTCGAACCGGCAGCGGTGATCTCGCTACCGGATACCGATTCCATTTACCGCATACCCTCCATCCTCGGTGCCGCCGGTCTCGATGACATCGTGGTGCGAAAGTTTCATTTGGAGTGCCCCAAAGCTGATTTCTCAGAGTGGGACCGGGTCGTAGACTCACAACTGAACCCGGAACGGGAGATCAAGCTGGCGATGGTTGGCAAGTACATGGATTTGTTGGATGCCTACAAGTCATTGAATGAAGCCATTCTGCATGCAGGTATTCAGACCCGAACCCGAGTGAATATCAGCTACATCGACTCCACGGAAGTGATGGACAAAGGAGTCGGTCTATTAGAGGGGCATGATGCGATTTTGATACCAGGTGGTTTCGGCGAGCGCGGCTTCGAAGGCAAGATTCTGGCAACCCAGTATGCGCGGGAACATAAGATTCCTTTTCTTGGTATCTGCTTGGGTTTGCAGGCGGCCGTGGTGGATTACGCACGACATATTGCCGGTCTGGAAAACGCCAATAGTACGGAATTTGAAAAAGACTGTGAGCATCCGGTCATTGCCCTGATCAGCGAGTGGACGACAGCTACTGGTGCCACGGAGTTTCGTGATGAGAACTCGGATCTGGGCGGCACCATGCGCCTGGGTGGGCAGAAGTGTATCCTTGACAAAGAGTCCACTGCCTATGAGTGCTATGGGGCTGAGGAAATCGTAGAGCGCCACCGACATCGCTATGAATTTAACAACGATTATCTGGAAACGCTGCAGGAAGCTGGCCTAAAGTTAGTAGGTAAATCTGAGGACGGTATGTTGGTGGAGGTCATTGAGGTTCCCGATCACCCCTGGTTCGTTGGTTGTCAATTCCACCCGGAATTCACCTCTTCTCCCCGCGAAGGGCATCCACTCTTCAAAGGCTTCATCGAGGCCGCCATTGCCTTCAATGCGGAGCAGCAGGATCAGGAGACGCTGAACTCACTGGCCGCGCTTACCGCGGAAGTTGCACGCGCTTGATCCCAGCCCACCCACGCATTAGTTTCTGCCCATGAACTCCACGCCCATCGCAATTTCCAATCTGGAAGTGGCCAACGATAAGCCGTTCACGTTGTTCGGCGGTCTCAATGTCCTGGAATCGCGGGATCTGGCCTTGAAGGTTGCAGAGCAGTTTCAATCAGTGACTCAGAATCTGGGCATTCCCTATGTCTTTAAAGCCTCTTTTGACAAAGCGAACCGTTCGTCATTGGATTCATTTCGCGGACCTGGCTTGGAAGAAGGGCTGCGCTGGCTGCAGGATGTTAAGTCCCAGTTCGAAGTACCCGTAATTACCGACGTGCACGAGCCCGCCCAGGTTACTGCCGCCGCTGAAGTGGCGGATGTCATTCAACTGCCCGCCTTCCTTTCCAGACAGACTGATCTGGTAGCCGCAATGGCCAAAACCGGTGCCGTGATCAATATCAAGAAAGCACAGTTTCTGGCGCCCCAGGAGATGGGGCATATTCTCAACAAGTTTGAGCAGGCTGGGAATCAGCGCCTGATGTTATGTGAGCGGGGCAGCAGTTTCGGCTACAACAATCTGGTGGTGGACATGTTGGGATTCGCTCAGCTCAAGAGCTTCGGCTATCCGGTGCTATTTGATGTCACCCATGCTTTGCAACAACCAGGAGCTCTGGATAACGCCGCCGGAGGTCGCCGAGCCCAGGTGCTGGAGTTGGCTAAGGCCGGCATGTCACAGGCCCTGGCTGGCCTGTTTCTGGAAGCCCATCCCGACCCGGATGCTGCCCTCTGCGACGGGCCCTGTGCCTTGCGACTGGCAGCGCTTCCCCAGTTCCTCACTCAGATCAAGGCGCTAGATGATCTGGTTAAGTCCCAGCCACCCCTGGCAACGGCTTAAATCTATTAAACTAATCACATAAGAATTATTCACTAAGGTATTGAAATGTCTGAAATATCCAACATTAGAGCGCGCGAAGTTCTGGACTCCCGCGGCAATCCAACGGTGTCCGCCGATGTCATGCTTAGCAGCGGCGCCCAAGGTTCGGCCTGCGCCCCATCCGGTGCTTCCACCGGCTCCCGGGAGGCTTTGGAATTGCGGGACAAAGACCCCGCACGTTATGGCGGCAAGGGGGTATTGCAGGCGGTAGGCAATATCAATTCTCAGATTCGGGATGCTCTATTAGGAAAGTCAGCGGCTGATCAGGCTGCCATCGATCAGGCCATGTTGGAACTGGATGGCACCGACAACAAATCCAAGCTGGGTGCCAATGCGATTCTTGCCGTGTCTTTGGCGACCGCCAAAGCGGCCGCTGCCGACGCCGGAGTTCCGCTGTATGCCCATATTGCTAATCTCAATGGCAGCTCGGGTCAATTCAGCCTGCCGGTGCCGATGATGAATATTGTCAACGGTGGCGAACATGCCGACAACAATGTCGACATCCAGGAATTCATGATTCAGCCAACCGGTGCGCCGAGTTTTACCGAGGCATTGCGTTATGGCGCGGAAGTCTTCCATGCACTCAAGTCCGTGCTGAATAAGCAGGGACTCAGCACGGCCGTTGGTGATGAAGGGGGGTTCGCGCCAAACCTGCCTTCCAATGCGGCAGCCCTGGATGCCATTGTGCAAGCCGTGGAACTGGCGGGTTTCAAGATGGGAACTGAGATTCATCTGGCACTGGATTGTGCTGCATCTGAATTCTTCGAGAATGGCTCCTATAACCTCAAAGGAGAGGGCAAGAGCTACAACTCCGGCGAATTCGCGGACTACCTGGAAAACCTGAGCAAGAACTACCCAATCCTGTCTATCGAAGATGGAATGGATGAGTCTGATTGGGAAGGCTGGGCTAAATTATCGGCTCAAATCGGCGATAACGTTCAATTAGTAGGCGACGACTTGTTCGTCACTAATACCAGTATCTTGCAGCGAGGCATTGACGAATCCATTGCCAATTCCATCCTGATCAAGTTCAATCAGATTGGGTCGCTGACAGAAACTTTGGCCGCAATTAACATGGCCAAGACTGCTGACTATACCGCTGTTATTTCTCACCGTTCGGGAGAGACAGAGGACACAACCATTGCAGACCTGGCCGTAGCTACCGCTGCCGGACAAATAAAAACAGGATCTCTGTGTCGCTCTGACAGGGTAGCTAAATACAACAGACTTCTGTGTATTGAAGAAGAGTTAGGTGATCGCTCAGTCTATAATGGGTTGGCTGAATTTAAACGCTTTACGGGATAGGCTACGGACTAAGTGGAATATCTAAAATAGCTTCAACATGAAACTGCTCATCGGATTGTTAGGTGTCTTCGTTATTGTCCTCCAGTATCAATTGTGGCTGGGGGAAGACAGCGTGCGGGCGTTGAATATGCTCGAAGAAGAAGTGCAGGCACAACAAACGATAAACAGTGAGTTGAAAGCGCGCAACCGACTATTGGAAATCGAAGTTATCGATTTGAAAAACGGGTTGGAAGCGGTAGAGGAGAGAGCACGTTCCGAGCTGGGCATGATCGGTGAAGACGAAGTGTTCTATCTCATCATAGAATAGTCGTTTGACGCTGAAGCGTACGAGCAGCGTGGTTCGACAATGAGTCTTTGGGCAATACTACCGGCCGCAGGCATTGGCCAACGCATGGGCTCGGCCATTCCCAAGCAATACCTCCCTCTCGCCAAACGGCCAGTGATTCAACACACCCTCGACAAGCTGGCCGCAGTACCCGGCGTTACCAGGATTGTGGTAGCCCTCAATCCTGAAGACGTGAATTTTCAACAGCTGCCGATCGACACCGACTTGGTTACCACGACTATTGGTGGCGATTCTCGTCAACAATCTGTGATGAATGCTTTAAATGTGCTGGCTGACCAGGCTAAGGATCAAGATTGGGTTCTTGTGCACGACGCAGTTCGACCTTGTGTGCAGTTGTCGGACATAGACAAACTGTTAGGAGCGGTTGCCGATCATACTATCGGTGGCTTGTTGGCTGTCCCGCAGGACAATACGCTAAAGCGAGCTGACGAGACCCAGCACGTGGCTGAAACAGTTGATCGCAGCGAGTATTGGCAGGCTCTTACGCCACAGATTTTTCGGTTCGGCCTACTATTTCAAGCTATGCAGAGTGCTTGTGCGGGAAGTATCACTATCACCGACGAGGCCGGTGCCATCGAGCTCATGGGCTACAAACCATTGCTGGTAAGCGGTGACAAGAATAACATCAAGATTACCCGTGAATCGGGCT